>CAZKLS010000018.1:0-35330 GCA_964553405.1 uncultured Steroidobacteraceae bacterium
TACACGCGCGACTTCGCCTTCGGCGGGCAGCAGCTCACCGAGGAGATCATGCGCAGCTACGGCCTGAGCATGGAAGAGGCCGGCCGGGCCAAGAAGGAAGGCGGACTCCCGGCGAACTACCAGTCCGAGGTGCTCGATCCGTTCATCGACGACATGTGCCAGCAGGTGAGCCGTTCGCTGCAGTTCTACCTGGCCTCGGGCAGCGGCCGCGAGCAGCCGGAGCTGCTGCTGATCTGCGGCGGTTGCGCGAACATCCCGGGCGTCGCCGACGTGATCTCGAGCCGGGTCGGCATCCCCGCCGAGCGCGGTGATCCGCTGGGACAGATGAAGATCTCCTCCCGGGCCCTGGCCCAGGGGGTAAAGAAGGACGCAACCGCCCTGCTGACGGCCTGCGGCCTGGCGCTGAGGAGCTTCGACTGACATGCCGAGAATCAACCTTCTGCCGTGGCGCGAGACCGAGCGCAAGCGCAAGCGCCAGGAGTTTTATATGTCGCTCGGCGCCGCGCTCGCGACCGCCGCGCTGGTGACGCTGCTCGGGCGCTGGCAGATGAGCGCCGCGATCGCGCACCAGGAAGAGCGCAACGGCATCCTGAAAGCCGAGATCGCCGAGCTGGACAAGAAGATCGAGGAGATCATCGGCCTCGAGAACCAGAAGCGGCGCCTGCTGGCCCGGATGGAGATCATCGAGACGCTGCAGCGCAGCCGGCCGGAAATCGTCCACATCTTCGACGAGCTGGTCAGGATCATTCCGGAGGGCGTCTACCTGACCTACTTGAAGCAGACCGGAACGCGCTTCGAGATGCGGGGCGTGGCGCAGTCGAGCACGCGAGTGTCGGCGTTCATGCGCAACATCGACAGTTCGGAATGGCTCGCTGACCCGGCGCTCAGGATCGTCGAGACCAAGGGCAGCGGCGTCGGACGCGGCGCCGAGTTCACGCTGCTCGCGAGCCAGCGGCCCCAGACCCCGCCCGAGGGAGAGGAAGGGGCAGCCCAGCAGCAGGTGGCCGCCAAATGAACAAGCTCAAGGAACTGCTCGACCAGCTGCGGAACCTCGATCCCAACGACCCGGGTCGCTGGCCCTTCGGCGTGCGGATCAGCGTGGTCATCCTGCTGTTCGCGCTCGCGGCCTCCTTCGGCTACTACTACTTCGTCTGGAAGTCGCAGCGCCCGATCCTGCTCGAGGCGCGCGCCGCCGAGACCGAGCTGTGGAATACGCTCGAGGCGAAGGCGAAGAAGGCGGCCAACCTGGAGGCTTACAAGGAACAGCTGGCCGAGATGGAGAAGTCGTTCGGCGCGATGCTGCGGCAGCTGCCGAACAAGACCGAGGTTCCGAACCTGCTGGTGGATATCTCGCAGGCCGGCCTCGCTGCGGGCCTCGAGGAGAAGCTCTTCCAGCCCCAGGGCGAGACCCGCAGGGACTTCTACGCCGAACTGCCGATCACGATCCGGCTCACCGGGGCCTACCACGAGATGGGAGCCTTCGCGAGCGCGGTGGCGGCGCTGCCGCGCATCGTGACGCTGCACGACATCGAGATAAAGCCTGTTGGCGGGGAAGGCGCCGATCTCACGCTGGACGTGACGGCCAAGACCTATCGTTATCTCGACGAGGACGAGCAGGCCGAGGGCTCGGCAGGGACGCCCCAGGGCTGACGCGGAGACGACGAGATGAGCAAGACACGACGCATCGCACTCGTAGCCGCGGTTCTCACGGGCCTCGCGGGCTGCTCGAACGACATCGACGAGATGCGTGCACGGATCGACGAGATCAAGAGCCGCCCCGGCGGACGAATCGAGCCGCTGCCCGAAGTGAAGCCATACGAGACCTTCACCTACGCCGCAGCCGACCTGCGCTCGCCGTACCAGCCGGGTCTGCCGGCCGAGACGAGTTCCTCGACCGCGATCCGGCCCGACGTCAGCCGTCCGCGCGAGTTCCTCGAGCAGTTCTCGCTCGACACGCTGGCCATGGTCGGCACGTTGAGGCTGAAGGGGCGCACCTATGGCCTGGTGCAGACCCGTGACGGCCTGGTGCACCGTGTGCTGCCAGGCAACCACCTGGGCCAGAACGACGGCCGGATCACGGCCATCGCAGAAAACGAGATCTCGCTGGTCGAGATCATCCCGGACGGAATGGGCGGCTTCATAGAGCGGCCCGCCGCGCTCGCGCTGAGCGACTGATCTGCAAGGAGACCCGAGCATGACCGCTTCGTTGCAAACGAACCACCGCCGCGAAGGCAAGCGCCGGGGCATCCCGCGCATGCCGGCGTTGCTGACCGCGCTGTGCGGCACCGCAGCGCTCCTCGCGCAGACGGCGTTCGCGCAGTCCACGCGCCTCGAGGGCGTCGAGGTGGAGCCTCAGCCGGGTGAGCGGGTCCAGGTCCGCCTGGTGCTCGACGGCCCCGCGCCGCAGCCCGTGACGTTCACGATCGACAATCCGGCCAGGCTGGCCGTCGATCTGCCCGACACGGCGATCGCGCTCGACTCGCGGCGCATCGACGTCAAGAGCGGCGGTGTCGACACGATCGTCGCGGCGGAGGCTTCGGGCCGGACCCGGCTCGTGTTCGGCCTCGACCAGATGATGCCCTACGAGACCCGCGTCTCGGGGAATACGATTCTCGTGACGCTGGGCCGTGGCCAGGCGGCGCCGGCGGCGCCGGCCTCCGCGGCGGCAGTGACCGGTGCCTCTGTGGCGGCCGCAACCAGCGCGGCCTCGATCCAGAAGGTGGATTTCCGCCGCGGCGCGGACGGCGCGGGCCGGGTCATCGTCAACCTGAGCGACTCGAACGTGCAGGCCAGCCTGCGCCAGGAGGGCGGCCGGATCGTCGTGGATTTCCCGCGCACCGCCGTGCCCGACCAGTACGCGCAGCGCTACGACGTCGTGGATTTCGCCACGCCGGTCAACTCCTTCGACGTGACCCGGACGCCGGTCGGCGCCCGCATCGTCGTCGCGGCCGGCGGCGACTACGAGCAGCTCGCCTACCAGAGCGACCGTGAATACGTGCTGGAGCTGCGCCCCCGGCCGAAGGCCGCGGTCGTCGATCCCTCGAAGAAGGAATACAAGGGCGAGCGCCTGACGCTCAACTTCCAGGACATCGAGACCCGCGCGGTGCTGCAGCTGCTCGCCGAGACGAGCGGCCAGAACATCGTCGTCAGCGACACGGTGCAGGGCAACGTGACGCTGCGCCTGCAGAACGTCCCCTGGGACCAGGCGCTCGACATCGTGATGCGCACCAAGGGTCTCGACAAGCGGCAGGAGGGCAACGTGATCTACGTCGCACCGGCCGAGGAACTCGCGGCGCGCGAGCAGCAGATGCTCGAGTCGCAGAAGGCGCTCACCGAGCTCGCGCCGGTGCGCACCGAGTACCTGCAGGTCAACTACGCCAAGGCCTCGGACCTGGCCGCGCTGATCCGTTCGCAGGGCAAGACCTCGCTGCTGTCCGAGCGCGGCAGCGTCGCGATCGACGAGCGCACCAACACGCTGCTGCTGCAGGACACGGCCGACCGGCTCGCGGACATCCGCAAGCTGGTCTCGACGCTGGACATCCCGGTCAAGCAGGTGCTGATCGAGGCGCGGATCGTGATCGTCAGCGACGACTTCTCGCGCGACCTCGGCGTGCGCTTCGGCGGAGCCGTGGTCGGGAACTACGGCAGCAGCGACGGCCTGATGTACATGGGCTCCTCGGGGCTCAACTCGGCCGACGGTGACCGCGGCCCGATCATTTCCCCGAACGGCCCGGGCGGCGTCGGTATCGACGGCAACAGGGTCGCGACGCTGCCGGTGCCCGATCGCTACCTCGTGAACCTGCCGATCGCGAACCCGGCGCTCAAGTTCGCGATGACGCTGCTCGACTCGGACTACGTCGTGGACCTGGAGATCACCGCGGCGCAGAACGAGGGCAAGGGCGAGGTGATCTCGGCCCCGCGCGTGATCACCGCGAACGGCAAGGAGGCCATCATCGAGCAGGGCACCGAGATCCCGTACCAGGAATCGGCCTCGAGCGGCGCGACCACCACGCAGTTCAAGAAGGCCGTGCTCTCGCTCAAGGTGACGCCGCAGGTCACGCCGGACGACCGGATCATCCTCGACCTCACGGTCAGCAAGGACAGCGTCGGCCAGGTTCTGCCGAGCGCCACTGGCGGCTTCGTGCCCAGCATCGACACCCGCGAGATCACCACCCAGGTGCTGGTCAACGACGGTCAGACCGTGGTCCTCGGCGGCATCCTCGAGACCGAGCGCCGCGAAACGGTCAGCAAGGTCCCGTTCCTGGGCGACATCCCGGTGATGGGCGCGATGTTCCGCAGCAAGCAGAAGCAGGACAACAAGGACGAGCTGCTGATCTTCGTGACGCCGAAGATCCTGCGCGAGGGCGCGGAGATCTACTGACGTACCGGTCCGCTGATGGGAGAATGAGCGGCCGCAGGGACCCTGCGGCCGCTTTTCTTTTCACATGCCGGAACGCATCAACCTGTTTCTGGTCGGCCCGATGGGCTCGGGCAAGACCGCCGTGGGCCGGCAGCTCGCGCGTCGGCTCGGGCTCGAGTTCCTGGACGCGGACGCTGAGATCGAGCGCCGCACCGGCGTCGACATCCCGTACATCTTCGAGAAGGAGGGCGAGGCCGGCTTCCGGCAGCGCGAGCGCGAGATCATCGACGAGCTGAGCGCGCGGTCGGGAACCGTGCTCGCGACCGGCGGTGGAGCCGTGCAGGATGCCGCGACCCGCGAACGACTCCGCGTGCGGGGGCGTGTCGTGTATCTTCGGGCTTCCGTGGAGCAGCAGCTCGCGCGCACCCGGCACAGCGATCACCGTCCGCTGTTGCGCGGCGCGGACCCGCGCGGCACGCTGGAGCGGTTGATGACGGCCCGCGGGCCGCTGTACGAAGAGATCGCCTGGCTGACCGTGGACACCGACGGACGCCGGGTCCGGTCGGTGGTCGAGGAAATCGCCCGGCGCCTGGCCGCCGTGCAGGACGACTGATGGAGAAGCTGAACATCGAGCTCGGTGAGCGCAGCTATCCGATATTCATCGGTGAACGCCTGCTGGACGATCCGGACCTGCTGGCCGAAGCCATGACCGCGCGGGACCTGCTGGTCGTTTCGAACGAGACGGTCGCGCCGCTGTACCTCGGGCGCATGTTGGCCGCGCTGCCCGGCAAGCGGGTGCACGACTTCCTGCTGCCCGACGGCGAGCGGTTCAAGACGCTCGAATGGACCGGCCGGATATTCGACGCGCTGGTCGAGGCCCGCATGAACCGGGACGCCTGCGTCGTGGCGCTGGGCGGGGGCGTCGTCGGCGACATGGCCGGCTTCGCAGCGGCCTGCTACCAGCGCGGAATCGACTTCGTGCAGGTCCCGACGACGCTGCTGGCGCAGGTGGATTCCTCGGTCGGCGGCAAGACCGGGGTCAACCACCCGGGCGGCAAGAACCTGATCGGCGCATTCCATCAGCCGCGGGCGGTGATCTCCGACACGAACAGCCTCGCGACGCTGCCGCCGCGGGAATTCCGGGCCGGGCTCGCCGAGGTGATCAAGTACGGTCTCGTGGCCGACGCGTCTTTTCTCGCCTGGATCGAGTCCCGCCTGGACGACCTGCTCGCGCTCGAGAGCGACGTGCTGGCGACGGCGATCCGCCGCTGCTGCGAGATCAAGGCCGGGATCGTCTCGGCCGACGAGCGCGAGCACGGGCGTCGCGCGCTGCTCAACCTCGGGCACACCTTCGGTCATGCCATCGAAACCGCCGCCGGCTACGGCGAATGGCTGCACGGCGAGGCGGTCGGCGTCGGCATGCTGCTCGCCGCGAGCCTCTCCGAGCGACTGGGCTGGCTCGGACGGGCCGAGGTTGCACGCCTCGGCGAGCTGCTGCACCGTGCGGGTCTGCCGGTCAGGGCGCCGGCGATCGGCGCCGACCGGGCCCTTCAGCTGATGTCGATGGACAAGAAAGTGCTGCAGGGACGCATCCGGCTGGTCCTGCTGCGCGGACTCGGCCAGGGCGTCGTCACCGCGGAGTACCCGGCCGAGGCACTCGCTGCGACGCTGCAGCAGTTCGAGGCCGCGGCATGAGCGCGCCGGCGGAGGGTCTCGCGCCCTATGCGCAGCTCGAGGCAGGCTCACGGGGACGGCGGTTCCCGGAGCCGCCGCCGCGCCATCGAACCGAGTACCAGCGTGACCGCGATCGCATCGTGCATTCGACGGCCTTTCGCCGCCTGGTCTACAAGACCCAGGTCTTCGTCAACCACGAGGGGGACCTGTATCGGACCCGGCTCACCCATTCGCTCGAGGTGGCGCAGATCGCCCGCAGCGTCGCCCGCGCGCTGCGGCTGAACGAGGCGCTCGCGGAGGCCATCTGCCTCGCGCACGACCTCGGACACACGCCGTTCGGGCATGCGGGGCAGGACGCGCTGAACGAATGCATGCGGGAGTTCGGTGGCTTCGAGCACAACCTGCAGTCGCTGCGCGTCGTGGACGAGCTCGAGGAGCGCTACGCCGAGTTCCCGGGCCTGAACCTGACTTTCGAGACCCGCGAGGGGATCCTGAAGCACTGCTCGGCCGCGAACGCCCGTCAGCTCGGCGAACTCGGCGAGCGGTTCCTCGAGCGTCGCCAGCCTGCGCTCGAGGCGCAGCTCGCGAACCTCGCCGACGAGATCGCCTACAACACCCACGACGTCGACGACGGCCTGCGTGCCGGGCTCATCAGCATCGACGACCTGCGCGGGATCGAAATCTTCCGCCGGCAACTCGACCTCGTCAGCGCCGAGTACCCGGGCATCAGCGGCAGGCGGCTGGTGCACGAGGTCGTGCGACGCATGATCGGCTTCGTCGTGAACGACCTGATCGACTCCTCGAGCCAGGCCATCACCGAGGCGGGTCCGACCAGCGTGGAGGACGTTCGCGCCCGCTCGTCGCCGCTGCTCAGGTTCAGCGAGGCCGTGCTCGCCGAGCACCTCGAACTCAAGCGCTACCTGAGGCAGCAGCTCTACCGTCACTATCGCGTCCTGCGCATGACCAACAAGGCGCGCCGCGTGATTCACCAGCTCTTCGACGCGTTGATCGCGGACGTGGCGCTGATGCCCACCGAGCACCAGGACGTGGCGAAGCGGATGGAGGCCGAGTCCGGACTGCCGGGACGGGCACGGGCCGTGGCCGATTACATCGCCGGCATGACCGACCGCTTTGCGATCCTCGAGCACCGGCGGCTGTTCGAGCCGGCGGAAAGAACGTGAGGAAAGGGGATAGGGGATAGGGGTTAGGGGATAGTAGGCAGCGGATAGCGGATAGCGGATAGGGACTAGCGGATAGTGTCGGAAGTGCCCTGATCTCCCGATCGCACTTCCGGCCTACCCGCTACCCGCTAGTCACTAGTCACTATCTCCTAACCCCTAACCCCTATCCCCTATCCCCTATCCCCGGTCGGTTATCATTCCCCACCTGTCGCACCGCTTTCCAAGAGCCTCTGCATGAGCATCGCCCCGAAACCCATCCCGCCGCGCGAACGGCTGATCTTCGCCATGGACGTCGCGGGGCCCGACCAGGCACGCCGCCTCGCCGAACAGCTCGGTGACTCGGTGGTCTTCTACAAGCTCGGCCTCGAGCTGTTCATGGCGGGGGGCTACTTCGAGCTCGTCGACTGGATGGTCGCCCGGGGCAGGAAGGTGTTCGTGGACCTCAAGTTCTTCGACGTTCCTGCGACCGTCGGCGCGGCCGTGCGCCAGCTCCGCGACCGGGGCGTCGCCTTCGCGACCGTGCACGGCAACCAGGCCATCATGGAAGCGGCGGCCGCGGCGAAAGGCGACGTCAAGATCCTGGCCGTCACGGTGCTCACCAGCCTGGACCGCGGCGACCTGGACGATCTCGGCTTCGCGTGCGACGTCGAGCAGCTGGTGCTGTCGCGCGCGCGCCGTGCCTTGGAGGCCGGATGCGACGGGGTGATTTCCTCGGGGCTCGAGGTGCCGATGCTCAGGCAGCACGTCGACGGGCGCCTGGTCGTGGTCACGCCGGGGATCAGGCCGGTGGAGAACAAGCCGGTCGACGACCAGAAACGCACCGTGGACGTCGCCCAGGCCTTCGCGAACGGCGCCGACCACATCGTCGTCGGCCGGCCGATCCGCGACGCGGCCGATCCGCGCGCCGCGGCAGAAGCGGTGCAGGCCACGATCGCCGGCATCTTCCCGCAGGCCGGCTGATGGCACTGCAAAACGACCTGCTGCTGCGCGCCCTGCTTCGCGAACCGACGCCGCGCACGCCTGTATGGATGATGCGCCAGGCCGGGCGCTACCTGCCCGAGTACCGGGCGACCCGGGCCCGCGCCGGCAGCTTCATGCAACTGTGCATGACGCCCGAGCTGGCCTGCGAGGTGACGCTGCAGCCGCTGGCGCGCTACCGGCTCGACGCGGCCATACTGTTCTCGGACATCCTGACGATTCCACACGCGATGCAGCTCGGCCTCGAGTTCGAGGCCGGCGAGGGACCGAAAATCGCCCGGCCCGTGCGCACGCCGTCCGACATCGACCAGCTGCCGCTGCCCGATCCCGAGGCTGAGCTGCGCTACGTGATGGACGCGGTGCGGCTGATCCGCCGCGAGCTTGGCGGGCGCGTGCCGCTGATCGGGTTCGCCGGCAGCCCCTGGACCGTGGGGACCTACATGGTCGAGGGCGGCAGCAGCAAGAGCTTCCAGCACATCAAGCGCATGCTCTACGCCGCGCCGCAGCAACTGCACCGGATGCTCGATGTCGTGGCCCGGGCCACGCTGGCCTACCTGAACGCGCAGGTGGCGGCAGGGGCACAGGCTGTAATGATCTTCGACACCTGGGGCGGCGTGCTGACGCCGGCCGACTATCGCGAGTTCTCGCTGGCCTACATGCGCCAGATCGTCGAGGGCCTGACGCGGGAAAGCGAGGGCCGCCGGGTACCCGTGATCCTGTTCACGAAGGGCGGCGGCGCCTGGCTCGGGGACATGGCCGAGGCCGGCTGCGACGCGCTGGGCGTGGACTGGACCACGGATCTCTCCGACGCACGCCGCATGGCCGGCGACCGGGTCGCGCTGCAGGGCAACCTCGACCCGAGCGTGCTTTACGCGCCGCCGGAGCAGATCCGGCAGCGCGTCGCGGCAGTACTCGAGAGCTACGGCCATGGCCCCGGCCACGTCTTCAACCTCGGCCACGGCATCCACCCGGACGTGCCGCCAGAGCACGCGCTGGCGATGGTCGAGGCCGTGCACGAGTTTTCACCCACCTACCACGGGTAACCAGATGGACATAGACAAGATCTCGATCGGTGAGGATCCACCGCACGATGTGAACGCGCTGATCGAGATCCCGTCCGGCGGCGTCCCGGTGAAATACGAGCTCGACAAGGAGTCCGGTGCGCTCAGGGTGGACCGCTTCCTGAACACGGCGATGTTCTACCCCGGGAACTACGGCTTCATCCCGCACACGCTCTCAGGTGACGGCGACCCGGTGGACGTCATCGTGGTCGTGCCGAGCCCGGTCGTCGCCGGCGCCATCGTTCGCGTCCGGCCCGTCGGCGCGCTGCTGATGAAGGACGAGTCGGGTGACGACGAGAAGGTGATCGCGGTTCCGGTCGACAAGCTGCACCCGTTCTACTCGGGCGTGCGCTCCTACAAGGACCTGCCCACCACGCTGACGGACCAGGTGGCCCACTTCTTCCAGCACTACAAGGACCTGGAGAAGGGCAAGTGGGTCACGATCGTCAGCTGGGTGGGTACCGAGCGTGCCGAGAAGATGATCCTCGACGGGATCCACCGGGCGGCGAGCGGCGGCGACGACGTGGCCGCGCATTTCGTCGCTCGATCCTCGATGGGCAAGGGATCGCGAAAGCGTCGCCGGTAGGCGACCCCGGCGGGACGCTACTCCTTCCCGCGCAGTTCGTCCCTGAGTTCGCGCCTGAGTATCTTGCCCACGTTGGTCTTGGGCAGCTCGTCCCGGAAGTGGACCCGCTTCGGCACCTTGTAGCCGGTCAGCGACTTGCGGCAGTGCTCGATCAGGGCCTCCTCGGTGAGGGCCGGATCCTTCCTGACGGCGAACAGCGCGACCACCTCGCCCGCGCGCTCGTCGGGCTGCGGCACCGCCGCGACCTCCAGCACGCCCGGGTGCGTCACTGCGACGCTCTCCACTTCGTTCGGATACACGTTGAAGCCCGACACCAGGATCATGTCCTTCTTGCGATCCTCGATGAACACGTAGCCGCGCTCATCGATGTAGCCGATGTCGCCGGTGCGCAGGATGCGGCCGTCGATCATCACGCTGGCCGTCTCCTCGGGCCGGTTCCAGTAGCCCTGCATCACCTGCGGTCCCTCGACACAGATCTCGCCGCGTTCGCCGAGCGCCAGCTCGCGCCCCTCGTCGTCGCGGATGGTCACGATGGTCGAGGAGATCGGCAGGCCTATCGAGTTGTTGAAATCGACGCCCGGCGGATTGATGCAGGCCGCGGGCGACGTCTCGGTCAGGCCCCAGGCCTGGGTCAGCACGTTGCCGGTGACCTGCTTCCAGCGTTCCGCGACGGCGCCCTGCACGGCCATGCCGCCGCCCAGGCTGATCTTCAGGCTCGTGAAGTCCAGCTGGTCGAATCCGGGCGTATTCAGCAGCGCGTTGAACAGCGTGTTCACGCCGCTGAAGAAGGTGAAGCGATACCGGCCGAGTTCCTTGACGAAGCCGGCGAAATCGCGCGGATTCGCGATCAGGAGATTGTGGCCGCCGAGCAGCGTCATGGTCAGGCAGTTCGCCGTCAGCGAGAAGATGTGATAGAGCGGCAGCGCCGTGACGACCAGCTGCTGCTCGTCGGGATTCCAGGCCGGGGCGATCCAGGCCTCGGCCTGCAGCACGTTGGCGACCAGGTTGCGGTGCGTCAGCACCGCTCCCTTCGACACGCCGGTCGTGCCGCCGGTGTACTGCAGGAAGGCGACGTCCTCGTGCTCGAGCTCGACGGCCCGCAGGTTCTCGTAACGCCCCTTGGCGAGTACTTCGCCGAACCCGACGGCTCCCGGCAGGCTCCATTCCGGTACCTGCCGGCGGACGTGGCGCAGCGCGAAATTGACCAGCGCAGACTTCGGAAACCCGAGCAGGTCGCCGACGCCGGTGACGATGACCAGCTCGAGGTCCGTTTCCTCGCGGACCTGCTGCAGCGTGTGCGCGAAATTCTCCAGGATCACGATGGCCCGGGCACCACTGTCGCGCAGCTGGTGCAGCAGCTCGCGCGGCGTGTACATCGGGTTGACGTTGACGACCGTCAGCCCGGCCTGGAAGGCGCCGAACACGGCGACCGGGTACTGCAGCACGTTCGGCAGCATCACGGCGATGCGGTCGCCCTTCTCCAACCGTGCCACCTGCTGCAGGTAGGCGGCGAATCGCCGGCTCAGGCGCTCGAGCTCCGCGTAGCTGAGCGTCCGGTCCATGCAGGTGTAGGCAGGCCGGTCGCGATGGCCTGCGACGCTCTGCTCATAGAGTTCCTTCAACGACCGGAACCGGTTCGGGTTGATCTCGGCCGGCACCCCCGCCGGATAGCTCTTCAGCCAGATTTTCTCCACGCGCATTCCCCCGGGTGCAGGACCACGGGCCGTGGTCGCTGGTCTGCTGCGAGATATATAGCAGCGGCAGATGCGCTTTTCATCCCCGCCGGCGCGCGCCCGCGGGTCAGTCGGCCTGCAGGATCGGTTCCAGCTCTTTCCACACGGCCTCGAGCATCAACGGCTGCGCGGCGGCATTCGGGTGAAACCCATCCGGCTGCATCAGCGAATCGTCGAGGGCGATGCCGTCGAGCAGGAACGGCACGAGCGGCAGGTCATGCTCCCGGGCGAGGTCTCCGTACAGTCCGTAGAAGGCCTCGGTGTAGGCCGGTCCGTAGTTGGGCGGAATGCGCATGCCGACCAGCAGCACGCGCGCTCCGGCCGCGCGCGACGACTCGATCATGGTCTCGATGTTGCCGCGTATGCCGTCGGTCGGCAGTCCCCGCAGGCCGTCGTTCCCGCCGAGCTCGATCACGACGACGGCTGGCCGGTGCCTGTCGAGGGCGCGTGGCAGCCGGGCCAGCGCGCCGCCGGTGGTCTCGCCGCTCGAGCTGGCGTTGACCACGCGGTGTCCGTAACCTGCCGAGCGCAGCCGCTGCTGCAGCAGGGCGACCCAGCCCTGCTCCGGCCGGAGCCCGTAGCCGGCGCTGAGGCTGTCCCCGAGCACGAGAATCACGTCAGACGGAGGCTGGGCGCGGCCCGCGCCGACGACCAGGAACGAACAGATGAGCGCGAGGCAGAAGGAACGGAACGACACGGTGCTTTCAGCGGCGGAGGTTCGCAAGGAGGTTAGCAGCCCGGAGGGAACGCTGGCCATCCTGTCGGAGGTGAGCCTCGACATCGGCCGTGGCGACTCGGTCGCGATCGTCGGGCCGTCCGGGGCCGGCAAGTCCACGCTGCTAGCGCTGCTCGCCGGACTGGATGAGCCCACCGGCGGCAGCATCCACCTGGCAGGGCACGAGATCTCCGCGATGGACGAGGACGGCCGCGCCGCGGTGCGCGCCGGGCACGTGGGCTTCGTGTTCCAGTCGTTCCACCTGCTGCCTTCGCTGACCGCGCTCGAGAACGTGATGCTGCCGCTGGAGCTCGCCGGGCGGCGCGATGCGCGTGCCGCCGCGACCGAAGCGCTCGATCGCGTCGGCCTGAGCGGCCGCCGCGGCCACTACCCGAGGCAGCTCTCGGGCGGAGAGCAGCAGCGTGTCGCAATCGCACGGGCTTTCGTGACGGCTCCCGACGTCCTGTTCGCGGATGAGCCGACCGGCAACCTCGACGCCGGCACCGGCGAGCGCGTGATGAACCTGATCTTCGGCCTGAACGAGGCCACCCGCACGACGCTGGTGCTGGTGACGCACGACCGTGAGCTCGCCGGGCGCTGCGGGCGGGTCATCCGCCTCGATGCCGGTCGCATCGCGGGCGACGCGACGTGAGGACACTGCGGCTGGCACTGCGGAGCCTGCTGCGCGACCTGAAGTCGGGCGAGGTCGTGGTGCTCGTCCTGGCGCTGATCGTCGCGGTCGCTTCGATCACGGCAGTCGGGTTCTTCACCAGCCGCATCGCCGGAGCGATCGAGCGGCAGGCGAGCGAGGTGCTCGGCGCCGACCTGCGGCTCGAGTCCGCCCGGGAAACGGATCCGGCCTACGAGGCGGAAGCCGAGCGGCGGGGCCTGCGCACGGCGCGCATCGTCAGCATGCCCAGCGTCGTGTTCGCCGGCGACGAATCCTCGCTGGTGGCCCTGCGTGCGGCCAGCGAGGATTACCCGCTGCGGGGGCGGCTGAAGATCGCAGACGCGCCGTTCGAGCCCGCCCGCGCGACCGGCGCCATCCCCGGACCCGGCGAGGCCTGGGCGGACTCGAGGCTGCTGGCGCGGCTCGGCGTCCCGATCGGGTCCAGGCTCAGCGTCGGCGCGCATTCGGTCACGGTCACGCAGGTACTCGACTACCGGCCCGACCAGGGTTCGGGGTTCGCCGACCTCTCGGCGACGCTGCTGATCAACCTCGAGGACCTCGGGAAGACCGAGCTGGTGCAGCCCGGCAGCCGGGTCCGCCGGGCACTGCTGTTCGCCGGGGAATCGCGCCCGGTGGAGGAATTCCGCGCCTACCTGGAAGCGACGATCCGGCCCGGCGAGCGGCTCCAGTCCGTCGAGGACGCGAGTCCGCAGATCCGCGCCTCCAGCGATCGCGCCGCACGGTTCCTGTCGCTTGCGAGCATGGCGAGCGTGCTGCTCGCCGCGATCGCCGTGGCGATGACGGCGCGCCGCTACGCACAACGTCACCTCGACAGCGCGGCGCTGCAGAAGTGCATGGGGGCCTCACAGGGCCTGGTGCTCCGGCAGACTCTGACGCAGCTCGTCGCCGTCGCGCTGATCACCAGCGCGATCGGCACGCTGGTCGGCCTGCTGGCCCAGTTCGGGCTCGAGTGGCTGCTGCGGGACCTCGTGCGCGGCGACCTCCCGCCGCCGACGGCCGACGTCGCGTGGCTCGGCCTGGGCACGTCGGTCGTCGTGCTGACCGGCTTCGCGCTGCCGCCGATGCTGCAGCTGAAGCGCGTGCCGCCGGCGCGCGTGCTCAGGCGCAACCTGGAGCCGCCGCCGCTGCGCTACGCGGTCGTCTACGGCTTCGCGGTGGCTGCCGTGCTGGCGCTCCTGCTGTGGCTCGTCAGGGACGCGAGGCTGGTCGCATACCTCGCGGCGGGTATCGGCGGGACCTTCGCGCTGCTCGGTCTCGCAGGGGCGCTGCTGGTGCGCTCGCTCGCGCCGTTCCGAAGCAGCGCGGGTGTCGCCTGGCGCTACGGACTGGCGAACATCGCGCGTCGTGGCCGCGAGAGCATCGCGCAGCTGGTGGCTTTCGGACTGGGGCTGATGGTCCTGCTGCTGCTGCTGCTGGTGCGGGACGACCTGCTCGACGAATGGCAGGCGAGCCTGCCGGGCGATGCCCCCAACTACTTCATGATCAACATCCGGCCGGACGAAGGGCAGGCGGTCAGCCGCTTTTTCTCGCAGCGGGGCCTGCCCGCCACGGAACTCGTGCCGATGATCCGGGCACGCCTGGTCCGGATCAACGAGATGGCCGTCGAGGACATGGACTTCCAGTCCGAGCGGGCACGGGGGTTCGTCGAGCGCGAGGCCAACCTGACCTGGGCCGAGCGGCTCCGGGAGGACAATCGGCTGATAGCGGGCCGCTGGTGGGATGCGCAGCGGAACGGGAGTGCCGAGGTTTCAGTCGAGCGCGAGTACGCCGAACTGCTGGGCCTGAAGCTCGGCGACGAACTCGAATACGACGTCGCCGGCGAGGCGGTCAGCGCACGGGTCACGAGCCTGCGCGAGGTGCAGTGGGACTCGTTTCGTCCCAATTTCTTCGTCGTATTCTCGCCCGGTGTGCTCGATGACGTGACCGGTACGCTGATTACCAGCGTGCACCTGGGCGCCGACCAGCGGCCGGCGCTGGTGGAGCTGGTCAGGGAATTTCCCGAGGTCACGATCATCGACATCGAGGCGCTGCTGTCGCAGGTCCGCGAGGTGATGAACAAGGCCACGCTCGCGGTGGAGTACGTGTTCGGGTTCACGCTCGCAGCCGGGCTCATGGTGTTGCTCGCGGCGGTCCAGGCGACCCGGGACGAGCGTCGCTACGAGAGCGCGATGCTGCGCACGCTCGGGGCCAGCCGACGAGTGGTGTTCCAGGGCCTCGCGGCCGAGTTCACGGTGATCGGGCTGCTGGCGGGACTCCTCGCGGCCACCGGCGCGAGCGTTGCGGGCTTCTTCCTCGCCCGCGAGGTATTCAACCTCGACTACTCGCCCGACCCGACGGTCTGGCTCGCGGGGATCCTCGGCGGCGCGCTGCTGGTGGGCAGCGCCGGACTCCTCGCCACGCGCTCGGTCGTGACGCATCCGCCCGTGGCGACGCTGCGGCGGAACTACTGAGTCCGCGCTGACGAGTGGTCCCGGCCGGGTACGTGTTTCGACAAAGCGAATTACGTGGAGCGACTCGAAACACGTACCCGACCGGGACCCGAGGCCACCGGGCTGGGCGTCACGGCGGCGGCGCGACGACCAGCCTGACCCAGCCGGCGTCCATCCGCTCGCCACGCCAGGTGTAGCCCTGCAGCCGGATCCGGTATTCGCCCGGGCCGAGCGCCGAGCTGTTCAGCGACAGGCGCAGCTCGTGGTTCGAGTCCGGTGCGATCCTGTGCACGACCATGACGCGGCCGTGGCCGACCTTGTCCATCGACAGTGCGAAACTGCGGTAGTCCGAATACGCCACCGGCAGGTAGATCTCCAGCTGCGCCGGCGGTTCGGGCCACTGCAGCACGGCGTCGGGCTCGGCGGACCAGCTTCTCGGGTTCGGCGTGATCCTGAGGGCCTCTTCGCGGCTGGCGGCGCGCAGCGTCAGCGTGCGAACCGCGGCCTCGAGCCGATCGGCCCGCGCCCGTTCCTGTCGCGTCGAGATCCAGCTCGCGATCACGAGCACCAGCAGCAGCGCCGCCAGTGCAGCGAGCGACGCCGGCACGGCGGGCCGCTGCCACCAGCGTGGCGCTGGGACCTCGTTCCGTGGCAGGTCGCCCTGCGGACCGGGCAGTGGCAGCTCGACCTGGATCGCCGGCCGGCGGCGCCTTTTCGGGGCCTTGCCGCCGCTCATGCCATTGCTCGCTCCGCAGGCTCGTCGAATTCGAACGGGTCCGGCGTCGCGGCGAACACGCGTTTCATCGCGCGGATCTCGCGAGACTGGATCGTATCGAGGAACTCGCGGGAGCCTCCCATCGCTTCGAACGCGTTCAATCCATGCTCGAGGAACTCCTGCAGCTCGCCGAATCCCGCGGCATGGGCGGGTCCGCGCGCCAGCCTGACCAGCCCGCGGATGACGGGCTTGCGCACGACGCCGTCGAGGTAGCTGCCGATCTCGCCGAGCAGCTCGATCTGGCGCTGCCGGTCGGCGCGGCGACCCGCCTCCCGGTAGGCTGCCGAGTAGCTCTCCACGCTGATCGGCCCGGCCGGCAGGGCCCGGGCGACCTCGGCATCGAGTTCCTGCGAGAGGACCTCGAGCTCGATGGCCAGCGTCAGCGAGCGGAGCGCCTGTGCGGGCAGCAGCTTCTCCATGACGCGCTGGACTTTCAGCAGGTCCCGGTCCCGCGCGCGCGGGTCGCCGCCCGAATACAGTTCCTGGAAGAAGAACTCGACGGCCTTGTGGTAGCGCGGGCTCTGGTGCAGATCTGCGTGGCTGCGCAGCAGCCGCCCGGATTGCCAGTGCTGCAGTTCCTCGAGCCGGGCCTGCAGCCCGGGTTCGTCCGCGAATACCTCGCGCAGCGCTGCGTTGCGTTTCAGCAGCCTGCCGAGTTCGCCGCCGTCCTGCCGGGCATCTCTGCCGGTCTCGACACCGAGGATCTTCATGGACCCGTCAGGAATTGAGCGCCCTGAGGCCCGACTCGAGGCGGTCGAGCGCCTTGTGCAGCGTGCCGGTCAGGGGGTGCAGACGCCGCTGCCGCTCGGCGACCGCGGTTGCGAAGCTGCTGGTACGACGCCGCAGCAGGTCGCGCCGAAGCCCGATGCCGTGGCGGGCCAGGATCGGCTCGAGCTCGTCCGCCGCGGCGAGCAGGTCGCGGCGCGTCCGCTGATAGGCGCGCTCGGCCAGCCCCTTGCGATCGGCGTAGCTGAACACGTTCTTGAAGAACATCTCCGGGTCCGTGCGGTCCGGCTCGAACAGCAGCTGGTCGGTGCCGGGGTAACGCGCCTGGTAGGTGGCCATGCCGACCTGCATCCGGGACTGGATCATCGAGCGGAAGGTCTGCGACAGCACCGTGAGCAGGCCGCCGCGCGCGAGATCGAGCTTGCCGTCGCGACGCGCGCGACCCTTCACCGCGGCGGCGTCGAACGCGACGATCGGATTCATGCAGATCAGGAAGTCGACGCCGCTCTCGAGCAGCACCGAGGCGTTCATGGTCCGCAACAGCGCGCCGTCAACGTAGGTATGGCCGTCGATCTGCACCGGCGGGTACAGCCCCGGCAGCGCCGTGCTGGCCTGGATCGCGAGCGAGATCGGGACGTGGTCGTACCCCGGCTCGCCGAAGCGCACCGACTCGCCGCTGTCGATGTCCGTCGCCACGACGAAGAGCCGGCTCTGCAGCCTGCGAAAGTCGTTCGTGCATCCGTAGCCGGAGAACAGGTCCGCGAGGAAGCGCTCCATCGGGCGGTTGTCGAACAGGCCGTTCGGCACGACGCGTCCGAGCGGGATGATGGCCTCGGCCCAGCCCTTGCCGGGATCGCTGAGGTACTGCTTGAAGAGGTCGAGCGACAGCGACGGGACGCTCGCGATCCGCGCCAGGTACTCGCGCAGCGCAGGCCGGATGAACAGGCCCGGCTCGACCGGGAACTCCAGCGAGGCGTTGTGGATGAACACGACGCCCATGTCCGCCGTGTCGTAGCCGTTCGCCAGTCCGGCGGCCACCATCGCGCCCGAACTGACGCCGACGTACATGTCCAGCTCGGTCAGGTCGAAGCCTTCGAATGCCTCGTCGATCGCCTGCAGTGCGCCGATCTCGTAGAACGCACCGAGCGGCCCGCCGCCGGCGAGCGCGAGGCCGAACCGGCGCCTGCTCGCCTCCGTCGGACGTTTCCGGGCAGGCTCCAGCTTCAGCACGATCAGCCTCGGTCAGCCGTCCGGCATTCAGCGTGAGCGCCTGGCGCGGCGCTTCGCGGGCGCCTTGCGCCCGGATTTTCCGCGGGCAGGGCTCTTCGACTTCCCGCGGGCCGTGCCCGGGGTTTTCTTTCGCGCCGCGCCGCGCCCTGCGGCAGCCCTGGTCTTGCCACGGCCGGCTGGCGTCGCCCGGGTCAGCGCGACCACGTTGTCGTTCAGTTCCGCAACCCGCCGCGCGAGCAGCCTGATCTCGTCGGCGTTCGGCACGCCGAGTTGCTGCAACGCGCGCTGCACCCGGTTCTGGAACAGCAGCTCGAGGTTGTCCCAGGTCTCGCCGGCCTGCTCGCGCGCACTCTCGAGACGGCCCTGGACGTTGACCTGAGTGTCCTCGAAGGCGTCCTGGATCATCTTTCGTGCCGCGGACCGTGAGCGGTTCAGCAGCTTCAAGCCATCGGCCACCGCGTCCTGGAATGCCGCGGGCCCCTCCTTCTGGGCGCGCGCGATCGCACCCATGCCGGCGAGCCAGATCTGCTGCACGCCCTCGATGACGACCGTCGGCGCGCTGCCGCCGCGGCGCTTGCCCGTGCCCGGCTTCTTAGCCCCGGACGTCTTCTTGCTGCTGCGGGTCGCCATCGCCTACTCCTCGCGGCGCGCGGCCGCCGGCCAGGGTTTCAAGTCTCGCTCGAGGAATCCTAGACCTATGCTGCATCGTGTCAATCCGCGCTCTTGCGGTCCCGCTCCCTGAGCGCCAGCAGCTCCACCGTGGTCGCGAGCAGCAGCCGCTCGAATTCCGGCCCGAAGGCCGCCGCGATCCGCCGCGGTTCCACCTGCAGCTCCCGGTCCGCGATGACGCCGAAGTGCACCTGGCCGGCATAGCTGAGCACGCTGATGCCGAGACCGATCGACCCGCTTTGCGGCACCCAGAAGTACATCTCGCAGATGCGCTGGCCACACAGGTTCAGCGGGGCCTGCGGCCCGGGTACGTTGGAGATAACCGTGCTCGCCTTGCGGCTGAACAGGTCGATGGCCGGTTCCTGCACGGCGGCTGGCACGACGCCCATCAGCCCGAGCGTCATCAGCGACATCGCGGGTTGCAGCGAGCCCTTCAGGCTCGCCATCGAGTCGTGCACCGTGAACACGCGTTGCAGCGGATTCCTGATTCCAAGCGGCAGTTCGACGAAGACCAGCCCGAACTTGTTGCCGAGCGTCAGTGGCTCCTCGGCCTGTCGCAGGTTGACCGGCATCGAGGCCCGCAGCACGAGGTCCTGCGTGTCGAAATCCAGCTCCCGAAGGTGGCGCCCCAGCGCACCGGCGACAGTGGACATCAGCACGTCGTTCACGGTGCAGCCGAGCGCCCTGCCGATGGTCCGGACCTCGTCGAGCGGAACCGGATCGGTCCAGGCGATGCGCTTCACGCCGCTCATCGGTCCGCGCAGCGGCGAGTCGGGATCGTCGGACATCGCGAGCGCCCGCGTGAACTCCGCGGCCATGCCTCCCGCACGGCCCGCAAGTTCAGCCGCGCGCAGCGGATGGAACAACTGGTGAACGCCTTGTTCCAGCAGGTGGGCGCCTTCGGCGAGCACGTGCTCGAGGATGTCGCCGGCCGGTTGCACGAACTGCTCGACCAGCGGCGCGAGATCCGGCAGGTCCGGGGCGGGTCGCCTGCCGTTGCGCGGCGGGCCGGCGGACCGGGCGGCCATCGCCGGCCCGGCGTCCTGCTCGGTCATCGACAGCAGCACCCGGATCATCGCGATCCCGTCGGCGTAGCAATGGTGAACCCGCATGATCCAGGCGCTGCCGCTGCCGTAGCGCTCGACGAAGTGCAGCTGCCACATGGGTCGGCGCCGGTCGAGCGGCTCGCTGGCCAGCTCCGCTGCGAGCGCCTGCAGCTCCCGCTGGCCCGCGTCGCCCGGCAGGACCGCGTGCACCAGGTGCGCGTCGAGATCGAATTCCCGGTCCTCGATCCAGGAGCCACCGAGCGCGTCCGCGACCGGACGGTGGCGAAACCGCGGGAAACAGAGAAAGCGCGATTCGACCATCCGGCGGAAATCCGCCGGCCGCACCCGGGTCTCGGTGGCGCCGACGCCTACGATCATCATCGAGTTGACCGGTCCGTCCATCCTGAGCCAGGCCGTGTCGACGTTCGACATCCGCTCGTGTGCCTGCATCTGGACCCCCCATCCGAGCTCGCCTCGGTCACTCACCCCAGAGTCAATGCTAGACCAGCCGGCCGTCCCGGCGGCGTTGACCTGCCCGGGCCGGCCCCCTAAGGTTACGTGCAAAAGACCGATGCCTGCGGGCGGTTCCGCGGCGCGGGGCTAGGGGAGACCTCAATGAGTTATTTCGTGACCGGTGCGACCGGGTTCATCGGCCGCTTCCTGGTGCAGTCGTTGCTGCAGCGTGGCAGGAGCACGGTCTACGTGCTGGTGCGTCCCAAGTCGATGGGCAAGCTCGACGAGCTCTACGAGGCCTGGGGCAAGGACAGCCGCCGCCGCGTCGTGCCGGTCAAGGGTGACCTGGGCCTGCCGAAGCTCGGCGTGTCGAACAGCGACCTGCGCAAGCTGAAGGGCAAGGTCCGCCACCTCTACCACCTGGGCGCCGTGTACGACATCGAGGCCAGCGCTGCGGCGATGGAGAAGGCGAACATCGACGGCACGCGCAACGCGCTCGACTTCGCGCACGCCGCGAACGTCGGCTGCTTCCACCTGGTGAGCTCGATTGCGGCCGCGGGCCTGTACCGGGGCACGTTCACCGAGGACATGTTCGAGGAGGCCGAGGGGCTCGAGCATCCCTACCACCGCACCAAACACGACTCCGAAGCCCTGGTGCGCGCCAATGAGCGCGTCAAGTACCGCATCTACCGTCCGGGCATCGTGCTGGGGCATTCGCAGACGGGCTACATCGACAAGATCGACGGGCCCTACTATTTCTTCAAGGCGATCCAGAAGCTGCGCGAGTCCTGGCCCCGCTGGATACCGCTGATCGGGATCGAGGGCGGCTACATCAACTGCGTGCCGGTCGATTTCGTCGTCGCGGCGCTGGTTCACCTGTCGCACCAGCGCGGCCTCGACGGTCGCTGCTTCCACCTGACCGACCCGAAGGTGCGTCGCGTCGGCGAGACGCTGAACGTGTTCGCCCGTGCCGCGCACGCGCCGGAGACCGCGGTCCGGATCGATCCCCAGGTGTTCTCGCTGGTGCCCGAGCAGGTCTCGAAGTCGATCCAGCGCACGCGGCCGATCCAGAACGTGTTCGACCAGGTGCTGCGGGACCTGCGCATCCCGAAGTCCGTGCTGGAGTTCATGGACTACCCGACGCGGTTCGACTCGACCGAGACCCGCAAGCTGCTCGACAAGGCCCGCATCCGGGTCCCGGTGCTCGAGGACTATGCCTGGCGCCTGTGGGACTACTGGGAGCGTCATCTCGACCCCGACCTCTCGATCGACCGCAGCCTCAAGGGCGCGGTCAAGGGCAAGGTCGTCGTGATCACCGGCGGATCCTCCGGCATCGGCGAGGCCGTCGCGATCCGCGTGGCGGACGCCGGTGGCAAGGCCGTCATCGTCGCCCGGGATCCCGAGAAGCTCGCCCAGGTCAAGAAGACCATCACGGCCCGCGGCGGCTTCGCGAAGACCTATTCCTGCGACATCACCGACTATGCCGCGAACGACCAGCTGGCCAAGGACATCCTGAAGGACTTCGGTCACGTGGACGTGCTGATCAACAACGCCGGGCGCTCGATCCGCCGCTCGATCAACCTGTCCTACGACCGTTTCCACGACTACGAGCGCACGATGCAGCTGAACTACTTCGCCTGCGTGCGTTTGACGCTGAACCTGCTGCCGTCGATGACGGCCCGCAAGGACGGCCAGGTCGTGATGGTCTCCTCGATCGGCGTGCTGACCAACGCGCCGAGGTTCTCCTCCTACGTGGCCTCGAAGGCGGCGCTCGAGTCGTTCGCGCGCTGCGCGGCTTCGGAATTCCACGACGAGGGCGTGCACTTCACGATCATCAACATGCCGCTGGTGCGCACGCCGATGATCGCGCCGACGAAAATCTACGACGAGATGCCGACGATCATCACGCCGGACGAGGCCGCCGACATGATCGCGGACGCGATCATCCGCAGGCCGCAGCGCATCGCGACGCGGCTCGGCGTGTTCTCGGAGATCCTGCACCTGGTGATGCCGAAGATGTCGGAGGTCGTGATGAACTCCGCCTACCGCATGTTCCCGGATTCGGCGGCGGCGCAGGGTAAGAGCGACGCCGCGGAGCCGCGGCAGCCGACGCGCGAAGCGATGATCTTCGCCTCGCTGATGAGAGGAATTCACTGGTAGGCCGGACGAAGGAGCCGGCCGCGGACCAGGCGATTTCCGGCCGTGATCGCCGCGAATTGCGGGTGGACGGGCGCACGAGGAACTGAAAGCATCACGATCGGGCGACGCAGAGCGTCGCGGTCGTGCCAGGGAAGGGAGCAAACGCGATGGACAGGTATCTGCTCGGACTGCTGCTGTTGCTGCTCGGTGTGCTGCTGACGGGCGTCATGCGCAGGCGCATGAGACACCGCGCGACGCAGGCGCTGTTGGAACGCGTCCGCACCCGGCGCAGCGAGGGCCCGCACGTGTCCGCGAACGTGAAGGGCGCCGGCGCGGCGGACGCCGGCAGGCCGCAACGCGTCGCCGATTGAGCCGGGGCGGCTACGGCTCGCGGGACAGCGCGCGCAGTGCCGCGGCCGACTGCTCCCAGTGGACGCCGTCGAACGGCTCGATTTCTATCGCCTCGATCGTCGAGCGGTCCAGGCAGCGAACGTTGACGCTGAAGCCGTCCGGGTTCGATCGTGGCACGTAGAAGGACTTGATGCCGCAGGTTCGGCAGAACAGGTGCTGCGCCGTCTTCGTGTTGAAGGCATACACCGTCAGCGAGTCGCGGCCCTGCAGCAGCCGGAAGCGGCTGGCCGGCACGATCAGGTGCCAGTAGCCGGTCATCGCGCAGATCGAGCAGTTGCACTCGTGGACCGTCACGCGGACGGGCGCTTCGACCTCGAAGCGAACGCGTCCGCAGTGACAGCCCCCCTGGTGGGTCGTGAGCCCGGTCATGGCTGGATCCTCCGGAAAGACTCCGTGCCGCGGCAGCCCGGCGACGATGGTCGCCTTCGCGCGCACGCATCGCAAGCCGCTCGCTGGCGGCCGGCCGCCGATCAGGTAGGATCATCTCGCCATGCGTGCCGACACCCTCCGTTCAGTACTGCTCGTCAAGTCCATCGAAGAGGCTGATCAGCCCGGTACGGTGCTGCCTGCGGCGGACCGGGATCGCGCGACCCGCGAGACGCTGCGCGAGCGCGGTACGACCGCCGAGGCGCTGCTCGACCCTGCCAGGGAGCGCAAGCTGCTGACGGCCACGGGCCAGCGTGCTGTCCGGCTGATGCCGTTGCTCGAGCAGCGCTTCCCGGTGCTGCAGTCGTTCGCGACACGGGAATTCTGGCCGGCCTGGGCGACCGTCCTGGTCCTGCTCGTCGCGTTCGCGGGTGGCCTGGGACTGTCGGCGCTGGATGGCTCGAAGCGGATCGACATCCTCGCGTTTCCGTTCCTCGGCGTGATCGCGTGGAACCTGCTCGTCTACCTCGGCCTGATCGTATTCGCGCTGCGCCGGCTGGCCGGCCGCGCGGGGCCACGCGGTGGAGAGGACTCCTGGGCCGGCACGCTGATGCGGCGCCGTCTCAAGCCGCTCCTGCGGCGTACTCGCAAGGTCCATGCCGATCTCGGCGCGGCCTTGTCCGCGTTCGCCGCGGATTGGGCGACCGCGGCAAGCCCGCTGCTGTTCACGGCCAGTCGCCGGGTCTTCCATCTCGCGGCCGCGGTGTTGGCGGTGGGGCTGATCGCCGGGCTCTACCTGCGTGGCGTCGTGCTCGAGTACCGCGCGGGCTGGGAGAGCACCTTCCTCGGACCGGAAGGCGTCAGGCAGCTGCTGCGGTTCCTGTTCGGACCCGTGGCCGGCTGGTCCGGAATCGAATTGCCGCAGACCGCCGAGCAGGTGGCGGCGCTGCGGTGGACCGCCGACGGTGGCGGGGGCGACGCAGCGCCGTGGATCCACCTGATCGCGCTGAGCCTCGGGCTCTACGTGATCGGGCCGCGGCTCGTACTCGCGCTGCTCGACACGCTCGAGCTGCTGCGACAGCGTCGGATGATGCAGCCGCCGGCCTCCGTGCTGCGCTATGCACAGGCGGTGTTCGCCCGGGGCGGCGAGTCGAGGCGCGGCGGCGTATGGAGCGTCACTCCGTATGCCTATGAGCCGTCGCCGGCCGCGCTCGCGGGGCTCGAGCGGCTGGCTGCGGCCGAGGGCGAGCCGGGCATGCGGCTCGACCTGCGGACCGCGCTGCGCTACGGCGAGGAGGACCATGCCGCGGCGGTGCTCGATGCGGGCGCGCACCGGGTGGCCGACGTGCATGCCTTGCTGTTCAGCCTGGCATCGACGCCGGAGGAGGAGAACCAGGGCCTGGTCATCTCGGCCGCCCGGGATTCCGCCGCGCGCGCGAGGCCACCGGCCCGGTTGCGGGTCCTCGTGGACGAGTCGCCGTACCTCGCCCGCCTGGGCGGCGACGCCTCGCTTCACAGCCGGGTCGAGGAGCGGCGTGACCTGTGGCGCAGCTTCGTTTCGGCTCACGGGCTCGAGGCGGAGATCCTGGACCTCGCCGCAGCCGGCGCGGCCGAACCGGGCGGATGACGACGGTCAGCCTGAGCCTGATATCGCACACCAACGTCGGCAAGACGACGCTGGCGCGAACCCTGCTTCGGGCCGACGTGGGCGAGATCCGCGATGCGGCGCACGTCACCGAGCTCTCGACGCGGTACACGCTGATCGAGACCGCCGAGCGCGACCGCCTCGAGCTCTGGGATACGCCCGGCTTCGGTGACAGCGCGCGCCTGCTGCGCCGTCTCGAGCAGAGCGGAAAGGCGCTCGGCTGGTTCCTGTCGGAAGTCTGGGACCGCTACACGGACCGGCCGTTCTACAGCAGCCAGCAGGCCATCCGGAACGTACAGCAGGAGGCCGACGTGGTCCTGTACCTGGTCAACGCCGGCGAGGACCCGGCGACGGCCGGCTACGTCGATGCGGAGATGCGCCTGCTCGGCTGGATCGGCAAGCCGGTGCTGGTGCTGCTGAACCAGCTCGGGCCGCCGCGACCCGCCGCGGTCGAGCAGGCCGAGGTCGAGCGCTGGGCGGGGCACCTCGCGGCCTACGATTGCGTCAGAGACACGCTCGCCTTCGATGCGTTTGCGCGCTGCTGGGTTCAGGAGCACGTGCTGCTCGATCACGTCCGGGCCGTGCTTCCTGACAGGAGCCTGGACGGTTTCGATCGCCTGGCGACGGCCTGGCGGGAGCGGAACCGGCGGGTCTTCCTCAGCTCGACCGAGGTCCTTGCCCGGCAGCTGCTCGAGACGGCCGGCGACCGGGCCGACGTTCCGGCGCGCGGAATCGGCGACACCGCACGCGACTGGTTCGGCAGCGTCATCACCGGCAAGGAGAGAGTGGACCCGGCCTACGAGCGCGCGATGGCCGAGCTCGCCTCCAGGCTGGACAGCAGCCTGCGGCGGGCCACCGACGAACTGATCGCGCTGCACGGGCTCACGGGACGGTCCGCGCAGGAGATCTTCGATCGGATGGGTTCGGAGTTCGCGGTGAGCGAGGGTCTGGACGAAGGCAAGGCGAGCCTGCTCGGTGCAGCCGTCTCCGGCGCGCTGGGCGGGCTGGCCGCGGACGTCGCCGCGGGAGGGCTCACGTTCGGCGCCGGCGCGCTGATCGGTGGGATGCTGGGACTCGCAGGCGCGCGCGGCTTCGCGCGGGCCTACAACCTGTCCCGTGGCACCGATGCGAGCGTGATCCGCTGGTCCGGCGAGTTCCTGACCAATCGCGTCACCGCGGCCGTGATGCGCTACCTGGCCGTGGCGCATTTCGGCCGGGGCAGAGGGGACTTCGTCGAGGGTGAATATCCGGCGCACTGGCGCGAGCAGGTCCAGGCCGAAGTCGCAACGCGCGGCCAGCGGCTGTCGCGGGTCTGGTCGGCCGTCGAGCAGGCCGATCGAGCCGCCGCGCTGCGCCCGGACCTCGAGGCACTGCTCGTTGAAATCATCTCTGCGGTGTTGGTGAAGCTCTATCCGGATTCGATCCGGCCGGGCGCCGACGGACGCGACGAGCGTCGCTAGCGTCTGCCACGACCCGCGGGCCCGGTTTCGCTCCCGGATCCGCGCCGCTTCATATCACCCGCTCCTAATATCACCTATTTGGGTGATTTCTACCGATTCCAAATGTGGTCTATTGCGACCATAACAGGCCCCAGGCCAATTCAGGGACGACCGTCAGTTCATGCGGGATCGAGCCAGGCCACGCCGACGCGCCGCGAAGGCGCGTGGGACGCAAAGCCGCGCGAACAATGGGAGCCGCGTGGTGCCAGGGAAGGTGCCGCGCGGTTCCTTCCAGCCTCCCCGGTCTGGGCCCGACGCTTTCCCTGAACACGTCCGGTTCATCCTCGACCAGCTGCACCGCGGCGTGATCCTGCTCGATGCGGACGGCAAGGTGCTCGATGCGAACGCCTGCGCGCTGGCACTGATCCGCGCGCGCGACGGCCTGCTCGTGCGGCATGGGCGCCTCGCCTTCTCGGACAACGTCGTCAATGGTCGCGTCGCGGCGCTGCTCGAGGCCATGAGTCCGCCCGGCGAAGCGCCCGTCATCAACGTCTCGGCGCAGGTCAGGCGCACCGGTGGCGAGCGCCCGCACCGTATCGTCGTGCTGCCCATTCCACGGCTGGCCGACGAGACCGCGATGTTCGTCGTGTTCGTCTACCCGGGCAGCAGCGCGGCGCGAATCTCCCAGGACCTGCTCAAGCAGCTGTACTCGTTCACCCGTGCGGAGGCCGAGGTCGTCGCAGAACTGTTCGCCGGGCAATCGGTGGAACAGGTCGCGCGGACGCTGCACGTGTCGCCGAACACGGTCCGGACGCACCTGAAGCGGATCTTCAGCAAGTGCGAGGTGCAGTCGCAGGCGGAGCTGATGCACGTGCTGTCGCTGGGGCCGCTGGTCTCGTAAGACCCTGGCCCGTCAGGCGACGACGACGCCCAGCGCGCGGCTGCGCAGCGAGAAGACCGCCGGAGTGTGCCCCACGAGCTGGCCGTCGGCCTGTACCGCCGTCGCGGGCTCGGCGTCGATCCGTACCGACTCGACTCGACGGTGGCGCACGGCAGGGTCCTCGAGGATGGTCCCGAGGTAGAGCTTCGGCAGCTTCGCGAGCACGCGCGCGAGACCGAGCTCCTCGATCAGCACCAGCTCCAGCAGGCCGTCGTCCGTGCGGGCGCCAGGCGCGACGTGCATCCGGTTGCCGCAATACCGGCCGTTCGCGACGAACGCGACCAGCAACCGTCCGGCCATGCGTTCGTCGTCGGCCTCGACCTCGAAATCAGGGCTTCGGTAGGAGAGGAGATTCCGCAGCGCGCCCCGCAGGTAGGTCAGCCCCGATGGCACCAGCGCCGGCAGGGTTGCCACGAGCTGTGCGTCCAGGCCCGAACCCGCGACGTTGATGAACCAGCGGCGAGCGGTACGCGCCGAGTCCGGGAACTCGATCAGGCCGACGTCGTGCAGCGCAGTCCGGCCGGCGCTGAGGCAGGAGGCGACGGCTGCTGGATTGCGGCGCACACCCAGGCTGCGGGCCCAGTCGTTGCCGGTGCCGAGCGGCGCGACGGCCAGCGTCACCTCGCGGGTGTCGGCGAGGCCCGCGTTCATGATGCCGTTGACGACGTCGTGCACCGAGCCGTCACCGCCCGCAACCAGTATGCGGCGGTGCCCGGACTGCACGGCCTGCCGGGCCTGTGCCTCTCCCTCGCCCGGCGCCGTCGTCCAGGCGACGGATAGTGGCAGCGCAGCGCGCCGCAAAGCCGCCTCGATCGACGACCAGGCGCTTTGGCCCCGCGCCCCGCCGGAGCGTGGGTTCACGATCGCCAGCCAGCCCTCCCGGTCGCCGTCCAAGTTCGCCGGCGCGAATCAGCGCACGGGGGCAGTGCAGCTTTCGGACACGAACTGCTGCTGCGAACGCAGCTGCTCGCGCTCGACGTCGGCCCCCGGCTGCATCATCCGGGCGAGCCGCTGCCGGGCCTCGGCGCAATCCGGACCATTCGCGATCCGCAGCCGGGCGGCCATCTCCTCCTCTTCGCGACGCCGGGCCGGGTCGCTGCTGCAGTTGCGGCTCACCGTCTGCTGCAGCCGGTTGAGCTCCGCGGCCGACGTGGGCTCGGCACCGCTGGTGAGACGCTCGAGCGCCTCCAGCGCGATCACGCATTCGCGGACCCGCAGGTTGGCCAGCACCTCGGACCGGCTCGCGGCGCGCGCCGGCGACGCGCCGGAGGGCGCCGAACGCGCGGCGGCCTGGCTTCGGGAGCCCGGCTGGCTCGGCGTGGAGGCCACGCTGAGCTTCTCGTACTGCACGCCCGGCGGCGGCTTCTCGCTGGACAGGTGCAGCGTGCCCTCAGCGTCCATCCACTTGTAGATCGTCGCGGCGACGGCGGACGTGCCGGTGGACAGGCTCGCCGCCAGCAGGCAGCCGAGCAGTGCGCGGTGCTTCGGAGGTTTGCGTGCCATCGAATGCGGATGATACGCGGGACGGACCCCGGTGAAACCGGGCACGGCGCACAGACCGGCCGCGGCAGCGCCCGGGCCGTGCGTGTTCCGGCCGCCGCGGCCGGACGGGCGGTCAGGCGTACCGCTTCAGCAGCTTCGCGAGGCCCGCGGAGCCCGGGTGCAACTGCGGGTACGGCACCTGGTTCAGCGGCACGTCGGTCGTGTTGGCCATCTCGTGCATGTCCGGACCGCTCGAGGAGACGAAGATCAGGCCGGTGACGTGCTCGCCCTGCCGCAGCCGGGTCCGCAGGTACTCGAAGGCCTTGCCGCGATGCGTCGGGTCGTACTCGCTGTCGAGCTTGCGCAGC
This sequence comes from uncultured Steroidobacteraceae bacterium, assembly GCA_964553405.1. Lineage (GTDB taxonomy): Bacteria > Pseudomonadota > Gammaproteobacteria > Steroidobacterales > Steroidobacteraceae > DATIRA01. The sequence continues at coordinate 29,098 of CAZKLS010000018.1, forward strand.
ATGATCTGGCTGCCATCGTGCATCTGCACCGGCAGCACCTCGCCCTCGCCGTAGGAGACGGTGATCTCCTGACGCGGCGGGATGTAGTCCGCGTGGACGGCCTCGTGGTAGTGCTCGCGGGTGAACGCGTAGCTCTTGGTCGAGCCCACGTGGTCGTTGAACGTGACGCAGGGCGAGATGATGTCGATCATCGCGAAGCCCTTGTGCATCAGCCCCGCCTGGATCAGCGGCACGAGCTGCTCCTTGTCGCCGGAGAAGCTGCGGGCGATGAACGTGCCGCCGAGGCTCAGCGCCGCGAGACAGGGATCCACCGGCGCCTGGAGGTTCTCATCGCCCTTCTTCGACTTCGTGCCGATGTCGGCCGACGCGGAGAACTGTCCCTTGGTCAGGCCGTACACGCCGTTGTTCTCGCAGAGGTACAGCATGTTCACGTTGCGCCGGATCGCGTGCGCGAACTGCCCGAATCCGATCGACAGCGAGTCGCCGTCGCCCGAGACGCCGACGTAGTAGAGCTCCCTGTTCGCCGCGTTCGCGCCGCTCGCGATCGACGGCATGCGCCCGTGCACCCCGTTGAAGCCGTGCGAGCCGCTGGCGAAGTAGGCCGTGGTCTTCGACGAGCAGCCGATGCCGGAGAGCTTGACCAGCTGCTCCGGGCGCATGTCGAGCCCCCAGAGCGCCTCGATGATCGCGGCCGTCACCGAGTCGTGGCCGCAGCCCGCGCAGAGCGTCGACATCGTCCCTTCGTAGTCGCGGCGGGTCAGCCCGAGCGCGTTCTTCGGCAGGTCCGGGTGGCGGACGCGGGGCTTGTTCATGAACGACATGCAGTGTCTTCCTATGCCATCAGGGCCGCACGGCGGCTGTCGCCGAGCTCCGCCAGCACGGCCTCCACGATCTCCTTGGAGGTCATCGGCAGCCCGCTGTAGTGCAGGATCGAGGACAGCTTCGACTTCTCGACCGCCGTCTCGAGCACCAGCAATGACTTGAGTTGCGCGTCACGGTTCTGCTCGATCACGAATATGCGCTTGTGCGAGGCGAGGAACTGTTCGACCTCGCTGGTGAACGGGAACGCGCGTATGCGCATGTAGTCCACCGTGATCCCGTAGCGGCTCAGGATGTCCATCGCCTCGTGTGCCGCGCCGTGGCTGCTGCCGATCGCCACGAGTCCCACGTCGCAGTCGCCCGGTCCTTCGAGCGCCGGACCCGGCACCAGCGTCCGCGCGCGATGGAACTTGCGCAGCAGCCGGTCCAGCACGAACTGGTACTCGGCCGAGTCCTCGGTGTAGCCGCCGTACTGGTTGTGGCCCGAGCCGCGCGTGAAGTAGGCGCCCTTCGGCGTGACGCCGGGCAGCGTGCGGTACGGGATCGCGTCGTCGTCCACGTCCAGGTAGCGATGGAAGCGGGGCAGCGCCTCGATCTGCTCGCGGGTGAGCATCTTGCCGCGGTCCGGCCGATACGCGTCGTCCCACTTGAGGTCCGGGCACATCCAGTCGTTCATGCCGATGTCGAGGTCCGACAGCACGAAGACCGGAGTCTGCAGGCGCTCCGCGAGGTCGAAGGCCTGGACTGCGAAGTAGAAGCACTCCTCCGGATCCGCCGGGAACAGCAGCACGTGCTTCGTGTCGCCGTGCGACGCATACGCGCAGAGCAACAGGTCGCACTGCTGCGTGCGGGTCGGCATCCCGGTCGACGGCCCGACCCGCTGCACGTCGAACAGCACGGCCGGGATCTCCGCGTAGTAGGCCAGGCCGATGAACTCGCTCATCAGCGAGATGCCCGGCCCGCTGGTCGGCGTGAACGTCCGCGCGCCGTTCCAGGACGCGCCGAGCACGATGCCGATCGCCGCGAGCTCGTCCTCGGCCTGGATGACCGCGTAGTTGTTCCTGCCGGTCTCCGGGTCCACCCGAAGTTTCGCGCAGAAGCCCTTGAAGGCGTCCATCAGCGACGTGGACGGCGTGATCGGGTACCAGGCGCCCACGGTCGCGCCGGCGTAGACGCAGCCGAGCGCCGCCGCGGTGTTGCCGTCGATCATCACGTGGCCGGCCGTGCGATCCATCCGCTCGAGCCTGATCGGCAGCGGGCAGGGCAGGTGCTGCTTCGCGTAGTCGTAGCCCAGCTGAACCGCCTTCATGTTCGCGTCGACGAGCGCGGGCTTCTTCGCGTAGGTCTCGCCGAGCAGCTGACGCATCACGTCGAGCTCGATCTCGAACAGCGCCGCGAGCACGCCGGCGTACATGATGTTCTTCATCAGGATGCGGTTGCGCACGCCGACGAAGTTCTCGTTGCAGATCCTCGCGAGCGGCACGCCGAGGATCACGATGTCCTCGCGCCGCAGCACCGTCGGCCGCGGCCAGGACGAGTCGTACAGCAGGAACCCGCCCGGTGAAACCTCGCGGACGTCCTTGTGGTAGGTCTCGACGTTCATCGCGACCATGAAGTCGACGCGGCCGGAGCGCGCCACGTAGCCGTCGCGGGTCACGCGGATCTCGTACCAGGTGGGCAGGCCCTGGATGTTCGACGGGAAGTAGTTCTTGCCCATCACCGGGATGCCCATCCGGAAGATCGACTTCATCAGCAGCGTGTTGGCACTGGCCGAGCCGGTGCCGTTCACGTTCGCCAGCTTGATGACGAAGTCGTTTACGCGGTCTTGCGGCGTTGCGGGCTGGGCCATGTGTGGTCGGTCGCGTGGGGCAGGTGAATGGTGGACTTCTGCATGTCCCAGGCCGCGGTTGGACAGCGCTCGGCACACAGTCCGCAGTGGACGCAGAGGTCCTCGTCCTTGACCATGACCCGGCCGGTCTGCTTCAGCGGCGCGGACACGAACAGCGGCTGCCCGGGATTCAAGCGCGGCGCCTTCAGGCGACCGCTCAGCTCCGCTTCCTCGCCGTTGCGGGTGATCGTCAGGCAGTCGGTCGGGCAGATGTCGATGCAGGCGTCGCACTCGATGCAGAGCCGGTCCTCGAACACGGTCTGGACGTCGCAGTTAAGGCAGCGCTGCACTTCCTCGAAGGTCTGCTCGGCCGTGAAGCCGAGCTCGACCTCGACGTCGAGCTGCTTGAAGCGCTCCTTCAGGCTCACGTGCGGGACGATGCGTCGCTCCGCGGGGTTGTAGTCGTTCTTGTACGACCACTCGTGCAGGCCCATCTTGCGGCTCGAGAGCTTCATCGTCGGCGGCAGGCGGCTCGCGACCGGCTCACCCATGCAGTGGTTGTGGATCGAGATCGCGGCCTGGTGGCCGTGCTCCACCGCCCAGATGATGTTCTTCGGACCGAACGCCGCGTCGCCCCCGAAGAACACGCCCGGCCGCGTCGACTGGAAAGTGACCGGGTCCACGACCGGGACGTGCCACTGGTCGAACTCGATGCCGAGGTCGTTCTCGATCCAGGGGAAGGCGTTCTGCTGGCCGATCGCGAGTATCACGTCGTCGGCCGGGAAGAAGGCCTCGCCGACGGTCCGTTCAGCGATGATCCGGCCGCGGGCGTCCAGCTCGTACTGCATCTTGTCGAACATCATGCCCTTGAGCCGGCCGTCCTCGACGACGAAGTTCTTCGGCGCGTGGTTGACGACGATCTCGACGTTCTCGGCCTCGGCATCCTCGAGTTCCCAGTCCGACGCCTTGAAGAAGCCGCGCGGCTTGCGTGCCATCACCTTCACGTCGCTCGCGCCGAGCCGCAGCGACGTGCGGCAGCAGTCCATCGCGGTGTTGCCGACGCCGATGATCAGCACTCGCCCGCCGATCCGGTCCGTGTGCTTGAACGCGACGGACTCGAGCCAGTCGATGCCGATGTGTATCCGCGCGGCGCCTTCGTCCCTGCCCGGTACCCGCAGTTCCTTGCCCTTCGGCGCGCCGCTGCCGACGAACACGGCGTCGAAGCCGCCTTCCTCGAGCAGCTTGCGCAGGCTGTCGATGCGGGAGCCGTAGCGGATCTCGGCGCCCATGCCGGTGATGTAGCCGATCTCCTCGTCGAGCACCGATTCCGGCAGACGGAACGCCGGAATGTTGGTCCGCATCAGCCCGCCGGGCCTGTCCCACTGCTCGAAGATCACCACTTCGTAGCCGAGCGGCAGCAGGTCGTTGGCGACGGTCAGCGAGGCGGGCCCGGCGCCGATGCAGGCGACACGCTTGCCGTTCTTCTGCGCAGGGACGGCCGGCAGCCGGTCCACGATCGCGTCCTTGTGGTCGGCGGCGACGCGCTTGAGCCGGCAGATCGCCACCGGCTGCTCCTCGACCCGGCCGCGCCGGCAGGCGGGCTCGCAGGGCCGGTCGCAGACGCGGCCGAGGATGCCGGGGAAGACATTCGACTCGCGATTCACGATGTACGCGTCGCTGAAGCGGCCGAGCGCGATCAGCCGGATGTACTCCGGCACGTCCGTGTGCGCCGGGCAGGCCCACTGGCAATCCACGACGCGGTGAAAGTGGTCCGGGTTGGCGGTATCGGTCGGTTTCACGATGCTCTGGACGGGTATCTGGACCGCGACCGGCAGCTTAGCGGTTTCCATCCGCCGCGCAACCGCGGCGGAGTGGTGCGGTGCAATAACCGCGTGGCCCTGCCGCAGCAGTCGCGGATCCCGCTCCCGCCCGGATTCTGTGAACTACGCCACATTTCTGTCGGCCGGGGAGCTATGTTCACCGGGTCGACAACAGAAGGCGCCGCCGCGGTTGATGCCGTCGGCCGGTGTCCGCGCCCGGGGAAGGGAGTGGCGATGACGTTCTGCCGTGCAGCATTGTTGTCCGTCCTCGCATGGCCGGGGTGGGCCGTTGGCGGCGAGGCCGAGGCGCGCTTCGCCGTCGCGGCGGTCGTGCGGCCGCGCGCGACGCTCGAGGTGCTCGCCGCGCCCGCCATGGTCGAGGTCAGCGAACGAAACGTGCGGCAGGGATTCGTCGACCTCGAGGCTCTGTATCGTGTCAGCAGCAACGATCCGCGGGGATTCCTGCTGCACCTGCATCCGGTCGCCGGCTACCAGGGTTCGGTGCAGGTCAGCGGACCCGGCTACGACGTCGAGCTGCAGCAGGACTGCACCGCGCTCAGGCAACCCGCGGCCGCCGCGGCGCGGGAACTGGCCTTGCGCATCAGGGTGACGCTGCCCAGGCACGTCGCGGCGGGGCGAATGCCGCTGCCGGTTTCTGTCTCGGTCTCGTCGCTGTGACGCGGGCGGGCCGGCGGCCGCAGCGACGCGACGCTGCAGGCAGGCCTAGAACGTCAGCGTGACGACGATGCTGTCGGAGAAGCTGCCGAGCGCCGCGTCCACGCCGGCCGGGATGCGACCGTAGACGGTGTGCGAGTTGGTGAGGCTCGAGTGCGCGCCGGGGTTCACCTTCATCGCGCCCGAGACGACCCGGCTGCCCGCCGAGCCGTTCCCCCAGACGAGGCTCCGCGCCGCGTCGGTGAACAGGTTGTAGGGCAGTCGCGCGGTGCCGAGGGCCATGTACCGTTGCAGGAAGCCGCCGCTCGTACCGGTGGAAAGCTCGACGTCGTAGCTGACGTTGGTGGCTCCACCGGGCGGCAGGTAGTCGCAGGTGACGTCGACGCTGCCGGCCGAGTCCGCGGGCCGCGGGTCCAGCGGATCGTACAGCCCGAAGTTCACGCCGACCACGGCGACGCTGCAGGCGGCGCCCGCCAGCAACTCGACCGGCAGCACCAGCCCGAGCACGAAGGCCACGGGCAGGCTGACGCGTCGCAGACTCACGGGCGCGGCTCCGGTGCGCAGGTTACGGACCCCAGGTCGCGGATCGGGTCCGCCGCACCGGGTGTCTGCAGCTCGAAGCGGCATTGACCGTTTCGCCATCGCGCGACGCCGCCGGTCGCGACGGCATCCTCGACGTAAACGAGGCCGTCGAGCGCGACCGGCCACGCCTGGCCGGCGAGCTCGACGACCGCGCCGGGTGGCACGGCCGTGCCGTCGGGAAGTCGCAGCCTGAACGTCGTCGCGGACCCGCGGCTGACCGGAAACTCGATCACCGCGCCGCTCCGGTAGGCGGGCGTCAGCTCGATCCTCGCCCGGTCGATGCCCGCCTCGATCGGCAGTTCCAGCGGATCGATGCTGATCGGATTCGCTTCGTAGGGTCGCAGGTTGTCGAGCAGGATCCTGCCCTTCGAATCGGTGCTGCCGATCGGCTGGTTGTCTGCGAACACGGTCAGGCCCTCGTAGCCCGCGACCTCGACGACTGCAAAGCTCCGGTCCAGCCAGCGGGTCGGCATCACGCCGGCCGTGGTGATCGCGACGCCGCCGAGCGC
>CAZKLS010000019.1:0-14392 GCA_964553405.1 uncultured Steroidobacteraceae bacterium
AACCTCGGGAGCGGCCATGGGAATCATCTGGACACTCATCATCGGCCTGATCGTCGGCGCGCTGGGCCGATTCGTGGTCCCGGGCGCGCAGCCGATGGGCTGGATCATGACCATCCTGCTCGGCGTCGGCGGCTCGTTCATCGCCGGCTTCGTCGGCCAGGCGCTCGGCTTTTACCAGGCGGGCCAGGGTGCCGGGCTCATTGCGTCGGTGATCGGCGCAGCCGTGCTGCTGCTGGTCGTGCAGAAGATCCGCGGCGGCTCGAAATAGGATTCAACCGGCTTCGGCCGCGCTGGCCGTCGCGTCCGCCCGCCAGAACCGGTAGCGCACCTCGACGCCGTCAGGCACGTAGACCACCAGCGGCAACCGGCTGTTGTAGCGCAGCAGCTGGGGCTCGCCGCCCAGCGTGATGAATCGATCCACCTTCGGGGCATCCGGATCCACCGCCATCAGCGTACCGGCCATCGGGCCGAGTTCGCGCAGCACGTAGCGGGTGTAACCCCAGCCCTGGATGGTCTCGCGCTCCAGCTGGCCGCCGAAGAAGTAACGGTTGGCCGCGTCGAGGCTGACGGTCTTGCCGACCTGCAGCTCGACCTTCCAGTCGTCTTCGTTCTCCTGCTGCGGAAGGTTGATCACGTAGCGGACCATGCCCTCATCGGCCGGCGGGAAGGCTTTCAGGTTGTCTGCGCCCATCGCAGTTGCTCCGGTCAGTAACAGGGCCAGCGTCAAGAGTGTCTTCATTCGATGCTCCAGAGGGTCTCGGCGGTGGCGTCGCACGCGAAAAATACACCAGATCCGCGACCGCGTCTGCCGGAAGCCGGCTGCGGTTCCGGGTCAATCGAAATTGAACGTGCCGCGCTTCGCGAAGCGATACTGGAAGCCCAGCGCGAACACGTCCTCACCCGGTTCGCCGACGAAGTCCGTCCCGCCGGCGAAGCGATACTCGGCGAAGAACAGCGCACTCGGATTCCAGCGATAGTCGGCGCCGAGTATCAGGTACCGGAGCTCCGCATCCGGATCGAGCAGCTCGGTTCCCTTGTCGGGCCGGTAGCCGAGCCATCCGCCCAGCAGCCCGAGCCGGTTCAGCTGGTAACGCGCCGCGAGCTCGACGCCGGTGCCGTCGAATGCGACGGGAACCAGAACGGATTCCTCCCCGACCGTGACCGGGATCCGCGCCAGGTCGCCATTGCGCTGCTTCGCATAGACGCCCGCGAGCCGCAGACGGTCCGACTCGTACTTGACGCCCAGTGCGCCGTACTCGGCATCGCCCTGCAGCCCGACCAGCGAGCCCTTGATCGAGTCATCCCAGAGGGCCGTCGTATAGGTGACCCCGAACTCGAGTCCCGGCAGGATCCCGGCCCTGAGCGATGCCCCGAAGCCGTCGATGACCTCGCCATTGTCCACGTTGCGCATCTGCACCTGGAGACCCAGATCCACCGTGTCGAAGAGCCGGTTCCGATAGACGATGGAGTCGTCGGCGCGCCCGGTTCCCATGAAACCGCCATCGGTGCCTGCGTTGAACGTGACGCTGGCTTCGGCACCGAATACGTTGAAGGCGTCGGTGTAGGAGGTCACGTCGTAATGCACGCCCCACTGCTTGCCGATGCTGACCCGACCGGGCCTGCCGAAATCGACCCCGACGTACCCGAGACGCGTGCCGAAGACCGAGCCTCTGGTGGTGTTGAGCAGCAGGATGCCGCTGTTGGTGGTTTCGCCCGGGTAGAAGGTGCTCGGATTCGCGGTGAGATTCACGGACCACTCGGCATCCGCGAACAACCGTATGTCCTCTCCTGTCTCATACTGGAAGCCGATTCTCGAACGGGCGTCCTGGATCTCGGCCTCATCGTTGTTGGCTGCAAGCTGTGCGCCGAATCGCGTATAGACCAGGTAGTCGCCCAGCGAGACCGGCTCCACCGACCCGGCGCTCGCGGCATCGGCCGGGAAACCCGAACCCGACGCTGCCGCGTTGGCCTGAGCCGCGAGCCGGCGTTCCTCGTGATCGGGCTTGCCGAGCACGAACTCGCCGCCACAGCCTTCGGTGACCCAGACACCGTCCGCGTCGTAACCCCAGTTGCGCCCGAGCAGGCAGGTCGCGCTGCCCGTTGACTTGCCGAGCGCGACCCCGGCACCCGTGTACCCGGCGCAATGTTGCCGTCCGCCATCCACTGAAGCGCAGTTCAGCAGCGTCGCCTCGGCCTGCGCCTGCGCGACCGCCGGAGCGAGCGGCTGGAGCGCGAACGTGATGCAGGCAAGCCCGCCTGCCACTTTTTGCTGTGCTGAACGCATCATGGAACCTCTGCTGGTGGGGGCAACGGCGCCGGTGCCGGGCGCTGCGGACGGGGTCGCCTGCGTGTGGACTCGATCACATATTGAGCAGTCACGGCACGGATTGTTTGTCTGGCCCCGCGCGGCACGGTAATTAGTCAGTCATAACCACGATGGTACGACACGCGGGCCGCATGCAGACGGCTCCGCTAGAGGCGAGAACGACTGTGGCATTGGTCATCGTTTCTGCAGGTCCGCTGACGGATAGCCGTCTGCACACGGTCGGCATGCGCCGGCTGGCCGCAGCGGCCGCCGTCGTGACGCTGCTGGCGATGAGCCTGTGCTTCACGTCGGGCTACCTGATCGCGCGCGGCAGTGGTGTCGCGGCAGCCGTCGCGCCGGGCGGCCCGGTCGCACTGGACCTGAACCGGCCCGAGGGCCGCGCGCTGATCGAGCGGATAGGGACTCTGGCCGGCCGGCTGAGTCGCCTCGAGAGCGAGGCGATCGCGCTCGGCAGACGGCTCGGCGATCCTGCACCAGCCGCGTCTGAAGTCACACGGGCAGCCCCAGGGCCCGCCGCGCCGAAAGTCGTGGCCAAGGGCACGGGCGAACGCGACAGGATCCCTCCGCCGAGTGGTGGACCCCTGGTGCCGCTGTCGGGCCTGCCGACACCCGGACCGGTCACACCGGCCGCCCGGTACGACTACGACACCGGGCTCACCCGGCTGGAGACCGCGCTGTCCCGGCTCGAGGTCGAGCTGGCCGAGCTCGACGCCGCAACCGCGGAGCGGCAGCTCGCGAACATGGCGTACCCCTATCGCCTGCCGGTGCTGGGTCACGATTTCGACGTCAGCTCGGCGTTCGGCGTGCGGCGCGATCCATTCACCGGCCGGCTGGCACGCCACACGGGCCTGGACATCCCGGCACCGCGTGGCACGCCGATCCTCGCCAGCGGTGGTGGACGCGTTCGCTCCGCCGGCTACCACGGCGCCTACGGCTATACGGTCATCATCGACCACGGTGACGGCCTCTCCACGCTGTACGGACACGCCTCGAAGCTCTTCGTCCGCAAGGGCGACGTCGTGATGCCGAAGCAGAAGATCGCCGCGGTCGGCTCCAGCGGCCGCTCGACCGGTCCTCACCTGCACTTCGAGGTGATCCGCAACGGCGCCCGCGTCGAACCGAAGCAGTTCCTGGCGCAGGTGCTCCCGGCGCCGGTGCAGCCATGAACCTCGCCTCGACGACCTCGACCCAGACGCTGACGACCGCGAAACTCGAGCTCTCGTCGGACGAGCGCTGGCGCATTGCACTGCTTGCGTTGGCGATCGCCGCGCTGCTGCTGCTGGCAGGCATTGCCGGAGGTCGCATGTTCGCCGACAGCTCCGCGGCCTCAGCCGAGCGCAACGAGCTTCGCGAGAGCAACGAGACGCTGCGCAACGAGCTGGCCCGGGTGCGCACGGAACTCGAACTGGAGCGGTCCACGCGGCAAGCGCTCGACCGCGAGGTGCTGGAACTCAACGACCGGGTCGGAGAGCTGCGCTCCCGGCTCGAATTTCTCAACCAACAGAGCGGCCGCCGCCATTAGGCCGTCCGCAGCAAGCGTTCGTCGCACGAGGTCCCGATGTTCAGCAAAAAGAAGCAGCCTTCGATCGAAGCCACGCGGCTGTCGAGTCTCATTGCCGCCGGCGTGGAAATCATCGGCGACGTCGTGATTCCGGACGGCCTGCGCATCGACGGCCGGGTGCAGGGAAACGTGCGCGCCAAACAGGGCTCCCAGGGACTGCTGGTGCTGAGCGAAAAGGGCTGTATCGAGGGTTCCGTCAAGGTGCACGATGCCGTCATCAACGGCACCATCCAGGGCGACCTCGAGGTGGACAACTTCCTCGAGCTGCAGGCCGGCGCCCGGATCACCGGCAACATCACCTACCGGCAGTTCAAGATGGAATGCGGCGCCACTGTCGAGGGGCGCCTCGAGCGGCTGCCCGAGCGACGCGGCGAGCATGCGGGGAGCCCCGCCGGCGAATCCGCGGCACCGTTTTCACAGGCGGCCGTACCCGCCGGTGTCGACCGTTCGGCCTGACGGCGGTCAGAACCTGACCCGCGGCGCCCGCCATGCCGGTTCCCGCGGCGCCGCGCAGGCAATTGCCTCGCGCGCGGTGATCCATCCATCGCAGGCGTTGCGTCCGGGCTGTCCTCGCAGCAGGTTCAGCAGTCCCTTGCAGCGGGCATAGAACCGGAAGAACCGCAGCACGTTGCGGCGCTCCCGGACTCCCAGCGGGGCCGCGCTGCAGACCAGCTTGTGGTCCACCATGCCGCGGTCGGTCTGCACCACGGCGCCCCATGCGGGAAGGCTCAGCCGCGAACCTGCCGGCAGTCTGGGGCCCAGCACGACGGCATCCAGCAGGTCCCCCTCCAGCCCGACGAGAGCCGGTATCGATCCGTAGTTGAACGGGCATGGCAGCGGCGAGACGAAGTCCACGCGGCCGGTGGAACCGCGCTTCAGGAAGCTGCCACGTGGGATCTCGATGACCACGTCGAGCCGGGGCACCGGCCGGTCGCCGGCATCCGACGGATTTACGGCTGCTGACCGAGCACGGGCAGTCAATTCCATGGCGCCTGCAATTCTGACGGCGGCTCCCGGATCACGCCCTTCGGGTTGGGACCGTAGCGGTTGCCGCCGGGCGAGCTGTCCTGCACGTAGAAATAAAGCAGGACGAACACCCCCACGAGCGGGATGAACGCGATCGCGAGCCACCATGCGCTGCGGTCCGTGTCGTGCAGCCGCCGAACCGCGACCGCGATGCCCGGCACCAGCACGCCGATCGAATAGAAGCCGCTCAGGAAGCCGAAGCCGGACGGCCGGTGCACCAGATCCGCCCAGAGGTCCACGACCGCCAGCGCGACGACGATCAGCGTGTTCGCAAGCGAGAAGTACCAGAACTCCTTGCGTCGCGCCCGCCCGCCGAAGTCAGCGTACTTCCTGAGTACTCCGAGATACCAGTTCACTCACGCCCTCACGAGGACCTTGAAACCGCCCCAGAACATCCGCCGGCCATCGAAAGGCATCGCCTTGGGATCCATCATGCTCGCCAGCCGCGGATCCTTCATGACCTTAGCGTTGATGCGATCACGGTCCCTGCGTGACCGGTACACGATCCACGAGAAGACGACCACTTCGTCCGCCGCGAGCTTGACGGCCCGCGGGAACGAGGTGCGCTTGCCGGGCGGCACGTCGTCGCCGACGCACTCGACGTAATCGAGCGCCCCGTGCTCGCGCCAGACCTTGCCGGCCTTGCGGGCCATGCGCCGGTAGTCCGCCAGCCTCTCCCGCGGCACCGGAACCACGAATCCATCGACGTAATTGCCCATCTCAAACCTCCCAGTCCGGCCCCTGCGGACCGGTCACAACGTGTACCGAGAGCGGACTATACCCAGCCCCGGCCACCACTCGCGCAGACTGGCAACGGTCAGGTCCGTCCGCGGAGCATCGCCGCCGAGGCCGCGAAGAACAGCACGGCCAGCGCGACGGCCAGCGCCAGTTGCCAGGGCAACGCCGCGAGACCCAGCACGGCAGCCACGGCACAGGTCCGCCGGTCCTCGCGGCGCGCGAAGCCGGCAAGCCCGAGCACGACCGCCAGTGCGCCGAGGCCCGCGGTCGTGCCCTCCAGCAGGCGATCCACATCGCGGCCGCGCTCCGGCGCGGGCGCCGCAGTCGCGGGCGCCTGCTCCGCCTCTCCCGCGATGGCCTCGAGCGCCTGCTCGTAGAGGCTCTTCGCCTTCTCGGCAATCACCTGTTCGATCGGCGGCGGCGGGGTGAAGGGCCCGGCCGCCTGGTGCACGGCCGCCGCGACCAGCGCGATGCCGCCGAGCACGATCCCCAACAGCGCCAGCCAGGATGCATCTGCCCGCCCCGCGCCCGTCTCCGCTCCCACCCGACTCTCCTCGTCGCAAACCGGCTGCCGGTATCCTAGCGCCCATGACCCGCGATGCGCGTCTTCGGCAGCGACTCGAACGCAGCAGCTGGCTGCCGCGCCCGATCGAGCAGGTCTTCGCCTTCTTCGCCGACGCCACGAACCTCGAGCGTATCACTCCGCCGGAATTGCGATTCCGCATCGTCAGTCCGCTGCCGATCGAGATGCGCCGCGGGACACTGATCGATTACCGGCTCGCGCTGTTCCTGGTGCCGTTCGGCTGGCGAACCGAGATCAGCGAGTGGTCTCCACCCTGGCGTTTCGTGGACCGCCAGGTGGCCGGTCCCTACCGCAGCTGGGTCCATGCGCACGGCTTCATGACGGAGCGAGGCGGCACGCGAATGCGGGACCGGGTCGAATACGTGCTCCCGCTGGGAACCGCAGGACTGCTCGCGGCGCCGCTGGTACGTCGCGAACTGGAGCGGATCTTCGACTACCGGGCCGCGGCGATCGGCGCACTGCTCGCGTGAGCAAGCGGCCCCGGGACCACGCCCCCGGGTGCCGACATGTTGCTCGAGTTCTCAGTTTCGGTGTGCATCCGTTCTACTTATGTCATGCGGCCGCGTAGTCTGCGCGACGTAGACCCAATCATTGCCATGCATGGATCCCTCGACCGGCCAGTCCAGATCGGGCGCTGAAGCTCAGACGCCGAAACAGACGCACAGGTCCGTGCGCGAGGCCTTCGAGTGGCTGTCGCTGACGATGCAGTTCCGGGTGACCGCGATCGCGGCAGTCACCGTTACGATACTGGCGGCCCTGCTCGTCGGCGCGATCTGGGACACCCGGACGGCACGCCAGGAAGCGCTGGAACTCGCCCGTAACAAGGCCAGCTCGATGGCGGCGCGGCTGGAAGCCACGGGCGGAGGCGCGCTCGACAACCTCGAAGGCCACCCCCAGATCCTCGCGGCGACGTACAGCCTGCAGGGTGGCAACGTGCTGGAGCAATACCTCAGGCGCGACCTTGCCGGACTCGCGGCATCGGAGCGTCCCGCGGCATTGAGCTGGACGTCCGCGCCGACCGGGGCGCTGCATGCGCTCAAGTCGTATCTTGCGCTGCAGCCCATCTACGTCGAGCAGTCGCTGCAGCTCAACCCACGCCTGTCCGGCTCGGTCAGCATACTGCTCGACAACGAGTGGATCTGGAAGCAGGCCTTGCGGCACGTGGGCCAGGCGCCCGTGGCGCTGCTGCTTGGCTGCCTGGTGGCATGGCTCTCCGCGAACATGCTGCGGCGCCAGGTCGCCGAGCCGCTCGCCGAGCTCGCGAAGACGACCCGGGTCAGCAGCACGCCCGAGCCGTCCGCACCGCGCAGGGCGCGACGCCGCAGCAACGAGCTGACCGAACTCGCCGGCAACTTCGACGCGCTCGCCGACCGGCTCGCCGAATACGAGTCCGCGCTGACGATGCTACGCCACGACTCCGCGCAGCAGATCATCGAGCGCACGCGTGAACTCGAAACGCGCCTGCGCAAGGCCGACGCGCTGACCCGGTCCAAGGACGAGTTCCTGGCGAACATGAGCCACGAGATCCGCACGCCGATGAACGGCGTGCTGGGAATGGCGGAACTGCTGGCGGGCACGGAGCTCGACAAGCGGCAGCGCCGCTTCGTGGACTCGATGCGCGCCGCAGCCGAGACGATGATGAAGATCATCAACGACATACTCGACGATTCGAAGATCGAGGCCGGCAAGATGGACCTGGTGCGCGAGCCGTTCGACGTGCGCGAGCTCGCCGAGCAGGCCGGCCAGCTCTACGCGGGCCAGGCTGAGCGCAAGAAGCTGGAGATGATCTGCCGCATCGAGCCCACGGTCCCGAGCGTCGTGCTCGGCGACACGCTCCGGCTGCGGCAGGTGCTGGGCAACCTGCTTTCCAACGCGGTCAAGTACACCGAGCACGGCGAGATCGAGATTCGCGTCGGGCTCGATGACCAGCGTGACGGCCAGTGCCGCCTCCATTTCAGCGTGCGCGACACCGGTCCGGGCATCCCGGAGACCGACCGCTCCGGCATCTTCGAGGCGTTCACGCAGCTCGACAATGCCTCGCGGCACGGTGGCACCGGCCTCGGTCTGTCGATCGCGCGGCGCCTCGTGCAACTGATGGGCGGCGAGCAGATCGACCTGCGGAGCGAGCTTGGACGCGGCAGCACGTTCTCGTTCACGCTGCCTTTCGAGGTCAGGGAAGCCGCGCCCGTGCCGGACCGCGCGGGCGACGAGTTCAGCGGCCTGCGTGTGCTGGTCGTCGACGACAGCGCCACCAGCTACATGCTGCTGCAGGAAATCCTGGCCAACTGGTCCGTCGAGGTCACCGTTCTCAACCGTGGCGAGCTGGTCGGCGACCGGATGCACGACGTCGCGACGCGCGGCAAGCCGTTCGATGTCGTGCTGCTCGATCACAGCCTGCCCGATGCAACGACCGAGGAACTGCTGCGCACGATCCGGCTGGACCCGACGATCGCAGGGACCTACGTCGTGCTGCTCAGCGCGCTGGACTTCAACCCCTCCTACGAAGGCTCGAAGGCGATCGCGCCCGACGTCTGCATCGCCAAGCCGGTCCGGCAGTCCCTGCTGCGCGGAGCACTGCAGGCTTCCCGGGAACCGCGTCGCGCCCCGCCGCCGCCGCCACCTCCGCCGGAGGAGCGGGAGCCGGCGGCGAGACGCGGCCAACAGCCCCAGCTCGAACTCCGGGTCCTGGTGGCGGACGACAACGCGATCAACTGCGCCGTGGCCGTCGCGATGCTGGAGGAATTCGGCTGCACCGTCGTCGTCGCCGAGGACGGCAGAAGCGCGGTCGAGCTCGCCAGGGACCAGCGCTTCGACGCCGTGCTGATGGACTGCCAGATGCCGGGCATGGACGGTTACGCCGCAACGGAAGCGATCCGTCGCGACGAGAGCCAGCGCGGGCTGCAACCGACACAGGTCATCGCGCTGACGGCGAACGTGATGGCGCGTGACCGCGACCGCTGCGTGGCCGCCGGCATGGACGCCTTTCTCGGCAAGCCGTTCAGGGCTGCGCAACTGCTGGAGCTGCTGCGGCCCATCGCCGCGGCGCGCGGCGGATCCGTGGCCGCCGGGACCGGGGACGAGCCACGATCCGCAGATGCGGGCGACCCGGTGACGACCGTGGACACCGGCTCGGGAAGGGCCGCGGAAGCTCTCGACCCGCCGGTCGAGACGCTCGACGATGCCGAAACGGATGCGATGCTCGAGGCCCCGGCAGTGATGACCCAGGCGCCCGTCTCGAGACTGCCGGTGCTCGATCTCGAGCAGGTGGAGTCGATCCGCGGCCTCGGCAAGCCACGGGTCTTTGAACAGATGTGCGAGATGCTGTTCGCATCCTCCGGCGAGGCCTTCGAGCGCCTCGACTCCGCGCTCGCGGACCGCGACCTCGAGCGGGTCGCTGCGGCCGCGCACGCGCTCAAGTCCCCCGTCGGCAACCTCGGTGGAAGGAGGCTCGCGGACCTGCTCGAGCGCTGCGAAACCGCGGCGCGGGAGGGCCGCGAGCTCGCCCAGGTACGCCGCGCGGCGACGCCGCTGAAGCCCCACTACGCCGCGCTGGTCGCCGCACTCGAGACAGAGATCCGCCGGGCCACCGGAACACGCTGAAGAAGACTGGAAGCATGAACGAAGACGTCAACACGACCCTGCTGATCGCCGACGACGATCCCGCGCACCTGCTGCTGGTCGAGGCAGCGCTCGCCGGAGCCGGCTTCATGGTGCACACGGCCGAGGACGGCGCGCAGGCCGTGGAGCGCTTCGACGAAGTGAAGCCGGACTGCGTCATCCTCGACGTGATGATGCCGAAGCTCTCGGGCATCGACGCCTGCCGCGAGATCCGCAGGAAAGCGGAGAGCCGTCTGGTACCCGTGCTGATGCTGACGGGTCGCAACGACCTGACGGCGATCAGCGACGCCTACGCCGCCGGCGCCAGCGACTTCGCCCAGAAGGGCATGAACCCGCGCCTGCTGGTGGAGCGAGTCCGCTTCCTGCTGCGCGACCGCGAGCTGCGTGAAGAGCTGCACGCAAGCCGGTCGAAACTGCTGCTGGCGCAGAGCATCGCCCGCGTCGGGCACTGGGAACTCGACGTGGACGGCCGTACGCTGCACGTCTCGCCGATGATCGGGCAGCTGCTCGGATTCGACGCCGCCGGCCCGGCGCGGTACGAGGACTTCGTCGCGCTGCTCGATCCACAGGAGCAGGACGCGGTGCGAATGGCCTTCGTGAACTGCGCGACCGGCAACGGTCGCTTCGGCTGCGATCACCGTATCGGCGCGCCGGACGGCAACACGATCTGCCTGCACCAGGAAGCGGACCTGGTGCCAGGTGCCGGCGGAGCGGGCGCCGGCATCGTGATGGTGACGCTGCAGGATCTCACGCGGCTCGACCGCGCCGAGGCGGCCGTCAGGCGCCTGTCGTATTTCGACCCGGTCACCGGCCTGCCGAACCGCCGGCACCTGGCCGAGCAGGTCTCCGGGGCCCTCGAGGAACCGGATGACACCGCGGCAACGGCGGTGGTGGCGTTCCGCGTGCACAACTTCGACCGCGTCGTGCAGGCCCACGGCCGCGAGCCGGCCAGCAGGCTCGTACTGCAGCTGGCGCATCACCTCGAGGCGGAGCTGGAGAGGATGGGCCAGGCCGGCACGATTCTCTGGCGCGCCGAGTCACCGTCCGTGTGCCGGAGCTACGACGGCGAACTCAGCGTGTTGCTGCGCAGCCGGGTTGGCGCCGAACACGTCACGACCGTCACCCATGCGGTGCTCGAGGCGGTGTCGGCGAAGGCGCAGCAGACCGACGCCGAATACGTGCCCGCAATCAGCGCCGGCATCGCGCTCGCGGACGGAACCGCGGACGCCGAGCAGCTGCTCGGTAATGCTCACGCGGCCGCAGAACGCGCCACGGACCCGCGCAGCTGCGTGCTGCACTCGCCGATGCCACAGGCGAAACTGCGGCGGCGACTGGCGATCGAGTCCTCGCTGCGCGGTGCGGTGGAGCGGCGCGAGCTGCAGCTCGTGTACCAGCCGCGGGTCGCCGCGGATTCGTTCGAGCTGACCGGCGTCGAGTGCCTGGTACGGTGGGAGCATCCGCAGTACGGCACGATCCGCCCGGAGGAGTTCATCTCGATCGCCCAGGAATCCGGCATCGTCGACGACATCGGCCGCTGGATGCTCGACGAGGCCTGCCGGCAGATGGCGGCCTGGCGGCACCGTTACGAGCGCAGGTTCTTCGCATCGGTGCACGTACTCGGACGCCAGCTGCGGGATCCCCGGCTCGGCGCCGCGGTCCACTCCGCACTGAAGCGGCATGGGCTGCCGGCCGACTCGATCAAGGTGGAAATCTCCGAGCGAACCATCACCGAGGCGCCCGAGGCCGCGTACGCGCTGCTCGAGGAACTGCAGGGCCATGGCCTGCGCATCGGGATCGACGACTTCGGCACCGGTCACTCCTCGCTCGGCCGGGTCCGCCGCATCGCCTTCAATTCGATCAAGCTCGATCCGGCCCTGATGGCCGAACTCTACACAGACCCCTGGATCCAGGGGGTCACCACGGCCGTGCTGGGGATGGCGCGCTCGAACCAGATCCGTACGGTGGCCGACGAGATCGATGACCCGGCGACGCTCGAGATGTTGCGTGCGCTCGGTTTCGATGAGGTCCAGGGTTCCTGTGTCGCGCACCCGATGAAGGCGCGGGAGTTCGAGGACTGGCTCGAGAGGGGCGCGGCCCGCCACCTGCTCCACGAGGTCGGCGGCGAGTTCGACGACGGGCTCGACGTGTCCGACAGCACGATAGACGACATCATGAAGTGGGCGAACGGATAGCGGACGGCAGCGTCACTCCCGCGGCCGATCGGTTTATGATCCGTATCGGCTGTACAAGGGGAGAGAAGTCATGGTCGCTCGCGCATCCGCTGGTCCACGTCACGGACGCCGGACATGGTCGCACTGCTGATCGACTGCATCGCGGCGGCGCTGCTGGTCAGGTTCGCACCGCCCGGCTGGAAGCGGCTGCTGTTCGGCTTGCTCGGCGGCTGGCTGGCAGCGATCGCGGACTCGGCGCTGTCCGGCGGCACGCCATTGGACATCCTCTCCAGGATGACCACGGGCCTGCTGGTGCACCCGCTGATCATCGCGGGCCTGGTCTGGCTGTTCGAGAAGATTAAGAGCCGCGGCAAGCGCCCGGCGGGGACCGGTTGACGCCTGGACGGGCCCGGGGGCTCAGGCGACGTCCATTTCCAACCAGAGACCCGGCTCGCTGCGTGCCGCGCTCGAATCGCGGCGCCTGCGGATCACTTCTTCCCGGTCGGCTTGCACTCTACGTCCACGGTGACCGAGAACCAGGTTTGCGTCTGCCGGAACGCGTTCTGCTCTGTCTTGCCGGGATCTATGAAGACCGACGCCCGGTGCAGCAGCTGCGGAGACGCATCGTAGCGAAGCTCGCAACGAACCTTCTGCTGCGTGTTGTTCGTCAGCTTCATGATCAGCATCCCGGTCGTCTCGACGTGCTCCACCTTCACGTCGAGATCGTTGAGCGCAGGCCGTATTTCCACAGAATAGGTCTGCGCGAAGCTGTTCGACGCCAGCATGGCCAGCGCCGCGCCGGCACACAACCGTCCGAATCTCAGCCTGCACGAATTCAACGCTTCCATCTCCACCCTCCCAGGATCTGGCGATCGGTCGGGTCACCGTTTCCGGTGCCCCCGTACTGACCGCAGTATGAGTGGCCGCCCGGCCCGGCTATGCTCGCCGGGAGTGCCGGAAATCCAGCGCACCGCGGAGGCAGTATTACATGAGGACCCGTATCACCGAACTCTTTGGAATCGAGCATCCCATCATCCAGGGCGGCATGCATTACGTCGGTTTCGCCGAACTGGCGGCCGCGGTGTCGAACGCAGGCGGCCTCGGCATCATCACCGGCCTCACGCAGAAGACGCCGGAAGCGCTCGCCGCGGAAATCCGCCGCTGCCGCGAGATGACCGACAAGCCCTTTGGCGTCAACATCACGTTCCTGCCCACCGTGACCGCGCCCGACTACCCTGGATACATCCGGGCCATCGTCGAAGGCGGTGTGAAGATCGTCGAGACCGCGGGCCGCAACCCTGAGCAGGTGATGCCGCACCTGCATGCGGCCGGCATCAAGGTCATCCACAAGTGCACTTCGGTCCGGCACTCGCTGAAAGCGCAGTCGATCGGCTGCGACGCCGTCAGCGTGGACGGCTTCGAGTGCGGTGGGCATCCGGGGGAGGACGACGTACCGAATTTCATCCTGCTGCCGCGCGCGGCCGAGGAACTGCGGATCCCGTTCGTCGCGTCGGGTGGCATGGCGGACGGCCGCTCGCTGGTCGCGGCGCTGGCGCTCGGTGCCGACGGCATCAACATGGGCACGCGCTTCATCGCGACCAGGGAGGCGCCCGTGCACGAGAACGTCAAGCAGGCCATCGTGGCCGCCAGCGAGCTCGACACGCGGCTGGTGATGCGTCCGCTGCGCAATACCGAACGCGTCATGCGCAACGCCGCCGTGGACCGGCTGCTGGAAAAGGAGCGCACGCTCGGCAGCGCGCTGAAGTTCGAGGACATCATCGAGCAGGTCGCCGGCGTCTACCCCAGGATCATGATGAATGGCGACATGGACGCCGGCGCCTGGTCCTGCGGCATGGTTGCAGGGCTGGTCCACGACGTGCCTACCGTCGGGGAACTCGTCGAGCGCATCATGCGCGAAGCCGAGGAGATCATCGGCAAGCGGCTCGCAGGCATGGCCGCCGGCTGAGCGGCCTGTCGCCGGCGGGCAAGAGCGTCTGATGCGACCGCTGGCTGTGGGGAAGGCTCTGCTCGTCATCGGCGTGGCGTTCGCCTGCGGGCCCGTGGTCCCGGATCTTCCGTTCTTCGTGCTGTCGTTGACCCCGACCGCCGCAGCGATCGACCCGGGCCGCGCGCAAGGGCATTTCGCGTTCAACGGCAGGCGCGTCGAGCTGACCGAAGCGTTCGCGCATCTGCACGGCAATCGGGAGGGCCGCCTGCCGTTCACGCCGGAACTCAGGATCGTGCTGGCGGACCGGCCGGTCCCCCAGGCGTCGCTGGCCGGCGAGGAATCACCGGACGTGCTCGACCTGGCACGCGCGGGGAAAGTGCTCGGCCTGCTGATCAGGCTGGACCCCGGCGATCCCGGCACG
>CAZKLS010000019.1:14492-32929 GCA_964553405.1 uncultured Steroidobacteraceae bacterium
CTACCGCGCCACGTAACCGTAGCGCAGGTTGCTGCGCTCTGCGCCGGCCGCCTCGTAGTCCGCCTTGCGGCGCGCGAGCCGGTCCTGCGGCAGATCCACCGCCGGGACCGGATAGCGATAGAGCCGCGCTGAGTTCAGGCCGAAGATCGCCGACTTCACCGGACCGTCGGCCGCGCCGAGCGGTGGCAGGCCGTGCTTGCGCTGCAGGTCCTCGGGCACCTCCAGGCGCCGCAGCGCCTCGATCTGCCACTGCGGCGCGCCGGTCCAAACCGCGTCGGTGCCCCAGACCACGCGTTCGTGGCCGAGGCCGCGGACGAGCTGGCCCATGATCGCTGCGGCCAGCCGAGGCTGCGCGACCGTCGTCATCGCGAATATCTGGCCCAGGTCGCCGTAGACGTTCGTGACGCCGTGCTGTGCCGGGATCTCGGCGAGGTCGGTCACCCAGTCGATGCGGCCGGTCTGCTCGAATATCTGCAGCGCGTCCTCCGGGGTGCCGCTGCCCGGGAAGCGGTAGCCGGAGTGATAGACGATGAAGTTCAGATCCGGCCAGTCCCGGGCCGCCTTCGCCACGTCGCTCACGTCCACGTAGGGACGCAACCTCGGGAATCGTCGCTCGGCCGATGGTGGGAAGAGACCCTTGTGAACGCAGACGTTGACCAGGCCTGCCTTGCGGAACCGCTCGTAGGCCGGGTAGACGAGTTTCTCGTCGTCGAGCCGCCAGGGATGCCGGCTGGTCTCCTTGTGGGTGTTGTCGCCGATCGTGTAACCCTTGAACGAGTCCGGGCGGTCCTCCGCGATCGCGCGGTCGATCTCCTCGAGCCAGCCGGGCGCCCCGGGCGTGAAGATCGCGTGTGCCAGCATCCGTCGCGAACCCGCATCCGCGTTGACGCGTTCCCGCGCGGCGACGGTCATCGGGTTCGTCAGGAACCAGTCCTCGGGAACGTCCGACGGGGCACTCGAGAGCAGCGCCACCTTGGTGTCGCTGTCCATGAAGACCTCTTTGACGTAGTTGTCGAACTTTAGATCCTCGAGAGTCTGCGGCCTGTCGACCAGCGCCGGGTTCCAGCCCGCCTTGCCGACCGCCTCGCGCATCCGCACGAAGCCTTCGAGCCGTGTGTCGTCGCGCAGGAAGTGGGTATGGCCGTCGAAGATGAACTGGCCCGCCAGTGACCTCGCACGCTCTTCCGCCATTGCAGGCTCGGCGGCCTCGGCTCGAGCGACGGCGAACAGCGGACCGAACACCTCGTTCATCGCGACGAAACCCGCGGCCATGCCGGCGGCGCTGGCGAAGAACTGGCGTCGCGTCAGCCCTTGCCGCGGCGCGAGCTCGTCGGCCAGCCCGAGCAGGCGAGCCTCGACCCGCCGCTGCGCCGCCGTCTGCGGGATCGGTGCGTATTCGTCGCTCGAGACGATCTGCGTCGGGATCGGCCCGGGGAAGGCCGTCGACTCGGCCGGCGACAGCGAGGCGAGTTCGTCGTCGGTGAGGAAACGCATGGACTGATCCTCTCTGGCCTGCGCGTCGCGGTGCCCTGCGGGGGCGACCGCCCGGCGATCCTAGCATCGCCCGCCGGCGTCAACGCGGGACGTTCTAGCGCAGCCCGGAGACGAGCCACGCCGCGACGGCCAGCAGCAACGTGGGCACCAGCCACTCGGCGAGCCGCAGCGTGAGCAGCACGCGCCGGAACCAGCGCCGGTCGTTGAGACGCGGAAACGGGGTATCCGGCGGCACAGGCCTGTCGAGAAAAGCGCACAACGGCTGCCAGCCCTGGCGCACGTCGAACTCGAGCAGCCGCTCCGGCGGCACGGTGCCGCGAACCTCGTCGAGGTGCTTCTCGTACACCTCGATGGCCCGGTCCCGGTCCAGGAAGCGGCCCTGGAAGCGACCGTTCCATATCACGTCGTCGTGCATCCGCCGCATGCGCCTCGGAAACCACCAGGGCAGGACCTGGTCGATGACCCAGAGCGTGTCCCGGACGCTGTCGTACCATGCCGCGGGATCGCGAACGTTCAGCACCACCTTCGCGTCCGGATAGAGCGCCAGCAATTCCTTGTAAAACTCGCAGACGGGCCAGTCCACGGCCGCCCGGTACCGGCGAAAGAACCGCCGATAGTCCACCGGCTGGCCGGCCCTGGCACGGATCCAGAACCCGAGGTGCGGATAGTGCGTCAGCGCGGTCTGCATGTGGTAGCAGGGCGCGTATCCGAGCATCTGCAGCGCTGCCCGGAGCGACGTCGTTCCGCAGCGACCGAACCCGGCGCCGATCACCTGCAGTCCACTGTCAACAGTTCGCTTCGTCACAACCGGGCTGTACCGAGGCTCTGCGGCGTGTCGCGCTCGCGCAAGCTGCCAGCCGGCCGGTCGCGGCGTCAATGCTGCGCACAGCACGGTGTCCCACCACTGCCGGACTTGCAGTAAAGTCCCGGGTCACCGCCGGGAGGTTCGACAGATGCCACTGGAGATCCGCAGGACCGTTCAGCAGATGCTGGCCGAGGCAAACTCGGAGATCGAGACGCTCGACGTCGACGAGGCCCGGGCGCTGCACGGGCGTCCGGACGTCACTTTCGTAGACCTGCGCGATCCACGGGAGGCCTGGCGCGAGGGCGGCATCCCTGGCGCCGTCCCGGTGACGCGCGGCATGCTGGAATTCTGGATCGACCCGGGCAGCCCGTACCACAAGCCCCTGTTCGCGTCCGGCAACAGGTTCGTGTTCTTCTGTGCCGGCGGCTGGCGTTCTGCGCTGGCCGCGAAGACCGCCCAGGACATGGGACTCACGCCGGTGTGCCACGTCGAGGGCGGCTTCAGTGCCTGGAAGAAGGCCGGCGCGCCGGTAGAGACGGTCGAGCCGAGACTGCCGGGGCGCAAGCCGGACTGACTGCGTTCGGGGGTGCCTCGCGCGCAGCTGCGCGCGAGGCCTCCATGTCACTCAACGCCACTCGGTGAGCGTTCCCTTGTACGAGCGCCCGTCGAGGCTGATGACGCCGTCCGACAGCAGCAGTGCACCGGTGGACACCCGCACGACTGAGCGGATGCGCCACTTGTGCTTGCCGGTCCTTTCGTAGAAACCGTCCCCGGTGCCCTGCACGACCTCGCCGTTCTCGAGGTAGCCGGACCCCACCCAGCTCGAACGACCGCTCTCGGCGCCGGGCCCGTCGGACCACAGGCTCATCGTGCCGAGTACCGTTCCGAAGCCCGTCGCAGTCCCTTCGAGATTGATCTCGGTCTCGCCACCGGCTCCTGGAATCTCGTTATAGGTGACGCTGGTGGACTTGAACGAAAACTCGCCACCCTTGTTCTTCCCCTTCGCCATGGCTCGTCTCCCTGTTGACTGTTGGTTGTATCGGCCCGCACACGCTACTCCGGCGTGCAACCACAAGCCACCATGCATTGCAGCAACGGCCGTCGGCCGGCGGCCGACGTCGGATTGCTCGCTCTAGGCCGGGTCGTCGGTCTCTTCCGCCATGAACCGCTGCAGCATCGTCGCGGTCGTGATCGAAGGGTCCCAGGCCACGATCCGGTTCCGGCCGGCAGACTTCGCGACCAGCAGCGCCTTGTCCGCCCGGTCGATCGACTCCTCGACGCTGACCTCCGGGTCGAGCATCGCAAGTCCGAAAGACGCCGTTACACAGACCGGGTCGCCGGTGTCGCTGACCGCGACCGAAGTCGAAGCAAGCCCTGCCCTGACGCGTTCCATGATCTGCTCGGCGCGCGCGAGGTCGACGCCCGGCAGCGACACCAGGAACTCGTCTCCGCCGTAACGGAACACCTTGTCGTAGGGGCGCAGGTGCGCGGTCAGGAAACGCACTGCCGCGGCGAGCACGCGGTCGCCCACCGCGTGGCCGTGACTGTCATTGATCTCCTTGAGCTGATCGAGGTCCAGGAACGCGAGGCAGCAATGCTGAACGTCGCGCCTCGCGAGCTGCCGCCACTCGCGCAGCTCCGGGATCATCTCCGTCCGCCCGTAGGCCCCGGTCAATGCGTCGGTGTTCCGGAGCGCGGCCTGCACCTCGTGCCGCAGCGAATCGAGACCCATGCGCAGCCGGGACGCACTCGACGCGAACCTGTCGTAGTCGTCGCAGTCGATGGGCTGCCCGGCGGTGGACTGCCGCAGCAACGCGCTCGCGAACGCGTGCAACTGCTGGTGTTCGGCCTCCATCGCGGCGAAGACCGGCTGCTCTCGGAGTTCAGGCGAGGCCTGTTCACTGCACCAGGTACCGAACGGGCACCGCCGGTGGTGGTCGTCTGCGAACTCGACCGGATCGCACGGCAGGCGACAGACGATGGTCCGGACGACCGACTCATACCACTCCGAGTGCTCCTTCCTTGCCAGCTCCAGCTGCTTGAGCATCCGCCGGAGCACAACCGGATCCGCCTTGAACATTGGCACCCACTCTGCGGCGCGTTCCGTCACGCGTGACGCAGGGCAGCATAACGCACAGCCGTCACTGCGCAAGAACGCCCGGTCGAGGCTGAAGCCCGTGGCGCATATTGTTCTGAATTCCCGAACAGACAAACTCGATTATTGCCGTTTATTGGCTCAAAAGAGCCGCGTAACCTGCCTTACACAGACAACGGAGGACCAGCCATGTTTACCTGCAACGACTCGAACCGATTCCTGCGCCGCATCCTGGGTGGACTGATGATCGCCGTGACCGTCGTCGTCGGATCGCTGACGCATGCGGTGACCAACGTCCAGTCGTTCATCTGAGGCACCGGAGGCCGAGCATCAGGGCGAAGCGGCGCTCGAGGTCCGGTGCAGCAGCTGCCTGAGACCGGAGTCCGCGGTGACCCGGATCGACAAGCACGCGGTGCTTCGGCTGCAATGACCGGCATGAGCGCCGTTCCCCACATCTATGTCGACGCCGATGCCTGCCCGGTCAAGGCCGAGACCCTTAAGGTGGCCGAGCGCCATGGACTGCCGGTCGTGTTCGTGGCCAACGCCTGGATCGGGACGCCACGGGGCCCCCGGGCCCGTCTGCAGGTCGTAGCGGGCGCCTTCGACGCGGCGGACGACTGGATCGTGGAGCGGGCGCGGCCCGACGACATCGTCGTGACGGCAGACATTCCGCTGGCGGCCCGCTGCCTCGACCTCGGTGCACGGGTGCTCGGGCCGTCGGGCAAACCGTTCACCGGCGACAACATCGGCAACGCGCTGGCGACGCGCGGGCTGATGGAGGACCTGCGGGCCTATGGGGTTCGTGGCGGGCCGCCTCCGTTCAGCCCGAAGGACCGCTCGAGGTTCCTCGACGCGCTGGAACTGATGGTCAGGGAGGCGAAGCGCGCCGCCCGACCGGCGACCTGACCGTTCACCGGTCCAGCTCGTCAGGGCAGCCCGGCCCCCGGCGTCGCCACTTCGACGCACTCGATGCGGCCCTGCGGCGAGCCTGACACGAGATCCGCCACCGATGACGGGGCCGTCATCATGTAAAGCGTGCGACGCTCCTCCCCGCCCAGCATGCACGCGAAGCAGGGCTGGCTCGTCTGCACGGTCGAGATGATCCCGCCGCCTGGTGCGAACAGCAGGCACTCCGGCGCCAGCGCGTTCGCCACCCAGACATTGCCGTCGGCATCGAGGCAGATACCGTCCGGCGCACGCATCCCTACCGGCGCCCAGCAGCGCCGGTTCGACAGGCCGCCGCCGGCGTCGATATCGAAGGCCGTCAGGCACATCGCCAGTGTTTCGGCCAGGATCATCGTGCTTCCGTCCGGCGTGATCACGCAGCCGTTCGGAAAGTGCAGTCCGGCCGCGGCGACGTGCACGCTTCCGTCCGGGTCGACACGCGCGAGGCTCGCAACCGGGTGATCCGCCAGCACGCTCTCGACGCCCCGGGCCTTCAATTCCTCGTCCAGGTGGAAGCCGAAATTGCCGACGTAGGCGCGGCCTTGCCGGTCCACGACCATGTCGTTCGTGTGATAGTCGGCAACGCCGGCCAGGTCCGCATGGACCTTGATCCCATCGGGATCCACTCGCAGCAGCTGCCTGCGTTTCATCGCCACGACCAGCAGGCGCCCGTCGGGCAGCCAGCCGAGGCCGGATGGCTGGTCATCGATCTCGAGCTCGGTGCGAACCGTTCCGCCCGGATCCACGGACTTGACGGCCCCGGCGTAGAAGTCGCTGAACCAGAGGCGCCCCGCGTGCCAGCGCGGCCCCTCGCCGAAATACAGGCCCTCGGCCAGCGTGCCCGCCTTCGCCATGGATCACGTCCCGTGTTGCAGCAGCGGGCCGAGTTTACCCCCGTCCGCTCCCGGGCGCGGCGTTGCGCGCGTACTGCCTGGCAGCGGCTCGAGCTCGAAGTCGGCGAGTTGCGGATCCAGCTTCATCTCGCGCAGGAACCGTCCCGCCGCCCATGGGTAGATGCCGGGCACGCCGTTCTTGTCGAGGTACCAGCTGTGGCACCCGCTGCTCCAGACCGTCCGGCCCGCGGCCTGCTTCATCTCTGCGAGCAGCCTGGCCACCGCCTCCGGCTTCGGGGCCATCGCGATGCCGCGCCGCTGGATCGTAGCGATGCACTTCATGATGTAGTCGGCCTGGCGCTCGGCGATCGTGATCAGCGACAGGTTGCCGATCGGGCTGTGCGGACCGATCAACATGAAGAAGTTGGGCATTCCCGGCACCGCCAGCGACCGGTAGGCACTCGGACCTTCCCGCCACGCATCGGCGAGCGCGAGGCCGCCCTGCCCGACCATCTCCATCGGCCGCATGAACTGGTCGGCCTTGAAACCGGTCGAGAGGATCAGCACGTCGAGCTCGTGCAGCCGCCCGTCCCGGGTCACGACGCCGCGCGGCTCGACGCGCTCGATCGCCTCGGTGACCAGGTCTGCATTCGGCTTCTGCATCGCCTCGTAGAACGAGCCGGAGAAGATCAGTCGCTTGCAGCCCGGCTGGTAGTCCGGCGTCAGCTTGCGGCGCAGGACCGGGTCCTTGACCTGGGCCAGGTTGCGGCGGCACTTCCAGCTCAGCAGCCGATGCCGCCAGCCACC
Organism: uncultured Steroidobacteraceae bacterium; assembly: GCA_964553405.1. GTDB lineage: Bacteria > Pseudomonadota > Gammaproteobacteria > Steroidobacterales > Steroidobacteraceae > DATIRA01. Next base: position 21,472 of record CAZKLS010000019.1, read on the forward strand.
GCCGACCACGGCCTTCGAGAACAGCTCCTCGAGCCAGAACGCGTGCCAGCGGTACAGCCAGCGCGTGAGGATCGGGAATCGCTGCAGCAGCCGCTTCGTCGTCTCGCGGTAGGGCCGGTTCTGCAACGGGAAGATCCACTGCGCCGTGCGCTGGAAGATTGAAAACCGGCCGACCTGGTCCATCAGCGCGGGGATGATCTGCGCTGCGGTCGAGCCGGTGCCGATGATGCCGACGCGCTTGCCCTGCAGCTCCACCGAGTGGTCCCAGCGCGCGGTGTGAAACTTCGCGCCCGCAAAATCTTCGAGACCGGGGATGTCCGGGAACGCGGGATGGTGCAGCACGCCGGTCGCCGAGATGAGGATGTCGGCAACGAGCTCGCGCCCGTCCGTGGTCTCGAGGCGCCACGCGTCGCCCTGCCACGTGGCGCGGACCACCTCGGTATTGAAGCGCACGTGCTCGAGCACACCGTGCCTGCTGGCCGTGCGCTCCAGGTAGCGCTGGATCTCGGCCCCTCCGGAATTGACCATGGACCAGCCGGGATTCGGCTCGAACGTATAAGTGTAGTTGTGCGACGGCACGTCGCACGCGATGCCCGGGTAGGTGTTCTCGCGCCAGGTTCCGCCGAGCGTCGCGGCTTTCTCGAGGATCGTGAAGGACTCGAGGCCGGCCTGCTTGAGCCGATGGCCCATCAATATCCCGGACATGCCGCAGCCGATGACGACGATCCGGGGCGACGCGCGCCCGGTGGTGCGATCGACGGTGGCGGCAGCTTCGCTGGTCTGGTGCATTGGGACGGCTCCCCGATTGGGCGCAGAAACAGACGCGCAGTTTGCATGCGGCAGACCGGACTGCGGAATGATCGGCGTGACACCTGTATTGATATTTTGCGACACTGCCGTCTGGAGCCCGACAGCATGCCTGCAACCGACAATTCGGCCCCGCTGCGCAGCGGATGGCACGTCTGCAGCTCGTTGATGAGCCGCGAACTGCGGCTCGCCTACGGGCTGGGCCCGTTCATCCGCTATCTGGATGCCCATGGGATACGCGTGGACCCGCTGCTGGATCGCGCCGGCATCCCGCAACTCGCGCTCGACGAGCCCGCCTGCCAGATCACGCTGGAGCAGGAACTCGACTTCACACTGGCCGCGCTCGGCCGGCTGCGCCAACCGGACGCAGGCCTGCGCGTCGGGCAGTCGTACCATCTGAACATGTTCGGCGTGCTCGGCCTGGCAGCCTCGGCCTGCGCAGACGTCAGCGAGATGATCCGGGTCTTCTTCGACTATCCGCTATTGGCCTGGGGCATGTTCGAGGCATCGCTGTGGCGCAACGAGCGCCACGCGCTGCTGCAGATCGAAGAGCGCGTCGACCTCGGCGATTGCCGCAGCTTCTTCGCCGAGCGCGACCTCGCCTGCTTCGTCACCTTGCTGCGGGACCTGCTCGGTCCGCGAGCGATCCCGCTGCGGGTCTCGTTCGCGCACGCGGCAGCGACCGGTACCGCCTCCTACCGGGAGTTCTTCGGCTGCGAGCTCGTCTTCTCGGCGCCGGTCAGCGGGATCCTGATGGATGCGCGTGTGCTCGATGCGCCGCTGCCCCAGGCCAACGAGACCTCGCGGCGACTCTTCGAGGCGCAATGCCGCGCGATGAGCCAGAACCTCGAGGCGCCGGCAAACCATGCCGAGCTCGTCCGTCGCTGGTTGCGCTGGAGCACGCCGATCGGTTCGCTGCCGGAAATCGCCGCCGCGTTGCGCATGAACGAGCGCACGCTGCAGCGGCGCCTGTCCGCGGAGGGCACGTCGTTCTCGACGCTGCTGCGGGAAATACGGCTGGAACGGGCGCGCAAGTACCTCGGGCTACGTCACATGAGCCTGCAGGAGATTGCCGAGCGACTCGGATACCGGGACTCAGTGGCTTTCTGCCACGCCTACAAGGACTGGACTGGAGCGTCGCCGCGCCGTGGCCACGGTATTGCACGACCGTCGCGACAGCATTGATCCACCGGCTTCCCGGGCATCGCGTCGCGCCCGACCAGGACGCCGCGTCCCGGATCTCCGACTGCCCCGGCTACGTCGCCTGACCCGGCCGGCCACCGAGCACCCGCGCCGGCAACATCACCAGGGCGCGAAGGAAGGCGAACACGCCCTCGACCGCCATGCCGAGCAGCCGGAACGGCAGCAGCAGCAGCCACACCAGCGGCCAGAGGACCAGCGCGAGCAGCGCGAGCGGCCAGCACACGACCAGAAGCAGCAGCCACAGCAGGAACTTCACCACGCCTGGATCCTCCGTGCACCCGGTACCGGGCGGCACCGCAGATCATTTTAGACCACGGGCAGCGCTTCGCGTTCAGCCCCGCTGCCGCGTCCGCGGCACGCTGCGGCCCGCCGCGATGTACTGCTGATGCGTGCTGGCGTATAAAAGAGGCTCTGCGCCTGCGGGCGCAGCCATAACAAGTCCAAGGCAAGGAGGGGAGAATCATGCGAAGACTCGTGGCTCTTGTTGTATTGCTCGCGACCACCCAGGTCGCATACACGAAATCCGACGTTCCGAAGCACAACCCCGCAAGCGACGAGTTCGCGGTCGAGGTGGTGTCGTCTGCGCCGGACCAGGTGAGCGGCGGCGATGCGCGCCTGCACGTCCAGGTGCCCCGGACCGTGCCGCTGCACCAGGCCGAGGTGTGGGTGAACGGCAGTGACCAGCGCGGCCGCTTCAAGGTGATCCCGGGAACGCGCACGCTGAGCGGCGTGATCGACGGCCTCGATCCCGGCGACAACCTCGTCGTCGTGAAGGCCAACGGCCGCGGCCGCGGCCGGCCCGCGCCGGTCAGCATGACGCTGACCAACTACCCGATCACCGGACCGATCTTCTCGGGCCCGCACCAGTATCCGTTCGTCTGCACGACGATGACACAGGGCCTGGGCCAGCCCATTCCGGATGATCCCGTGACCGGCACGAAGTCCTTCGACGCGGCCGGCAACCTGGTCGGCTACAGCCGCAACTGCTCCGCGCCGACGCTGGTGACCTTCCATTACCGCAGCACCGGCGGCGCCTGGAAAGACTACGCGCCCGGCATGCCGCGCCCCGCCGACATGGCGCAGACCACGACCAGCGCGGGAAAGACCGTGGACTTCATCGTGCGCCGCGAGCGCGGCACGATCAATCGCTTCCTGTACAGCATCGCGATGCTGGCGCCGTATGACACCGGCCCCGAGTCGCTCGGCACGGAGGCCTGGAACGGCAACGTCGTGTACCGCTTCGACGGCGGCGTGGCGATCGGGCACTCGCAGGGCAACATGAGCACCTCGGCGTCGCTGTACGACTTCCCGCTCGCACGGGGCTATGCCGTGCTGCACTCCTCGGGCACGCGAACCAGCACGCACTACAACCTGCAGCTGGGCGGCGAGACCGCGCTGATGGTCAAGGAGCGCTTCATCGAGCTCTACGACGTCCCGGGCTACACGGTCGGGATCGGCGGCTCCGGCGGCGCGATCCAGCAATACGTCTACGCGCAGAACCACCCAGGGCTGCTCGACGCCGGCATCCCGCAGTACTCGTACCCGGACATGGTGACCCAGGCGGTTCACGTCGGCGACTGCGAACTGCTCGAGTTCTTCATGGACGCGCTGGACGGCATGAATCCGCGCTGGATGACCTGGACCAACCGGACCTTGCTCGAAGGCATGGCGGCCAGCAACACGTTGCCGAATCCCTACACCGGCGGCGTGCCGGGACTCACCGAGTGCATCAACGGCTGGCGTGGACTGTCTCCGCTGGCGCTGAACCCGAACTACGGCCAGGCCTCGAACCAGCAGCTGTTCGAGCCGCAGTCCGCGATCGCCGCGATCGAGTGGAGCCATTTCGGCGACATCATCAACATCGTCGGCCGCGACGCGGACGGCTATGCACGCAATTACTGGGACAACGTCGGGGTGCAGTACGGCCTGCAGGCCGTCGCCGACGGCAGCATCACGCCGGCCGAGTTCCTCAAGCTCAACGCCGTGACGGGCGGCTGGAAGAACGAGCCCGACATGGTCCAGGAGGGCTCGCCGTTCTATCCCCCGGGCGTCATCGACCTGACGAACTGGGATCCGTGGAGCAGCCGGAACCAGGCGTTCAACATCAGCGGCGTGCCGGCGCCGCGCCAGCAGGGCAACCTCGACGCGATGCGCGCGGTCTACGAATCGGGTCTCGTCTTCCGCGGCGGCATCGGGATCCCGATCATCGACTGGCGGCATTACCTCGAGGACGAGCTCGACATGCACAACTCGCACCAGTCGTTCGCGTCGCGCAAGCGCATGCTGAATTTCGACGGCGACGCGAGCAACCAGGTCGTCTGGTTCACCGACGTCGTGGATCCGGGTGCGCGCTTCGACCAGACGCCGGAAGCGCTCGAAGTGATCGATGAGTGGATGAGCAACATCCGGATGAACCCGTCGGGCGGAGTCGCTGGCAACAAGCCGCCGCGCGCGACCGATCGGTGCTTCGACGAGAACGGCATCGAGATCGCCAGCGGTCCCGGCGTCTGGGACGGCATCATCGATGCGAAGCCCGCCGGCGCCTGCACGCAGAAATTCAAGACCTACAGCACGCCGCGTCGCGTGGCCGGAGGACCGTTCGAGCAGAGCATCTTCAAGTGCCAGCTGATGCCGGTGGCCGAGGCGATCGCGCGGGGACTCTACGGCGTCTGGACTCCGAGCCCGGTCGAGGCGGCGACGCTGCAGGCGATCTTCCCTGCCGGCGTCTGCGACTACACGAAGCCGGACCTGGGGCTGCCGCCGGGCTGGTGATCGATCCGCGCCGGTGCCTGCGGCGCAGACGGCACGGCACCGGAATCCCTCCCGAACCCCCGCGATTGCGGGGGTTCTTCTTTCTGCAGATCGATCACTCCTGTCGGGTTCGAGCCGAACCAGGCTTGCAATTGCGGCCGGATTTTCATAAGAACTTGCAAGGAATCCCGCAGCATCGACGAACGGTCGCAGCAGTCGCGGCTGGAGGACCCCACCATGGCCACACATCCGCGCGCCCATCTTCCTGCTTCACGATCGGGCATCGCGGCTGCTCGCGAGCCGCTCTCGCTGCGTTATCGTGCGGTCCGGGAAACCTCGCTCGAGATCGCCGCGGCGCTCGAGATCGAGGACCAGGTCGTGCAGAGCATGCCCGACGTGAGCCCGACCAAATGGCACCTGGGCCACACGAGCTGGTTTTTCGAGGAGTTCCTGCTCGGCCCGCGGCTGCCCGGTTACCGGCCCTTCGATGAGCGCTTCGGATACCTGTTCAATTCCTACTACGAGTCGGTCGGTCCGCGCCATGCGCGACCACGCCGCGGACTGCTGACGCGACCGACGCTCCGCGAGGTGCTGCGCTACCGCGCCCACGTCGATCAGCACATGACGCGCCTCATCGAGACCATCGAGACCGGGAGCGAAGCGTGGCCGCTGGTCGAGCTCGGCCTGAACCACGAGCAGCAGCATCAGGAGCTCATGCTCACGGACCTCAAGCACGTACTGTCCTGCAATCCGCTAGAGCCCGCCTATCGCAGTGACCTCGAGCCCGCCGCGACCGCCGGGGCCGCGACGCCGCTCGGCTGGATCGCGTTCGGCGAAGGGCTGCGTGAGATCGGGACGGACGGCGAGGCGGCCTTCTGCTTCGACAACGAAACGCCGAGGCACCGCGAGTGGCTCGAGGCTTTCGAACTCGCCGACCGGCTGGTCACCAACGGCGAGTACCGCGAGTTCATCCGCGCCGGCGGCTACCAGCAGCCGACGCTCTGGCTTTCAGACGGCTGGTCGGTGGTGCAGCAGCAGGGATGGAGCCGTCCCCTTTACTGGTCGGATGACCTGGAAAGCGAGTTCACGCTGGCGGGTCGTCGCCCGCTCGATCCGGCAGCCCCGGTCTGTCACCTGAGCTACTACGAGGCCGATGCGTTCGCCCGTTGGGCCGCCGCGCGGCTGCCGACCGAAGCCGAATGGGAAACCGCGGCCACTGGACTGCCGGTGGACGGAAACCTGCTGGACCGCGACGCGCTGCGACCGCTTCCTGCAGCTGCCGGAACGGGCTTGCGCCAGATGTTCGGCGATGTTTGGGAATGGACCCGTTCGCCCTACGGCCCGTATCCGGGCTTCCGGCCGGCGGCCGGCGCGATCGGCGAATACAACGGGAAGTTCATGTGCAGCCAGTTCGTGCTGCGTGGCGGCTCCTGCGCAACGCCTGCAGGCCATATCCGTCCAGGCTACCGCAACTTCTTCTACCCGCATTCGCGCTGGCAGTTCACGGGTTTGCGGCTGGCCAGGGACCTCGGCGCGTGAAGCAGTCAAGCATCGCACTGGACCGGCGCGCGGAGCTCGCCGAGCGCGAGCGACGGATCGCCGAGGTGGTCGCCGGGCTGAGCGAGCGGCCGATGCGCCTGTCGCCGCTGTGGTTCTACGACGAGCGCGGCTCCGCGTTGTTCGAGCGGATCTGCACTCTGCCCGAGTACTACCTGACCCGGACCGAGCTTCGAATCATGCAGCAGCACGTCGCAGCGATGGCGGCTGCGCTCGGACCGCGGGTCGCGCTGATCGAGCCAGGCAGCGGAGCGAGCCGCAAGACGCGCCTGCTGCTCGAAGCGCTCGAGCGCCCCGCCGCCTACCTGCCGGTGGACATCTCCCGGGAGCACCTGTACGCGGCGGCGCGCAGCCTGCGCCGCGACTACCCCGGGCTCGACGTGCGCCCACTCGCGGCGGATTTCACGCGGTCGATGCGGCTGCCAGCCGACCTCGGGGCTTCGTCACGGCGCCGCGTGGTGTATTTCCCGGGATCGACACTCGGAAACTTCAGGCGCGAAGAGGCGGTCGCGCTGCTGGCACGATTCAGGAGCCTCGCTGGAGGGGACGGCGCCCTGCTGCTCGGCGTGGATCGCGTCAAGGCGCCCGAAGTGCTCGAGCGCGCCTACGATGATGCGGCAGGCGTCACTGCGGAGTTCAACCTGAACGCGCTGCGGCATCTTAACCGCGAGCTCGATGCAGGCTTCGACCTCACCGGCTTCCGGCATCGCGCGCCCTGGATCCCCGAGCAGGGCCGCATCGAGATGCACCTGGTCGCGGAACGACCCCAGCGCTTCGGCTGGGGCGAGCAGGGCTTCGCACTCGACCGGGGCGACTACCTGCTCACCGAGTATTCGCACAAGTACACGCCGGAGGACATCGCATCGATCGCAAGCGAGGCCGGATGGTCCGTGCAGCGGTCCTGGTCGGACGACTCGGAGTGGTTCAGCGTGCTGCTGCTCGAGCCGTGCGGCGTCGGACCGCCGGGGCTGCGATAATGCCCGGATGCGACGACCCGACCCACCGGCCACGCTCGCCCCGACCGCGCTGATCGACAGCGATCATCCGGCCGTTGTCGAGTTCGCTGCCACTCACGCGCGCGGCGCGACACCGACTGCAAGGGCCGTTGCGCTCTTCTATGCCGTCCGTGACGGATCCCGGTACGACCCGTACCGCATCGACCTCTCGATCGCGGGCATGAAGGCGAGCACGGTACTCGCGAACGGCTACGGCTGGTGCGTGCCGAAAGCCACGCTGCTCGCGGCCGCCTGCCGGGCGGCGGGTCTCCCGGCCCGGGTCGGTTTCGCCGACGTGCGCAATCACCTCTCGACGCGTCGCATGCGCGAGCTGATGCAGACCGACGTGTTCCACTGGCATGGCTACGCGGAAATCCGGCTCGACGGGTCGTGGCGAAAGGCCACGCCGGCGTTCAACCGCGAACTCTGCGAGCGGTTCGACCTTCTGCCGCTCGAGTTCAACGGCGTGGACGATTCCCTGTACCACTCGTTCGACCGGCAGGGGAACCGCCACATGGAGTACATCCACGACCGCGGCGCATTCGACGACGTTCCGCTCGCGCAGATCATCGCCGACTTCCGTCGCTACTACCCCGGCTGGGCGCCCAGCATGGCTTCGGACCTGGGCGGCGACTTCCTGGCGGACGTGGATCTCGAAGGGGCCTCCAGGTAGGCCGGGACCGGCCCGGCGCCGTGCCGCGGCGCGCGTGCAGTTCTCCCGCCAGCGGGAATCGCGGTCAGCCCTCGTGCCAGATCACGGGCTGCCGGCGACCGGCCCAGCGTTCGAAGTTCTGCGCGTAGAGCTCCTCGATCCGGTTCCGCTTCACCTTGAAAGTCGGCGTCACGATGCCGTTCTCCACGGTCCACTGCTCGGTCACCAGCACCAGGCAGTCGAGCTGCTCGTGCGGATCGAGCACCGCGTTGATGTCTCGCAGGTGCGCAGCAAGCGAATTCTCGAGCGCGGCGCGCTCCGCCGGATCGACCAGGCGCTCCGCCAGCGCCGCGCTCAGCATCGCGAGCGCGATCGGCTGTCCCAGGTTGGCGCCGGTGACGCAGCAAGCCTCGATGGCCTCGTGCATGACCAGCCGGTCCTCGATCGGCGCCGGCGTGACGTACTTGCCCTTGCTTGTCTTGAACAGGTCCTTGACCCGGCCGACGATGCGCAGGCTGCCCGCCTCGTCCAGCGCTCCCTTGTCGCCGGTTCGCAGCCAGCCGTCGGCGGTGAACGCATCGGCCGTCTGCTCGGCCGCCTTGTAGTAGCCCAGCATCACGCCGGGGCTGCGCATCTGCACCTCGCCGGACCCGGGGTCGATGCGACTCTCGATACCGTCGTAGGGCCAGCCGACCGTGCCCGGTCGCGGCTGGCCGGCCGTGGTCGAGTGCGAGACTCCGCAGTTCTCGGTCATCCCGTACACCTCGGCCATCCGCAGACCGAGCCTGCCGTACCATTCGAGCAGTTCGGCCGGCATCGGCGCCGCGCCCCCGGCCGCGAACTCGCACTGATCGAGGCCCAGCGCCGAGAGGATCCTGCGTCGCACCAGGCTGCGAATGACCGGGATCCGCAACAGGCGGTCGAGCTTCTCCGGCGGCATCTTCGCCAGCACGCCCTGCTGGAACTTGACCCAGAGCCGCGGCACCGAGAAGAAGATCGTGGGTCGCGCGCGCTGCAGGTCGGCGGTGAACGTCTCGAGTCGCTCGGCGAAATAAACCGTCATGCCGCTCGCGAGCAAGCCATGCTCGACCAGCGTCCGCTCCGCGACGTGCGACAGCGGCAGGTAGCTCAGGATCCGCGAGTGGAACTCGATCGGGAAGCGCTTGCGGACCGCTGCGATGGACCACGCGAAGGTCGCGAAGCTGTGCATCACGCCCTTCGGCATGCCGGTCGTGCCCGAGGTGTACATGATCGTCGACAACTCGCCGGCGTCGCGAACCGGCTCGCCCTCGAGCGGCGGCGTACCGGCAACGATGTCTTCCCACCTGGGCCCGACATCCGGCGGCGCGAGCGGCAGCGCGATGCAGGGCAGTCCCGCGGGCACGCCCGGCCGCATCTCCTCCCAGCCGTCCAGCTTCCCCACGAACAGCAGGCGGGCCTCGCTGTGCTCGAGGATCTGCCGGACCGTCCCGGCGGCGAGCGTCGGATAGAGCGGCACGGACACGTAGCCTGCCATCCAGATCGCGAAGTCCGCGATCATCCAGTGCGCGGTGTTCTTCGCGAGCAGCGCGATACGGGCTCCGGGCTCGAGGCCCAGTCCCTGCAGGTGCCGCGCCATCCGGCGGACCTGGCCCACCGCCTCGCGCCAGGTGAGCTGGTCGATCTCGCCGTTCCCGGCCGGCTGTATGAAGACGACCCGGTCGGGCTGGGTCTTCTCCCAATGGTAGAGCCGCTGCAGCGCCAGCGCGCTCGATGGCACCACGTCCGTCATCCTGCGGCCTCCGGTATCGCGCGCAGCCGCTCCGCCGCGCTGCGCGCAGCCGCGATGACAGCGTCCTTCCGCGAAACCATGGCCGGGCCCGTCGCCTCGAGCGTCATCATCCGTTCTCCGGTCCGCACCAGGACCTTGACGCGGTCGTCGTCGCGCAGCCGCAGTACCGCCGCGTCGCCCACGCCCTCGGCCGCCTCGCCCTTGAGCTCCGAAGGTGCGACCCCCTCGCCTTCCACGACGATCAGCACGACTTCGCCCCCCGCGGGAGCGAGTTCCCAGGCGCAGCCGGCCATCGCGACTCCGGCGGTCCGCGCCTCGATGCGCGGCGACGGTTTCGCAGCCGCGCCCAGGATCGGCTCGACGTCTTCGGCGGCGAGCAGTTCGCAGGCCTTCGTGGAATCCACCGTCTGGACCGGGACCGTCTCGGCCGGCGTGCCCTGCTCCGCGGCGGCCGGGCTGGGCGGGGAATCCGCGGCTCCCGGCGGCCTCTTGCCGCCGCACGCCGCGAACGAAAACGCGGCCAGCAGTACCAGAGGTAGAAATGTCGGAAAACGGATTGCGAACATCGGATCTCCTGGCCGGATCGGCCGGTCGTCACGGCGGCCAGAGCTTACCAACCTTGCCCCGGTTCGCCACAGGCCCGCTATCATCCGGCGATGCAGCGGATTCTCGTCGCGCTCGGACTGTTGATCGCACTGGTGGGGCTGGCCTGGCCGTGGCTCTCGAAGCTGCCGCTCGGCCGGCTGCCGGGCGACCTCATCGTCGACCGTCCCGGACTCAAGGTGTTCTTCCCGATCACGACGATGATCGTGCTGAGCCTGGTGCTGAGTCTCGTGCTATGGCTGTTCAGGCGCTGAGCAACGGCACGGCCGGTCTCTAGCCGCCGAGCGCCGCAAGCATCCCGCCCGAACCTCCAAGCGACCACCCACCGTCCACCGGCAGGATCACGCCGGTGACGTAGTCGGCGTCCGGCGAGCTCAGCCAGAGTGCCGCCTTCGCGATGTCCTCGGTCGTGCCGAAGCGACCCGCCGGGACGCTCTGCATCACCGCCTTCGCGACGGCCTCGGTCGGCGCCAGGCGGCGCATGCCCTCGGTGTCGGCAATCGGTCCGGGCGCGATCCCGTTCACGCGGACGCCGAGCGGACCCCATTCCATCGCGGTCGTGCGCGTCACCTGGTCCACGCCGGCCTTCGCCGCGCATGCGTGCACCTGGTAGGGCATCGGCAGCCAGGCCTGCGGCGCGGTGATGTTGATCACCGAGGCCCCCGGCTTGCGCAGGAACTCGAACGCGGCGCGCAGTACGTTGAACGTGCCGAGCAGGTCGATGTCCACGACCGACTTGAACGCATTGGCCGAGAGCTTCGCGGCCGGCGAGAGAAAATTGCCGGCGGCGCCCGAGATCAGCACGTCGATCGGACCCCACTTGGTCGCGGTCGCGGCAAGCGTCGCCGCGAGCGGCTCGTACTCGCGGACGTCGGCCGAGAATCCCAGCGCCAGCGCGCCGAGTTCCTCGAGCCGCGCGACGGCGGCGTCCACCTTGTCCTGGCTGCGGCTCAGCACCGCGACCCGCGCGCCGGCCCGCGCGAAACCCTCGGCGATACCGAGGTTGATGCCGCTGGTGCCACCGGCGACGAATACCACTTTGTCCTTGAAATCCATCCGCTGTCCCCGACTGAATGACGCGTGAGGATAACTGTCGCCGCCGCGGATGTCGCGCAGGCT
>CAZKLS010000020.1:0-32821 GCA_964553405.1 uncultured Steroidobacteraceae bacterium
GCCGACTGGCGTCCACTGATCGATGATCGTGCCGCTCTCACTCGCCTGATCGGCGAGACCATCCGTCAAAACTTGAGGCCACTTCTGTTCGAGCCGGTCTGCGATCCGCTGTTGCGTCGCGCTGAGGGGATGCTGCGGCTGGCGATGGCTGACCTGAGCCGGGCCTTCGACCTCGAAACGGTCAAGTGCCTGGCTGGCGAGGACGGTACCGTTACCGTCGAAGTCACAGGCGAACACAAGAATGGCGAGCGCTTCTGCTGCGTCGTCCCATTCATCAGTTCCGATCTGCCGACGCCACGGAATCAGCGGCCGGGGGAGAATACCGCCTGAGGAAAGATCAACAGTGGATTCTTGACGGCGACGATCTTGCCCATGAAGTTGTTCGCCCAGGTGCCGCCACCGTAACCGTCGTTGTAGTTGGCGCCTTTCAAGACGTGCGAATAGACGGTGACTTCGAGCACCATGGATTGATGCCGGCGGCCCCGGCGGTTGCCGCCTGCCGGGATGTAGTCCTCGGCCGACTTCCGATCCGAATAGAAGTACGTGCCGTAGCCACCGGCGGTCCCGTCGCCGACTCGAAACCCCGTTGACAGGATGCTTCGCATCGTCTGCTCGCTGGACGTGATGTGGTAGGCGAGGACTGGCTTGAAGATGTTGGGCTGTTTGGCCTTCACGCCGACTACGTAGCGACGCTGCAACGCGCTCTTGAGGCACGCCGCCGGCGTTCCGAGCGAGACGCGCCCGCCGTTGACGGTCGTGCCTTCGAACACCCGGGCGCGGACGATCGGATCCGCATATTTGTCGACGAATGCACGCGCTCCGGTGGCTTGATGGGCGTCGTTGTAGATGTAGGAGACCAATGCGTCGCCCGATTCGTCCGTCTCCAGATCAGCCGCCAGAAGGCGAAGTTGCGCCAGTGACATCGTTGCCCCTCCCGTCGAAGTCAAAGAGACCGAAGTGTTCTGTCCCCGACCGATCTTACACGTCGCGCAGACACGCGCGAGCAACTGAAGAAACGCGTTACCAGTCAGTCTTGCGGCTTCTTGACACTGCCGGCCTTTCGCTTCTCCGACATCTGCGTGCCGATCTTGACGGCTGCTTCCTGCATGAATCCCTCGGGAGTCTGAGTCGCGGCAATTCCACCGCCCAACGCCCAGCTGTTCTTGTCCACGACCCATTCGCCGAGCGTATGTCCTGTGCCGCCGTCGACGAGTTCGACGATGGCGTCGAAGTTCACGTTGCCTGCGGCGAAGCCAACCATCCAGCGCAGCGTCGCGTTGCCTTCGTCGTACTGGGTGATCGAGCCCCGCATGACTAGAGTCCGGGCGTCCGGGCTGCCGGAACGTACCACTTCGTCGAATCCACCCTGAGCTTTCGTGACGGCGGCAATCTGGTCTGGAAATGCCTTGACCACGTCGTCCATTTTCAGCTTGAGGATCGGCTGTGCTTCGGGCCTGGCCCGGGACGTGGCTTCGTCGACGAAATCCTGCACCAGCAGCCTCGAATAGGGAGACAGGTCTATGACCTTCTCTTCTCCGGCGGTCTGCAGCGAAGAAGTCGTGCCACAGGATGTGAGCAGAGAGACGGTGAGGAAGACGAACAGCGATCGTCGCGGCAGACGGCGCGAACTGGAAACTGTCGACATGCGAGTCACCTCGGTTGAAGTAGGAACTCTGGCCCTCTTGTTACAATCTCGCTTCGGTACCGGTGCGGAGTCTGCGCCGGACCGATGGGCAAATCCATGATTCAGTGACCCCGAACTTTGCCTGCCGCATTGCGGTAGACTTCGCATCCCTCGCGCGGCCGTAGCTCAGTTGGATAGAGCATCAGGCTTCGAACCTGAGGGTCGGGGGTTCGAATCCCTCCGGCCGCGCCACTTTTTTCCCGGACCCGTTGGAATGGGATGTCGGCATCGCGATGACCGTACCGGAAGCTGACACGCCCGCAATTACCGGCAGCGTCGCGCGGATCGCCGCGTCGGTCACGCGCATCGTCGCGCCGAATCCGGGCCCGCTGACCGGTCCGGGCACGAACACCTATGTCATCGGTTCCGGCGAGGACTGCGTCGTGCTCGACCCCGGGCCGGACGACGCGCTGCACCTCGAGCGCATCCTCGCGGCGAGCGGGGGTCGCGTCGCCCGGATCCTGTGCACGCACTCGCACCCGGACCATTCGCCCGGGGCGGCAGTGCTGCGCGCGCGGACCGGGGCGCCGGTGTACGGCCTGCCGGCACCGGACGACGGTTTCCAGGACCCGAGCTATGCGCCGGACGAGGGCCTGACCGACCACGAGGACATCCCGGCCGGCGGCGACCGCTTGAGGGCCCTGCACACACCGGGGCACGCCTCCAATCACGTCTGCTTCGTGCTCGAGAGCTCGCGATTGCTGTTCACCGGTGATCACCTGATGAGCGGCTCGACCGTGGTGATCCTGCCACCGGACGGATCGATGCTGCAGTACCTCGCTTCGCTCGAGGGCCTGCTCGGTCACGAGCTCGGCGCCATTGCGCCAGGGCATGGCTCGGTCATCCCGGACGCGCATGCCGACATCCGACGCGTCGTCGCGCACCGGCTGAAGCGGGAGGGCCGGCTCGTCGAGGCGCTGTCGCGCCGCGGCCGGGCGAGCCTCGACGAACTGCTGCCGGAGGTCTATGACGACGTGCCGAAGTTCATGCATCCGGCGGCCCGCTATTCCTTGCTCGCCCACGCGATCAAGCTCGCCGAGGAAGGCCGCACCGTCGAGGAGGAGGGCGCGTACCGCTGGCTCGGTTGAGCGAGCCGCGCCCCGGACTGCAGCGGTCACTCGCCGTCGGCGGCAGTCCTGAGCGCTGAATCGAGCCGCGTGAGCGCCGCCGGAATCGCTGCATAGGTGCCGGAGAGCGGCGTGACCGTCACGTAGCCGGCATCGAGCAGGCTGCGATCCGATTCGACGGCGTCTTGGGGCGCGGCTTGGCGTGAAACCTGCGCGACGTAGTCACCGTCGTCCCCTCGGCGGTAGTCAATCGCAATGTCCGCTGCAGCATCCGGGGCGGCGGCCCTGATCCCTTCGATGTCGGCAACCGCGAGCGCGGGATAGTTGACGTTCAGCACGATGCGGGCGTCGCCGGCCTGCGCAAGATCGCACAGCACGGGTCGCAGGACGGGCAACAGGCGCGACGCGAAATGATTCCCGACCTCGGCGAAGTGGCGCGCCTTGCGTTGCTCGTCTGCACCGGTGATCCGCTGGGCGTTCAATGCGATCGCCGGGATCGGGGGATCGAGCAGCAGCGCGGCGGCCATCGCCCCGCCCACGGTCCCGGACAGTGGCAGCAGCGCGCCGAGGTTGGTGCCGTCGTTGATGCCGGAGACGACCAGCCCGGGCCTCGACTCGGGCGCATGCAGCGCCGTGACGGCCAGCACGACGGCATTGGCCGGCGTGCCTCCGGTCACCGCGGACACCAGCGGTTCCTGCGACTCGATGCTGACCGGCAGGTGCTGCCAGCTGAAGCTCAGGCTGCTGCCGCTCGCGTTCGCGGCGGGTGCTACCAGCGCAGCCCGGTGTCCCTGCGCGCGCAACTCCGCGGCCGCGGCGCGAATGCCAGGCGCGAGGTAACCGTCGTCGCCGGTGACGAGTACCTGGAGCGCGCCGGAGCCACAGATGTCCGACCCGGCGGCATGGACGAATTGGGTGGCGAGGGCTACGGCCAGCGCCGCGCAGATGCGCAATGACCGTGCAGGCGTCACCGTCGATCCGGACTCAGAGGTTGAGCTCGGCCTGGAACACGATCACGGCTTCGCCGGAGATGCGCACGTTGCTCGCGCGCCGGCCGGAGGCCGCGACCTCCACGTCGACCTGGCCAGGTCGCCCGACGAAGCGTCCCTGGTGACCCGTGAAGCGCGCCTTGCCTTTCTCGACCGGCAGCAGGCCGTTGTTGAGCAGATAGACGCCGAGCATGCCGTGGGAGTTGCCACTGACCGCGTCCTCGGGCGTCCCGATCGCGGGGCAGAACATCCTCGCCTCGGTCGTCAGCGGGGCGCCCTCGGACGAGAGCGCAAAGACGAAGAATCCGTCCGCGCCGACGTGCGTGGTGAGCTTCACCAGCTCGTCCATCTGCGGCTGCAGCGATTCGAGCATCGACGGCGAGCGCAGCCCGATCAGCAGCCGCGAGCTCGCCTTGGTCATCACCTGCATCGGGCAGGACGGGTGCAGGCTGTCCGAACTGATGCCGAGCGCGTCGAGCACGGGTCCGCGGCGGTCGTCGCCGACGATCGGGCCGAACGTGGCCGGGCTCTGGTTCATCGTGACCTTCAATGCGGGCGCGCGGCCCTTCACCTCGACCTCGAGGATGAACGAGCCCGACTTCTGCCTGACCTTGCCGCGCGGCACGCCATCGGCGATCGCGCGCACGTAGTGCGCGGCCACGGTCGCGTGACCGACGAACGCGACCTCGCGGCGCGGCGAGAAGAACCGCAGCTCCAGGTCGTAGTCCGGTACGTCCGAGGCGATGACGAAGGCGACCTCGGCGCCGGCCAGCTCCCGGGCGATCCGCTTCATTTCCTCGTCGTCGAGCTGCTCCGCGTCGAGGACCACCACGGCGGGATTGCCCGCGAACAGCTCGCGGGTAAAGGCGTCAACTCTGAAAAGGCGGCACGTGCGCTTGCTCATCCAGCGGGTCCTGGTCCGATCCAATCGCTCATTACTCCCAGAGCCCGGCGCCTTCGTCAACTGCCGGGACTGCTCCGTGACGCTGCACGGGGCTATAATGGCCGCGACCTTGGGGTGGCCTGACTAGGCCTGAGATGCCGGTCGCGGCAAGTGCCGCTCACCGGCGAACCCGTTGAACCTGATCCGGTTAGCACCGGCGTAGGGAGCAGGTAGCTTGACACAGACAACTTGCCGATCCCCAACTCACGGGCCCTCGGGCGCACGCTGCGCCGGTCCGCGGGCATCGAAGCTGAGCGCGGCCGTATTCGCGCTCGTCGCAGGCGCGGCCGGGGCCCGGACGCCGGAGCTGGTGCCGGGCGAGCTCGAGGAGATCGTCGTCACGGCCTCGCTGCGGCAGGAGGGCCTCGAACAGCTCGCCGCGAGCGCCACGGTGCTCGACGCCTCGACGCTGGACGCGGCAGGGTTGCAGCACTTCGCGGACGTGCTCGGACTGGTGCCGAACCTGAACTGGGCCGGCGGCACGTCGCGGCCGCGCTATTTCCAGCTGCGCGGCATCGGCGAGCTCGAGCAGTACCAGGGGGCGCCGAATCCATCGGTCGGCTTCCTGGTGGACGAGTACGACCTGAGCGGCGTCGGCATGCCCGCGACGACGTTCGATCTCCAGCAGGTCGAGGTGCTGCGTGGCCCGCAAGGCACCCGCTACGGCGCGAACGCGCTGGCGGGACTCGTGAAGGTGAGCACCCGGGATCCCACGTCGGAGCCGGACCTGAGGCTGGAAGCGGTCGCCGGGGACGACGGCGTGCTCGGGGCGGGCGTGGCCGGCGGCGGTCCGCTGGGGCGGGACGGCGAGTTCGCGGCCTGGCGGCTCGCCGTCCAGACCTTCGAGCAGGACGGCTTTCGCCGCAACGCCTACCTCGGTCGCGACGATACGAACGGGCGCGACGAGCTCACGCTGCGCGGCAAGCTCAGGCTGAAGCCGAACGAGGCCTGGTCGCTGCAGCTCGGCGCCATGTACGTGGATCTCGACAACGGCTTCGATGCGTTCACCCCGGACAACTCGCTCACGATGCTCTCGGACCGTCCAGGTCGCGACGCGCAGCAGACCCGCGGTGCGTCGCTGCGCATCGACGGCGATCTTTCGCGAGCGCAGCTGCGGAGCACGACGGCAATTGCGGATTCGGACATCGTCTACAGCTTCGATGGCGACTGGGGCAACGACCCGTACTGGGGAGAGTTCGCTCCGTACGACTATTTTTCCCGCTACGACCGCGACCGGACGACGCTGAGCCAGGACCTGCGGCTGCTGAGCCTCTCCACGGCGGAGCAGGATGGTTTCGGCTGGGTGGCCGGCGCCTATGCGCTGCGCCTCGAGGAGCAGACGCTGCAGCAGGACGACTTCGCGGGCGAGCCGCTGCGACCGCCGCTCAAGAGCGACTACGTCGCCGACAACCTGGCCTTGTATGGCGAGCTCGAATGGCGTGCGATCGGGGACTCGATCGCCTCGCTCGGCGTGCGCGTCGAGAACCACGACGCGTCTTACCGGGACAGCGACGGCGCCGGGTTCGGGCCGGACGACACGATGCTCGGCGGGCACCTTTCGCTGCGCGGCACGCTCGCCGAGGATACGAGCTGGTACGCGGCCGTCAGTCGCGGCTACAAGGCCGGGGGATTCAACATCGGGGCGCTGGTGCCGGCCGAGCGCCGGCAGTACTCCCCGGAGTACCTGTGGAACCTCGAGGCCGGAACCCGGCACGCGGACCCGGCCGGGCGGTTCGAGGCCTCGCTCAGCGTGTTCTACATGTGGCGCGAGCAACAGCAGGTCGCGACGTCCTTCCAGGTGGACCCCGGCGATCCGCTGTCCTACGTGTTCTTCACCGACAATGCCGCGCGCGGGCGCAACTACGGCCTCGAGGCCGATGCAGCCTGGCAGGTGAGTTCCTCGCTGGTGCTGCGCGCGAGCCTCGGGCTGCTCGAGACCGAGTACCTCGATTACCGTTACGGGGAGCGCGACCTCGACGGACGCGGGCAGGCACATGCCCCGCGCTGGCAGTATTCGCTCTCCGGGGAATGGCTGAGCAGCCAGGGCTGGATGCTGCGCGCCGACCTGGAGGGCAGGGACGCCTTCTACTTCGACGCCAGTCACGATGAGCGGTCGCGGCCGTACACGCTGCTGCACCTGAAGGGCGGTTACGAAGGCGCCAACTGGTCGGCCTACCTGTGGGGACGAAACGTCTTCGACGAGGACTACGCGGTTCGCGGCTTCTATTTCGGCCTCGAGCCGCCGGATTTCGCCGAGAAGCTCTACGTCCAGCGCGGCGACCCGAGGCAGTTCGGCCTGACCGTCGAATGGCGACTTTGAGCGAGAGGAGAATCCAAGTGACACGCATCGCCGTGGATATCAGCCTGTACCCGCTGGACGCAAATTACGTTCCGCCGATCAAGGAATTCATCGAGCGGTTGAACCGCCACGACGGGCTGCACGTCGTGACCAACGCGTTCAGCACGCAGGTGGCCGGCGAGCACGACCGGGTCTTCGAGGTGCTCGCGCAGGAGACCCGGCAGAGCTTCGCGCGCGGCGGACGCGCCGTGTTCGTGATGAAGGTTCTCGGCGGGGAGCCGGCCAGCGACGAGGACGCATCCGGCAATTGAACATGCTGGAGCAGTTCTTCGGGATGGCGCTGGCCGAGTGGGTCGCGGTGCTGCTGGCACTCGCCTACCTGCTGCTCGCGATCCGGCAGAACCCCTGGTGCTGGGCCTGCGCCGCAGCCAGCGCGCTGATCTATCTGGTCGTCTTCGCCCGCGCCGGGCTGCAGATGCAGGCCGCGTTGCAGCTGTTCTACATCGCGATGGCCGCCTATGGCTGGCATGCGTGGCGCGGCGGCCACGCGGCCACGTCGCGCCGACCGGTGAGCCGATGGCCTGCATCCCGGCATCTGGTCGCCGCGGCGCTCGTGCTCGCGGCGACGATCACGAACGGCCACCTGATCAGCGCAGGCCGCGAATGGGTGCCCTACGTGGATGCCTTCGTCGCCTGGGCCAGCGTGCTCGCGACCTGGATGGTCGCGCGCAAGCTGCTCGAGAACTGGCTCTACTGGATCGTGATCGACCTCGTCGCCGCGGTGCTGTACCTGTCGCAGGGCCTGTACCCGACCGCGTTGCTGTTCCTGCTCTATGCGGCGCTCGCGGTACGGGGCTACCGGGCCTGGCGGCAGAGCATGGCCTTGGACACCGGGATCGCTGCGCGCGTTCATGCCTGAAGCAACTGATCACCGGTCGCCGCGGGCGCTCGAGTCGCATGCCAGGCAACTGCTCGCGGCGGATGAAACGACACGCGCGCTCGCGGAAGGGCGTTTCAGGCCGCTGGTCGGCGGGCAGAGCAACCACGCCTGGCGCGTCGAATCGGGCGGCCGGGCCTGGTGGGTGCGCCTGAATTCCGCCGACGCCGCCCGCCTCGGCGTGGACCGCGCGAGCGAGTGCCGGTTGCTCGCGGTCGCCGCTTCGGCGGGACTCGCGCCGCCGGTGCTGCGCTGTGATCCGCGCTCTGGATTGCTGGTCTGCGGGTTCCTCGACGGGCGCAGCTGGACTCGGGAGGACCTCGGGCAGCCGGAGAATCTCGAGCGGCTCGGCCGGCTGCTGCGGCGTCTGCACGAGCTGCCGGCGGCCGGGGACATCGGCATCGTTTCGTTCGCGCAGCAGGCGCGCGGGCTCGAGTCCGAGGTGCCCGAGGGGCGGCTGTCCGCGGCGCTGGGCGCCCAGGCCAGCGCGATCTTCCAGCGCCTGGCGGCCCGCCGGGCAACCTGCCTCTGCCACAACGACCTGCATCACCTGAACATCATCGATCACGACGGCCGACTGTGGCTCGTGGACTGGGAATACGGCGGCCGCGGCGATCCCCTTTTCGACCTCGCGTCCTGCATCTGCCAGGGGGCTGCGGCGCGATCGGCGGTCGCCGCCCTGCTGTCGGGCTATGGCGAGCCGCTGCCGGGCAGCGCGTCCGAGCTCGAGGACGCCTGCTGGGCCTTCGACTACGTGCGGCTGCTCTGGTACCTGGCCCAGGGGACCTCAGGATCCGGAATATCCGCAGACTTCCAGGCCATTGCGGCACAAATTGAACGCAGCCTCGAACACCGGATGCTGCGGGCCTGATGCGCGCGGCGCGCTGCGCTGCAATAATGCTCCTCTTTTGTTCCGTTCCGGGAGGCTCGAGGCCGGCATGGCGAAAATGGTCGTGACTGATCAGCAGGGAACCGTTCACGAGATCGAGGGGCAGGTCGGCCTGAAGCTGATGGAAACGCTGCGCGAGCACGATTTCGGCGTGACCGCGATCTGCGGGGGGCTCTGCTCCTGCGCCACCTGTCACGTGCTCGTGGACCCGGCCTGGGCGGACCGGCTGCCCGAGGCGCAGTCGGACGAGCGGGAACTGCTGGTCGAGCTGCAGAGTTACGACCCCGACCGCTCGCGCCTGAGCTGCCAGGTGGAGTTCACTGAACAGATGGACGGCGTCGTTCTGACCGTGGCGCCGGAAGAATGAAAACCCCTCGCTGGACGGGGAGGGCTCGGGCGTGAGCGGCGAGGCCGTACTGCTCGGGATTGACGCGAACGTCGCGACGATCACGCTGAACCGGCCCGAGGCGTCGAACTCGCTCGACATGGCGCTCGGACGGGCGCTCTTGGCCGCTGCGCTGCGCTGTGAGTCGGACCCGCAGGTCCGGGCCGTGGTCCTGACCGGCGCCGGCCGGCACTTCTGCTTCGGCGGCGACCTGCGCGGCATGCTCGATGCGGGCGAGGGTTCTTCCGCCTACCTGAACGAGCTGACGACCCACATCCACGCCGCACTCGGCTGCTTCACGCGGATGCAGGCGCCGGTGATCGCGGCCGTGAACGGCACGGCCGCCGGTGGAGGGGTCGGGCTGATGTGCGCGACCGACCTCGCCGTTGCCGGGCAGGGCAGCCGGTTCACGCTCGCATACACCGGAGTCGCGCTGGCCCCCGACTGCAGCACCTCGTACCTGCTGCCGCGGATCGTCGGGCGCCGGCGGGCGCTGGAGCTCTTCCTGACGAACCGGGTGCTTTCGGCCGAGGAGGCACTGGCCTGGGGCCTCGTCAACGAGGTCGTCGCCGACGACGAGGTACTTGCCAGGGCCCGTGAGCTCGCCCGGCGGTTCGCCGAGGGCCCAACCGGCGCCTTCGGCGCCGTAAAACGCCTGGTGGATGCCTCGGACCCGGGCCTCGAGTCGCAGATGGCGCTGGAGGGCAGGACGATTGCCCGGCAGTCCGCCAGCGCGGAGGGTCGCGAAGGCGTCCGCGCGTTCCTGGAAAAGCGCAAGCCACGGTACTGCTGAGGCCGGGGCGTTTCACTGAGGTAGCATTGCATTGCAGCACGACCTGAATGGGGAAGCTAAATGACCGACGCATACATACTCGACGCCGTGCGCACGCCGCGCGGCCGCGGCCGCAAGGACGGTTCCCTGCATACGATCACGCCGGTGCAGCTGGCGGCGCAGACGCTGGCCGCGCTGCGCGATCGCAATGAGCTCGACACCTCGCGGGTCGAGGACGTCGTGCTCGGCTGCGTGACCCCGGTCGGCGAGCAGGGCGCCAACATCGCCCGCGTCGCCGCGCTGGTCGCCGGATACGATGAAAGCGTCCCGGGCAAGCAGCTGAACCGCTTCTGCGCTTCGGGGCTCGAGGCGGTGAATTCGGCGGCTGCGCAGGTCATGTGCGGCCAGTCGGACCTGCAGGTCGCCGGCGGTGTCGAGTGCATGTCCCGGGTTCCGATGGGCTCGGATGGCGGTGCATGGGCGATCGACCCGCAGGTGGCCTGGCAGCAGTACTTCGTGCCGCAGGGCATCAGTGCCGACCTGATCGCGACGCTGGAGGGCTTCACGCGCGAGGACGTGGATGCGTTCGCGGTCGAGAGCCAGCGGCGCGCGGCCGCAGCCCAGCAAAGCGGTTACTTCGACCGGTCGCTGGTGCCGGTCAAGGACGTGATCGGGCAGGTCGTGCTGGCCAGGGACGAGTACCTGCGGCCCGGCACGACGATGGAGGATCTCGCCAAGCTCAAGCCGGCTTTCGTGCAACCCGGCGAGGAGGGCGGCTTCGATGCCGTCGCGATCCAGCGCTACCCGCAGGTGGAAGCGATCAACCACGTGCACACGGCAGGCAACTCGAGCGGCATCGTGGACGGTGCCGCGGCGGTGCTGCTCGGTAACAAGAAGATCGCGCGCAAGCTGGGCATCCGGCCGCGTGCGCGGATCCGCGGCTTCGCCTCGATCGGCAGCGAGCCGACGATCATGCTGACGGGCCCGGCCGCCGCGAGCCGCAAGGCGCTGAAGAAGGCCCGAATGGCCGCCTCGGACATCGACCTGTGGGAGATCAACGAGGCGTTCGCCTCGGTGGCGCTGCGCTTCATGCGGGACCTCGGCCTGACGCCCGACAAGGTCAACGTGAACGGCGGTGCGATCGCACTGGGCCATCCGCTCGGGGCCACCGGCGCGGTCATCCTCGGCATGGCGCTCGATGAACTCGAGCGACGTGAACTCCGCACCGCGCTGGTGACGCTCTGCATCGGCGCCGGCATGGGCACCGCGACCATCATCGAACGCGTCTGAACGGACGCCCGCAAGACTTACGGGATCGATCTCATGACACAGAACATCCGTTACTCCGTGGACGGCGACGGTATCGCGCTGCTGTTGATAGACGTCGCCGAACGGCCCATGAACGTGCTGACGCCGGGTTTCCAGAAGGACCTCGAGGAATGCATCGGCCGGATCGCGACCGACGCCGCCGTGCGCGGCGCGGTGATCGGGTCCGCGAAATCCAGCTTCATGGCCGGCGCGGACATCAAGGACATGGTCGGCGCCCATGATCGTGGCGTCACGCCGGCTGAGGCGGCCCGGTTCAGCCAGGGTCTTTCGCAGCTTCTTCGCCGGCTCGAGACCTGCGGCAAGCCGGTGGCGGCCGCGATCAACGGGGTCGCGCTCGGCGGCGGACTCGAGGTCGCGCTCGCCTGCCACTATCGCGTGATGGAGGATGGCCCCAAGGCGGCCGTCGGCCTGCCTGAAGTCACGATCGGGCTGCTGCCCGGCGCCGGAGGCACCCAGCGCCTGCCGCGCATGATCGGCGTGACCGAGGCGCTGAAGCTGATCACTGAGGGCCGGCAGGTGCGGGCCGCCGACGCGCTGAAGAAAGGAATCGTCAACGAGCTCGCTCCGGCGAACGAGATCGTCGAGCGCGCGCGGCGCTGGATACTCGGCGGAGGCGAGGGCGTTCAGCCCTGGGACAAGAAGGGCTTCCGGGTCCCGGGCGGCGCGGGCATGGCCTCGCCGGCGGTGGCCCAGACGTTCATGGTCGGCACGGCGTTGACCGCGCGGACCACCCAGCGCAATTACCCGGCCCCGCTCGCGATCCTGTCGGCCGTGTACGAGGGCACGCAGCTGCCCATCGACGCCGGGCTCGAGATCGAATCGAAGTACTTCGGCCAGCTGCTCGCCGGACCGGTCGCACGCAACCTGATGCGCACGATGTTCGTCAACAAGGGACTCGCGGACAAGCTGGCGCGACGCCCGCAGGGTCCCGCGAAGACCCAGGTGAAGAAGCTGGGCGTGCTCGGAGCCGGGATGATGGGTGCCGGCGTGGCCTACGTCTCGGCGCTGGCCGGGATCGAGGTCGTGCTGCTCGACACCTCGCTCGAGCTCGCCGAGAAGGGCAAGGCCTACGCCCAGCAGCTGCTCGCGAAGCAGGTCGAGCGCGGCCGGCGCACGCCGGAGGAAGTCGCGGCGATCCTGGCCCGCATCCGGACCACGACGATGTACGAGGACCTCGCCGGCTGCGAGCTCGTGATCGAGGCGGTGTTCGAGAACCGCGAGCTGAAGGCCGAGGTGACGCGTAAGGCGGAAGCGGTGATCGGCCCGGGCGCCGTCTTCGCGAGCAACACCTCGACGTTGCCGATCACGGGCCTCGCCCAGGCCTCGAAGCGGCCTGCGCAGTTCATCGGCATCCACTTCTTCTCGCCGGTGGACAAGATGCCGCTGGTCGAGGTGATCCTCGGCAAGAAGACCAGCGACGAGACGCTGGCCCGCGCGCTCGACTACGTCGGGCAGCTCAGGAAGACGCCGATCGTCGTCAACGACAGCCGCGGCTTCTACACGAGCCGCTGCTTCGGGACGTTCTGCTACGAGGGCATGACGATGCTGCGCGAGGGCATCAGCCCGGCGCTGATCGAGAACGCCGCGAAGCTCGCCGGGATGCCGGTCGGTCCGCTCGCGGTCAGCGACGAGGTGACGATCGACCTGCAGTGGAAGGTACTGAAGCAGACCGAGAAGGACCTCGGCCGCCGCTTCAAGGAGCCGCCTGCGTACGCGGTGATCCAGAAGTTCGTCGAGGAATTGAAGCGCCCCGGCCGGCGCTTCGGCGCCGGCTTCTACGATTACCCGCAGGACGGCAGGAAGCGCCTGTGGCCGGGGCTCCGGGACGTCTATCCGCAGTTGCCCGAGCAGCCCCCGGTCGAGGAAGTGATGAAGCGCCTGCTGCACATCCAGGCGCTCGAGACGACGCGCTGCATGGAGGAGGGCGTCGTGACGACCGCGGCCGAGGCGGACCTCGGCTCGATCCTCGGCTGGGGCTTCCCGGCCTGGACCGGCGGTACGCTGTCCTACATCGACACGGTCGGGATCGCGAGGTTCGTCGCGGAGTGCGAGCAGCTCGCGAAGCGCTACGGCAAGCGCTTCAAGCCCTCGCGCTGGCTGAAGGACCGCGCGGCGCGCGGCGAGGCGTTCCACGCGCACGGCGGCAAGTCGCAGGCGGCCTGATGCACGGGATTTGCTGATGCCCATCCCGGCGAGCTTCGCGGACCGGTTGACGCTGCCGCTGATCGGCGCGCCGATGTTCATCGCCTCGACGCCCGAGCTGGTCGTGGAGCAGTGCAAAGCGGGCGTCATCGGCGCGTTCCCGGCGCTGAACGCCCGTCCCGCGCCGATGCTCGAGGAGTGGCTGCTGCGCATCCGCGGCGAGCTCGACGAGTATTCGAGCTCGAACCCCTCGGCGAAGGTCGCGCCGTTCGCGGTGAACCAGATCGCGCACGCGAGCAACGACCGGCTCGTGCACGACGTCGAGGTCTGCGTCCGGCACGAGGTGCCGCTGATCATCACCAGCCTGCGACCGCCGCGGGAGATCGTCGAGGCCGTGCACTCCTACGGCGGGCTGCTGTTCCACGACGTGATCAGCCTGCGCCATGCGCGCAAGGCGGCGGAGCAGGGCGTGGACGGCATCATCGCGGTCTGCGCGGGCGCCGGCGGACACGCGGGCGGCGCGAGCCCGTTCGCGCTGCTTAGGGAGATCCGCAGCTTCTTCGACGGCACGATCATCCTCTCCGGCGCCATGAGCAGCGGCGCGGACGTGTTCGCGGCGCTGGCGCTCGGCGCGGACATGGCCTACATCGGCACGCGTTTCCTCGCGACGACCGAGGCGAACGTACCGCCGGAGTACAAGCAGATGATCGTCGAGTCGTCCTCCGACGAGATCGTGTACACGTCGCTGTTCACCGGCGTCCGGGGCAACTACCTGAAGCGCAGCGTCGCGGCTGCCGGGCTCGACCCCGATAACCTCCCGGAGGCCGACAAGTCGGCGATGGATTTCGGCTCGGGCGGCAACATGGCGAAGAAGGCCTGGCGCGACATCTGGAGCGCCGGGCAGGGCGTGGGGAACATCCACGAGACGCTGCCGACCCGGGACCTGGTGGCACGCATGCGCCGCGAGTTCGATGCGGCGCGCGAGCGGCTCTGCGCCGCGACCTGAACGCGCTGCCGCGCGACGCAGCCGGCAGCCGTTCCGCATGGATCCGAAACGAGGAGAGCCCGATGCCTGACATGTTCGATCTTTCCGGCCGCGTGGCCCTGGTCACCGGCGCGAGCCGCGGCATCGGCGAAGCCATCGCCCGGGCCTACGCGGCGCGGGGCGCGCGGGTCGTCGTCTCGAGCCGCAAGCAGCAGGCCTGCGACGAGGTCGCCGCGGCGATCACGGCCGCGGGCGGCGAAGCCGTGGCGATGGCCTGCCACATCGGCGAGCTCGACGCGATCGAGCGGCTCATCGGCCAGGTGCAGGAGCGTTTCGGCCGGCTCGACGTGCTGGTCAACAACGCGGCGACCAACCCGTACTACGGCCACATCCTCGACACCGACCTCGGCGCCTTCCAGAAGACGGTGGACGTCAACATCCGCGGCTACTTCTTCACCTCAGTGCTCGGCGCGAGGCTGATGCGATCGGGTGGCGGCGGCTCGATCATCAACGTCGCATCGGTCAACGCGGTGCGGCCCGGTCCGATGCAGGGCATCTATTCGATCACGAAGGGGGCGGTGCTGAACATGACCCGCGCCTTCGCGCGCGAATGCGGCCCCGAGGGCATCCGCTGCAACGCGATCCTGCCCGGCCTGATCCGCACCAAGTTCGCCGGCGCGCTGCTGAAGGACGAGCAGCAGCTCGCCCATTACGTCGGGCAGAACCCGCTGCGGCGCGTCGGGGAGCCCGAGGATCTCGCGGGCGCGGCGGTGTTCCTCGCCTCCGACGCGTCCTCTTACGTCACCGGCGAGTTCCTGGTCGTGGACGGCGGCTTCCTGGTCTGAGCGCTATTTCTTCTTCCGGGCCGGCGTCTTCTTGCCCGCCGGGGCCTTCTTGCGGGCCTCGGCCTGCCGCGCCACGGCGTCCGCGCGCGCCTTGATCGCCTCCGGGTCGCCGAGGTAGCGGCTGGACCTTGGCTTCAGCCGCGCGTCCAGGTCGTACAGCAGCGGCACGCCGGTGGGTATGTTCAGCCCGACGATCTCCTCGTCGCTGATCCTGTCCAGCATCTTGACCAGCGCACGCAGGCTGTTGCCGTGGGCCGCGACCAGCACGTTCCGCCCGGCCAGCAGCTCGGGCGCGATCCTCGCCTCCCAGTAGGGCAGTACCCGGGCGAGCGTGTCCTTCAGCGACTCGGCCGAGGGCAGGTCGGTCGGCGGCACAGCGGCGTAACGACGGTCGTAGCGGGGGTGGCTGCGGTCCGTCAGCTTCAGCGGTGGCGGCGGGATGTCGTAGCTGCGCCGCCAGATCTTCACCTGTTCCGCGCCGTGCTTCTCGACGGTCTGCGCCTTGTCGAGGCCCTGCAGCGCGCCATAGTGCCGCTCGTTCAGGCGCCAGCTGCGCTCGACCGGCAGCCACATCGTGTCCATCTCGTCGAGCACGATCCACAGCGTGCGTATTGCGCGCTTGAGGACCGAGGTGAAGGCCACGTCGAAGCGCAGGCCCTCGGCCTTCAGCAGCTGGCCCGCCTCGCGGGCCTCGACGAGTCCGAGCTCCGACAGGTCCACGTCTATCCAGCCGGTGAACAGGTTCTCGAGGTTCCAGGTGCTCTGGCCGTGGCGCAGTAGCAGCAGCTTGCCGGTCTTCATGGGATTGCGTGCTTTTAAGTGGCTGACCGGGCTATTTATAGCAATCGGCCCGAAGCGTCGCCAGACGGGAATCCCCTGACGGTGCTGGCGTCAGTGCGAGCTGATTCCCAGCTCGCAGCGGACGCGGCCGGTGCGCACGGTCTCCTGCCAGCGGTGCCGGTTGGTTTCGGCCAGCGACCGCGATGCCGGCGGGTGCGCGAGGTGGCAGGCGATCGCAGCGAAGAGCAGCGTCTGCCGGTTCAGTCCGGCGTTGTCGAGCCGCGCGCAGAGTTCCTTGTCCTCCGAGCCCCAGCCGACGATCGCCTCGTCGAAGCCGTTGACCCGCACCAGGTCCTCGCGCCAGAAGCCCTGGTTGCAGGACTTCACCGACACCAGCGAGTTGCCGATGCGACGCGAGCGGCGGGCCAGGCGTCGCGACCGCACCAGGTAGCTGCGGCGCAGCAGGCCGACGCCGCGCGCGGACCAGGCTGGAAACGGCGCAGCGGAGAGCTCGAGCCGCCGGCTCGCCCGCTCGTCGAGCGGGACCCTCACGCCCTGGCTGTATCGTCCCGGCGTCGCCGCCTCGAGATGATCCGAGATGAACTCCGGGTGCATCACCATGTCGCCGTCGAGCAGCACCAGGTACTCGCAGTCCGTCCTGCAGATGGCCTCGTTGCGAATCCGGCCGGCGCGGAATCCGTCGTGCTGTTGCCACAGGTGCCGGACCGGGCGGGGCGCCGTCGCCGCGAAGCGCCCGACCAGCTCGGCCGTGTCCGGTCCCGATCCGTCGTCGGCGATCAGCACTTCGTCCGGCCAGCGCGTCTGCGTTGCGAGACTCTCGAGCACCCGGGCCAGCGCCCGTGGTCGCTCGTAGGTCGTGACGACGAGGCCGCAGCGCATCAGGGCTCGGTCAGCGCGAGCCTCCGCACCGTCTGCAGCGCCACCGAGAGCGAGGCGAAGTCCGCGTCGGTCGGCTGGCTGCGAATGTCGTTCACGACGCCCTGGGCGTGCGCGGCCTCGGCCGCGTGCCGCTGCTGCCAGCGCTGTACTGCCCGGACCGGGTCCCGCTCCCGGGTCTCCTCCAGGATCCGCTGTGCCAGGCGACGATGCGTCTCGGACAGCGCCTCGCGCAGGCTGCCACGCGCCACCGCCTGCCAGTGCCCGGTGATCTCCAGCGCCTCGACGTGCTGGCGCAGCCAGTCGAGTCCGAAGGCCTCGCCGACGGCGAAGTAAGCCTGCGCCGCGACGGGTACCTCGAGCCTGCGCGCCTGGGCGAGCTCGACGATGTCCGGACCGCTCTGCAGCGCGGCACTCGCGGCCACGCGGCGGGCGAGCGCGCCGGCGATGCCCGACTGCTCGAGTTCGCGGGTCCGGGAGTCGAACGTCTCGCGCTCGATGCCGGTCAGCCAGTCGCCGGCCGAGGCGGTGAGCTCACGGATCCCCGGACGGAACCGACCGACCTGGCGCTCGATGCCGAGCTCGTTGCGGTGTCGCTCGATCAGCCAGTACGACACCTGCCGCAGCAGCGCCACGGTGTCCTGGATCATCGAGTACTGCGCGGCCGCGGGGATGCGGTTGTCCAGCGCTTCGATCGCGGCCCAGATCTCGCGCACCTCGAAGGCCTCGCGGGCGATCGTGTAGGCACGCGCGACCGTCGCCGCGTCGGCGCCGGTGTCCTGCTGCGTTCGCGCCACGAACGTCGGTCCCATCCGGTTGACGATGCTGTTGGTGGTCGCGGTCGCGATGATCTCGCGCTTCAGGCGGTGCTCGCCGAGCAACTCGCCGTAGCGGCGCGTGAGACGGTCGGGGAAGTAGCGATCCAGCTCCTGTCCGAGGTACGGATCTTCCGGTACGTCCGACTGGATCAGCTGCGCGTTCAGCGCGATCTTCGAGTAGCTGAGCAGCATGCAGAGCTCCGGCCGCGTGAGGCCCTGGCCGGCCCGCTGCCGCTCGTCGAGGTCCTCGGCGTTCGGCAGGAACTCGAGGTTCCGGTCGAGCGTGCCGGCGAGCTCGAGCTGCCGGATGAAGTGCGCGTGCTCGCCGAGTCGCGTTGCCGAAGTAGCCTCGAGCAGGCTGATCGCCTGGCTCTGCAGGTAGTTGTCCCGCAGCACCAGCGCGGCGACTTCGTCGGTCATCTCGGCCAGCAGGCGGTTGCGGGCGCCGCCGGCGAGCCGCCTGCGACGCTGGGCTACCGCCAGCAGGATCTTGATGTTCACCTCGTGGTCGGAGCAGTCCACGCCGCCGGAGTTGTCCACGAAGTCCGTGTTCATCCGGCCGCCCTGCAGCGCGAACTCGATCCGCCCGAGCTGCGATACACCGAGGTTGCCGCCCTCGCCGACGACCTTGCAGCGCAGCTCGCGCGCGTCTATCCGGACCGGGTCGTTGCTGCGGTCGCCGACCTCGGCGTTCGCCTCCCAGGAGGCTTTGACGTAGGTGCCGATGCCGCCGTTCCACAGCAGGTCCACCGGTAGCCGGAGGATCGCCCGGATGACCTCGTTGGGCGTCGCCTTCGCGGCTTCCAGGCCCAGCAGCGCCCGGCACTGGGCGTTCAGCGTCAGTTCCTTCGCCGAGCGCGGCAGGATCGTACCGCCCTTCGAGAGGGCCTTGCGGTCGTAGTCTTCCCAGCTCGAGCGGGGCAGCGCGAACAGCCTCTGCCGCTCACGGAAGCTGCGCGCCGCATCGGGTTGCGGATCGAGGAAGATGTGCTGGTGGTTGAACGCGGCGACGAGCCGGATGTGGGGTGAGAGCAGCATCCCGTTGCCGAATACGTCCCCGCTCATGTCGCCGATGCCGGCGACGCTGAACGGCTCGGACTGGGTGTCGAGACCGATCTCGCGGAAGTGCCGCTTGACGCATTCCCAGGCGCCGCGCGCGGTGATGCCCATCTTCTTGTGGTCGTAGCCGGCCGAGCCGCCCGACGCGAAGGCATCCCCCAGCCAGAAGTCGTACTCGGCCGCGAGCGCGTTGGCCGTGTCCGAGAACGTCGCCGTGCCTTTGTCCGCGGCAACGACCAGGTAGGGATCGTCCTCGTCGTAGCGCACGACCTGCTGCGGCGCCACGACCGCGTCGCCCACCACGTTGTCGGTCACGTCGAGCAGCGCGCGGATGAAGGTCTTGTAACACTCGACGCCCTCGCGCTGCACGTCCTCGCGGCTGCCGTCCACCGGCAG
This sequence comes from uncultured Steroidobacteraceae bacterium, assembly GCA_964553405.1. GTDB lineage: Bacteria > Pseudomonadota > Gammaproteobacteria > Steroidobacterales > Steroidobacteraceae > DATIRA01. The sequence continues at coordinate 19,217 of CAZKLS010000020.1, forward strand.
CTGCTTCGGCACGAAGCCGCCCTTGGCGCCCACCGGGACGATCAGCGTGTTCTTGACGTTCTGCGCCTTCATCAGGCCCAGGATCTCGGTACGGAAGTCCTCGCGCCGGTCCGACCAGCGCAGGCCGCCGCGGGCGACCTTGCCCATGCGCAGGTGCACGCCCTCGACCCGCGGCGAGTACACCCAGATCTCGAACACCGGCCGCGGCTTGGGCAGGTCGGGGATTCTGCGCGGCTCGAGCTTCATCGACAGGTAGGACTTCGGCTGGCCCGCGCCATCCCGCTGGTAATGGTTGGTGCGCAGCGTCGCGCGGATGACGCCGCGGAACGCACGCAGGATCCGGTCGTCGTCGGGGCTCGTGACCTGCTGCAGCGCATCGTCGATCGCGGCCAGGATCTTCTTGATGCCGGCCTTGCGGCGCGAAGCCTTGATCCCCGGATCGAAGCGGGCCTCGAACAGCTGCGAGAGCCGTCCCGCGATCCCGGCGTGGCGCGCAATGACGGTTTCCATGTAGCGCTGGCTGAACGGCAGGCCGGTCTGCAGCAGGTACCTGCAGACGGCCCGCAGCACCAGCACCTGCCGCCAGTCGAGGTCGGCGGTGAGCACCAGGCGGTTGAAACCGTCGCTCTCCGCGGCCCCGTTCCACACGGCGAAGAACGCTTTCTCGAAGCGCGCCGAGAGCTGCTCCGTGTCGATCGCGATCTGCAGCTCGTGCACGACCTCGAGGTCCTGGATCCACGTCTCGGCCTCGCCGGCCAGCTTGATGCGGTAGGGCCGCTCGTTGAGCACCCGCAGGCCGAAGTTCTCGAGTCGCGGCAGGATGTCGGACATCGCGACCGGATCGCCGCGCCGGTACAGGCGCAGGTGCGCCGTCTTCTCCACGGGGTCGCCGGGACGCAGCTCGATGCCGAGCGCCGGCGCTTCCGCGGGCAGCGCGAGCAGTTCGAGGATGTCGGTGATCGAGTCCTTCGCGCTCACGTACTCCTGGTAAGCGACCGGGAAGGCACTGCCGAAGCGCCGCGTGATCGCCGCGGCCTGGTCCTCCGGCAGGCGCTGGTCGAGTTCCTCGCGCAGCGAGTCCTCCCAGGTGCGCAGCGCCTCGGTGACCCGCTGCTCGATCTGGTCCACGTTGGCGCTGACCGGGCGGTCCGGATCGGTGCGCACCAGGATCTGCAGCCGGGCGAGCGTGGACTCGGAAATCTGCACCTGCGACTCGAGCGCGGTGCCGGCCAGTTCCTCGAGCAGGATCTGCTCGATGCGCTCGCGAGCCTGGGTGTTGTAGCGGTCCCTCGGCACAAACACCAGGCAGCTGTAGAAGCGGCCGTAGGGGTCGCGCCGCGGAAAGAGCCTGACGCGTCGGCGTTCGTAGAGATTGACGATGCCGCGCGTCGTGCGCACCAGCTCGGCGACGCTGGCCTGGAAGAGTTCGTCCCTCGGGTAGGTCTCCAGCGCGTGCACGAGCGCCTTGCCGTCGTGGCTGACCGGCGAAACGCCGAAATGCTCGAAGACCTTCTGCACCTTGCGGCGCAGCAGCGGGATCTCGCGCGGGCTCGTGCTGTAGGTGGTCGAAGTGAACAGGCCGATGAACCGGCGCTCGCCGACCACGTGTCCGCTCGCGTCGAAGGTCTTGACGCCGACGTAGTCGAGGTACGTGGCGCGGTGCACGGTGGAGATCGAGTTCGCCTTCGTGACGACCACCGCGACCGCCTCGCGCGCCTTGCGGCGGACCTCGTCCGAGAGCGTGGTGGCCGTGGCCCGGGGCCGGCCGGCGCCGGTGCGCAGCAGGCCCAGGCCGCTGCGGGGTATCGGGACCACGCGGTCGCGCCGCGGGCCGCGCTCGAGGCGATATTCGCGGTAGCCGAGGAACGTGAAGTGGTTGTCGGCGAGCCACTCGAGGAAGGCGCTCGCTTCGGCAGACTCCGCGCGCGACACGCCAGGCACGCCGCCGAGCAGGTCGCGCGCCACGTCCAGCGCGCGCGTGCGCATCGCAGGCCAGTCCTCGACCGACAGCCGCACGTCCTCGAGCACCCGCAGGATCCGTGCGCGGATCTCCTCGAGCTTGCCGGGATCGGCGGTTCTCTGCACCTGGATCTGCTGCCATGACTCGAGTCCGGGCCCGGACGCGCCCCGGTTCGAAACGCGGGTGATCCGCCCGCGCCCGTCCCGCGCGACCCGCAGTACCGGGTGCACCATCATCTGTATCGGCAGCCCGCACTGGTTGAGCACGATCGCCATCGAGTCGACCAGGAAGGGCATGTCTTCGGTGACCACCTCGACGACCGTGTGCGGCGAGTTCCATCCGTCGGACTCGAGCGTCGGATTGAAGACCCGCACCAGCGGCGTTCCCGTCCTGCGTCGGCCACCGAAGCGCAGGTGCGCCGCGGCGGCGGCGGCCAGCGAGGCTGCATCGGACTCGCGCAGGTCGTCCTCGTCCACGCCGTGGTAGTACTCCCGGACGAACCCGGACAGCCCTACCACGGGCCGGGGACCCGGAAGCTTGCGTGCGGCCGCGGCGATGTCATCGAGTATGTGCTGGCGGGCAGCCGGAATCGTTCCGGTCATGGTGGCTTTCCCCGTGGGCTGGGTTCGGAATTGTGTCGTTCGTCGATTATAGGGAGCGTTTGAGCGGCGCGCGTCGCCGCGGGGCGCCGACGGTGTTCTGCCGCAGACCGCGGGCGCGCAACGTCAGCTTGTGCAGCGCAAGATCCAGCGCCTGTCGCTCGTCGGCGCTCATGCCTTCGAGCAGTTCCCGTTCGTAGTCGAGCGCGAGCGGCGCAACCGCGCGGTAGACCGCGATGCCGCGCCGCGAAAGCCGCAGCACCGAGCGCCGCCGGTCGCTTTTCGATACGTCGCGGCGGATCCTGCCGCTGCCGAGCAGGCGACTCACCGCCCGGCTGACCGCGACGGCGTCCATCGAGGTGAGTTCGGCGACGTCCCGGGCCGAGAGGCCGGCATGGCGGGCCAGTACGGCAATCACCCGCCACTCGGGAATGCTCAGGTCGAAGCGCAGCTGGTAGGTGCTGGCGATCGCAGCGCTGACCTCGTTGCTCAATACCGAGAGCCGGTAGGGAAGGAACCGCTCGAGGTCGATCTGTCTGCGGCTGTTCGGCATGGGGTCCCGGGGCAGGGCAGGGGCCGGTAATGCTTGCAAGTGTAACGATCGGGCCGGCTGCGGCGCCAGCGATTCAGGGCCGATGGGCCCGCGCGAGGTACTCGTGGCTCTGCATTTCCTTCAGGCGGCTCAGCGTGCGTGCGAATTCGAAGCCGAGCCGCTCGCCGCGATAGAGTTGCTCCGCCGGCACGGCGGCCGACAGCACCAGCTTGACGTTCCGGTCGTAGAATTCGTCCACCAGCGCGATGAAGCGCCGCGCCTGGTTGTCGAGGCTCGCGTCGAAGCACGGCACGCCGGAGACGAACACGGCGTGGTAGTCGCGTGCGATCTCGACGTAGTCCGCCTGGCTGCGGGGACCGTCGCAGATCGAGGCGAACTCGAACCACACCACGTCTGCCGTGCGCCGCCGCACGGCAATCGCGCGACTCTCGACCTCGAGTTCGCCGCCGACGCTGCCCGTGTCGCCGGCGATCGCCTCGAAGCGACGCTGCATTTCCCGCTGCGTGTCCGGTCCGTCCGGTGTCAGGTAGAGCGGCGCCTGCTGCAGTTCGCGCAATCGGTAGTCGACGCCACCGTCCACGGACAGCACTTCGCAGTGGTGCTCGATCAGCGCGATGGCGGGCAGGAAGCGCGCCCGCTGCAGGCCGTCCCGGTAGAGCCCGGACGGCGGCAGGTTCGAAGTGAACACCAGCGTCATGCCGTTCTCCAGCAGGCCCTCGAACAGGCCGCCGAGGATCATCGCGTCGGCGATGTCGCTGACGAACAGCTCGTCCAGGCACAGCACCTTCGACTCCCCGGACATCTCCCGCGCCACGTGCGCGAGCGGATTCTCGAGATCGCGCAGGCGGCGCAGGCGCGCGTGCACGTCCTTCATGAAGCGGTGGAAGTGCTCGCGGCGGGCCGGCACGGGCGAATTCGAGTGGAACAGGTCCATCAGGAAGGTCTTGCCGCGACCGACGCCGCCCCAGAGGTACAGGCCCCGCACCAGCTCGGGACTGCCGCCCGAGGTCAGCCGGCGCAGCCGGCCGATCAGTCCCCGATCGGATGCACGCGAGCGCAGCAGGCGACGGCGGAGGTCTTCGAGGCGTTCCACCGCGTGCTGCTGGGCCGGGTCGGCAGCGTAACCGTGCCGCTCGAGCGACTCCCGGTATGCACGGCCCAGCGGCGCCTCATCTGCTGCGTGCACGGGTGCGATTCACACCGCCAGCTCGGACCGGTTGCGAAAGTGCTCCAGCGCCTGCGGGTTCGCGAGCGCCTCAGTGTTCTTCACGACGCGGCCATGGATCACGTCGCGTATCGCGAGCTCGACGATCTTGCCGCTGATCGTCCGCGGGATGTCTTCGACCTGCACGATCCTGGCCGGCACGTGCCGCGGCGTCGTGTTCGCGCGGATCGCGTCCCGGATCCGCCTCTCGAGCGACTCGTCCAGACTCGCGCCGGGGCGCAGCCGGACGAACAGCACGACGCGGACGTCGTTCTGCCAGTCCTGGCCGACCGCGACGCTCTCGAGGATCTCGGGCAGCGTTTCGACCTGCCGGTAGATCTCGGCGGTGCCGATCCTGACGCCGCCCGGGTTGAGTACCGCGTCCGAGCGGCCGAGGATCACGAAGCCGCCGCGCTCGGTCTGCAGCGCGAAGTCCCCGTGGTGCCAGACGTTCGCAAAGCGCTCGAAGTACGCGGCCCGGTACTTCTCGTCGCCCGGGTCGTTCCAGAATCCGATCGGCATCGACGGGAAAGGCGCGGTGCAGGCGAGTTCCCCCTGCTCGCCGCGCACGGGCTCTCCCGACTCGTTCAGCACCTCGGTCTTCATCGCGAGGCCCGCACACTGTATCTCGCCTGCGTGGACCGGCAGCCAGGGGCTGCCGAGGCAGAAGCAGGAGATGATGTCCGTGCCGCCCGATATCGAGGCCAGGTGCAGGTCCTGCTTGACGGCACGGTAGACGAACCGGAACTGCTCCGGCGCGAGTGGCGAGCCGGTGGACAGCATGGTCCGCAGCGGCGCGAGGTCGAAGTCCTCGCCCGGCGTGCCGCCGTCCTTCTCGAGTGCGCCGAGGTAGCGCGGGCTGGTGCCGAAGATCGTGATCCGCTCGCGCTCCGCCATGCGCCACAGCACGTCACGGTCCGGATGGAAGGGCGAGCCTTCGTAGAGGATCAGCGTGCAGCCGCTCGCGAGCCCGGATACGAGCCAGTTCCACATCATCCAGCCGCAGGTGGTGAAGAAGAACAGACGGTCCTCGGGCTGCAGATCCACGTGCAGCAGGTGCTCCTTGCGGTGCTGCAGCAGCGTGCCTCCGATCCCGTGCACGATGCACTTGGGGACGCCGGTCGTCCCCGAGGAGTACATCACGTAGAGCGGCGACGCGAACGGCAGCCGCGTGAACTCGAGCGCGCTGCCCGGCGTGCCGAAATCGCGGTAACCGACCGCGTTCGGGACCGCGGAGATGTCCGGCGCATCCGCCACGTAGGGCACCACGACGACCCGCCGGACCGAGTCGAGCTGCTGCAGCACGCCACGGATCGGTGCGAGCGAGTCGAGCGTCTTGCCCGCGTAGTAGTAGCCGTCGGCGGTGAACAGCACGCTCGGCTCGATCTGGCCGAAGCGGTCGAGCACGCCCTTGATGCCGAAGTCCGGAGAGCAGGAGCTCCAGGCGGCGCCGAGGCTCGTGGTCGCGAGCATCGCGACGACGGCCTCCGGCACGTTCGGCAGGAACCCGGCCACGCGGTCACCCGGTCCGATCCCCAGTTCGCGCAGTCCGGCCGCGACGCGGGCGACTTCCTCGTGCAGCTGCCGGTAGCTCAGCGCGCGGCGCTGCCCGCGCTCGTTCACGAACACCAGCGCTTCGTGGTCGTCGCGCCTCGCGAGCAGGTTCTCCGCGAAGTTGAGCAGCGTATCCTCGAACCAGACGGCGCCCGGCATCCTGTTGCGGTGCCGGAGCACCGGTGCCTTGCCGCGCTCGCAGCGAACGTCGGCAAACTCCACCAGCGCGTCCCAGAAGGTCTCGCGCTCGTCCACCGACCACCGCCAGAGCTTCTCGTAGCCGCCCTCCGGTGCGCCGTAGCGATCGCGCACCGATTCGGCGAACCGCGTCAGGTTCGACGCGGCGACACGCTCCGGCGAGGGGGTCCAGATCGGCCCGGCCATCTGCGCTACATGCTCTGGTAGTTCGGGCCGGATCCGCCTTCCGGCGTGACCCAGGTGATGATCTCGTAGGGATCCTTGATGTCGCAGGCCTTGCAGTGCACGCAGTTGGACGCGTTGATCTGCAGGCGCCGGCTGCCGGAGCCGTCGTCGACCATCTCGTAGACGTGTGCCGGACAGAAGTACTGGCAGGGGTTGCCGTACTCCTCGGCGCAGCGGGTCGCGCAGATCGTGAGGTCGGCGACCTTCAGGTGCACGGGCTGCGATTCCTCGTGCACGTTGCCGGCGAAGTAGACCGCGCTGACGCGATCGCGTGGCGCAAGCGCACGCTCGCCCCAGCCCCGCTCCGGCGGAGCGCCCTTGTCGAGCCGGTGCAGCGCCGAGTGGTCGGCGACGTTCTTCAGCGTCCAGGGCGTGTGTCCCGCGGTCACGGTCTCGAGCGCCGCGTTCGCGAGCCCGGCCCACATGCCCTTGTGGAAGCCAGGACGGATGTTGCGGACCTTGTAGAGCTCGATGCCGCCCGGCGAAGTGCGCCAGCGCTGATCGAACCCGGTCGTCGTGCCGGTCTCGGCGACGTGCTGCGCGGCCAGCGCGCCGCTGCGTATCGCCTGGTGCACGCCCTTGATCTTCGGCACGTTCAGCGTGCCGCCGGCATCCCCGACCAGCAGCGCGCCCGGCATGTCCAGCGTCGGCATCGACTGCCAGCCGCCCTCGATCAGCGTCCGCGCGCCGTAGGCGAGGATCTCGCCGCCCTCGAACAGCGGCCGCAGGCTCGGGTGGTTCTTGTACTGCTGGAAGGCCTCGAACGGCTCGAACCGCGGGTCCTCGTAGTCGAGGCCGACGACGAAGCCGACGTACAGGCGGTTCTCGTCGAGGTGGTACATGAAGCTGCCGCCATAGGTGCGGGTATCCATCGGCCAGCCGACCGTGTGCTGGATCAGGCCCGGTTCGACCCGTCCCTCTGGAAGCTGCCAGAGCTCCTTGAAGCCGAGTCCGTAGGTCTGTGGCGACTTGCCCGCGTCCAGCCGGAACCGCTCGATCAGCGTCTTCGTGACGCTGCCGCGGCAGCCCTCGGCCAGCATCGTGACCGGCGCACGGATCTCGGGGCCGGGCGCGAAGTTGTCGCCCGGCTGGCCGTCGGCATCGAGCCCCATGTCGCCGATGCGCACGCCGCAAACGGCGCCGGCCTCGTCGATCAGCGCCTCGGCCGCGGCGAAGCCGGCGAACACGTCCACGCCGAGTTCCTCGGCCTTGGTGCCGAGGTAGGCGGCGAGGTTGCCCAGCGAGATGATGAAGTTACCGTGGTTCGCCATCTGCGGCGGCGTCGGCATCCGGTAGCGCTTGTTGCGGGTGAGGAAGTTGAACTCGTCGCGTCCCGCAGGGACCCGCAGCCCGGTGTACTGGTCGCGCCACTCCGGCAGGAACTCATCGAGCGGACCCGGCTCGAACACGGCTCCGGAGAGCATGTGGGCCCCCACCGCGGAACCCTTCTCGAGCACGCAGACGTTCAGATCGGGCTTCAGCTGCTTGAGCCGGATCGCCGCGCTGAGCCCGGCCGGGCCGGCGCCGACGATCACGACGTCGTACTCCATCACGTCGCGCTCGATAGTCTCCATCGTCGAATCAGTCATGATCTTGACCCTTGCAGGTAATGGTCCTTGCAGCTTCGGACGGTCCGAGCCTGAGCGTTCTGTTCTTGTTGGCCGGATTTTATCCTCTACAACGTCCCGGGCGCTCGATCATGTCGGAATACCCCTAGCTGGAGCGGCAGCGCGCTCGCGAGGGCCGTACGGCGACCGGCCGGCCGCGGCGCTGGTTGACGCGGGCCGGCCGGTCGTTTTCCATTCCAACTGCCGCGGCTTCCGGTTCGATCCGGTGCCGTGGCCTCGTCGATGACTGCCGGAGCGAACGAATGATCAGGATCTTCCCGATGCTGGCCGCGGCCATGCTGTTGTCCGGATGCCAGTCGGCCTACTACGCGGCCGCCGAGAAAGTCGGCTACGCGAAGCGCGACATCCTGGTGGACCGCGTCGAGTCTGCGCGGGATTCCCAGCAGGATGCTCGGGAGGAAATCACCGACGCGCTGACCGAGTTCCGCAAGGTCGTCGCCGTCGACGGGGGCCAGCTCGAGGCCCGTTACAAGTCGCTGGCTGCGCAGCTCGAGGACAGTGAGCAGGCCGCGGACGCGGTGCGCGAGCGCATCGACGCGGTCGAGCACGTGGCCGCGGCGCTGTTCGACGAATGGAATGCGGAGCTCGCCCAGTACTCCGACGCGGGGCTGCGCGCGCGCAGCGAGCAGCAGCTGAACCGGACGCGCGCCCGTTACCAGGAGATGATCGGCGCGATGAAGCGTGCGGAGAGCAGGCTCGAGCCCGCGCTGCAGCCGCTGCGCGACCAGGTGCTGTTCCTGAAGCACAACCTGAATGCGCGGGCCATCGCGGGGCTGCGCGGCGAGGTCGCCCAGGTGGACGCCCAGGTGGATGCGCTGGTCCGGGAACTGGACAAGGCCATCGCCGAGGCCGACCGCTTCATCGCCGACCTGGAGTAGCGCCGGGCGTCAGCGTGGCGCCATCCGGATCGCGCCGTCGAGGCGGATCGTCTCGCCGTTCAGCATCGGGTTCTCGATGATCTGCTGCACCAGCAGCGCGTATTCGGCGGGTCGCCCGAGCCTCGGCGGGAACGGGACCTGCTTGCCGAGCGACTCCTGCGCCTCGGCCGGCAGGCCGGCCATCATCGGCGTCATGAACAGGCCCGGCGCCACGGTCACCACGCGGATGCCCTGGCCCGCGAGTTCCCTCGCCATCGGCAGCGTCATGCCGACGATGCCGCCCTTCGACGCCGCGTAGGCGACCTGCCCGATCTGGCCGTCGAAGGCCGCGACCGACGCGGTCATGATGATCGCGCCGCGTTCGCCGTCCTCGTTCGGCTCGTTGGTCTGCATCGCGGCTGCGGCAGCCTTGCAGACCAGCAGCGTCCCGACCAGGTTGATCTCGACCACCTTGCGGAAGAACTCGCCGGGCATCGGACCGTCCTTGCCGACCATGCGCTTCGGCCAGCCGACGCCCGCGCAGTTGATCGCGACATTGAGGCCGCCCATCGCCTTGGCGGCCGCCTTGACTGACTCGTCCACCGCCGCCTCGGAGGTGACGTCCACCTTGTGGAACGTCGCCGCCTCGCCGAGTTGCAGCGCGAGTGCCGGGCCGAGTTCCTCGTTGACGTCGAACAGCGCGACCTGGCCACCGCCGGCCACGATGTTCTCCGCCGCGGCCTGGCCGAGGCCCGAGGCGCCGCCGGTGATGACTGCGTGCACGTGCTTGAGCTTCATGATCAGATCCTCAGGCCGCCGTCGAGCTCGATGCAGCGACCGTTGAAGAAGTCGTTCTGCGCGACGAAAAGCGCCGCGTCGGCGATCTCCTCGGGAAGGCCGAGGCGCTTCAGTGGCACGGGTGCGGTGACCTTCGCCAGCGTCTCCTCAGTCATCCCCGAGAGTATCTCTGTCCGCGTGTAGCCCGGCGCGATCGCCGCGGTGCGGATGCCGTAGCGCGCGAGTTCCTTGGACCAGACGACGGTCATGGCCGAGACGCCGGCCTTGGCCGCCGAGTAGTTCGTCTGTCCCATGTTGCCGGCCTGCGAGACGCTGGAGACGTTGATGATCACGCCGCCCTGGCCGTGCCGGATCATCCGTTCCGCCGCTTCGCGCCCGCAGAGGAAGACGCCGGTCAGGTTGACGTCGATCACGGCCTGCCACTGCGTAAGGCTCATCTTGCCCGTGACCTGCCCGTCCTTCGCCTTGACCAGCAGTCCGTCCTTGACGATCCCCGCGTTGTTGACCATGACGTCCAGCCGGCCGAAGTCCGCGACCAGCGCATCGAGCGCCGCGGCGACCTCGGCTTCACTGGTGACGTTGACCGGGTAGGCGCGGGCATCGGTCCCGGTGGCCGCAAGCTCGCCGCAGGTACGCTCCAGTTCATCGCCCTGCAGATCGAGCAGCGCGATACGCGCGCCACGTGCGGCGAATGCCTCGGCAATCGCGCGCCCGATGCCGCGCGCCGCGCCGGTGATCGCGACGACCTTGTTGTTCAGTTCCATGGTTCACTCTGCTCGTTCGTGGAGGGGTGCGGGCCTGCCGCGCAGCGTGCCGGCGAAGCGGGAACGCCACAGGGCGTCCCCGGCCGGCCATGTCTCAGAGGATCTCGACCGCCATCGCGGTGGCTTCGCCGCCGCCGATGCACTGCGAGGCGACGCCGCGCTTCAGTCCTCGCCGGCGCAGCGCGTGTACCAGCGTGGCCAGCAGTCTTGCACCGGTCGCGCCGACCGGGTGGCCCAGCGCGCAGGCGCCGCCATTGACGTTGACCTGCGCGTGATCGAGATCGAGATCCTTGATCGCGGCCATCGCGACGCAGGCGAAGGCCTCGTTGATCTCGTACAGGTCCACTTCGGAAGCCTTCCAGCCCGCCGCATCGAGCGCCTTGCGGATCGCGGGTCCGGGTGCCGTGGTGAACCACTCGGGCGCCTGCGCGTGACTCGCGTAGGAGACGATCCGCGCGATCGGCTTCATGCCCCTGGATTTCGCGCCGGACTCGCTCGCCAGCACGACGGCTGCTGCGCCGTCCGAGATCGACGAGGAGGAGGCGGCCGTCACGGTGCCGTCCCTGCTGAAGGCAGGCTTCAGGCTCGGGATCTTGTCGATGTCCAGCGCGAAAGGCGTCTCGTCCTCGCTGATGGTCTGCTCGCCCTTGCGGGTCTTGAAGACCACCGGCGCGATCTCGTCGACGAAGTCGCCCTGCTTGACCGCACGCTGGGCACGACGCACCGATTCCGCCGCGAAAGCGTCCTGGTCCTCGCGCGAGAAGCCGTACTTCTCGGCCGTCGCATCCGCGAAGCAACCCATGGGCTTGCCGTCCCAGGCGCTCTGCAAGCCGTCGTACATCATGTGGTCCATGATCTCGCCGTGACCCATGCGATAGCCCGAGCGGGCCTTCAGCAGCAGGTAGGGCGCGTTGGTCATGGACTCGAGGCCGCCTGCCAGCATCACGGCGGCGTGACCCGCGAGGATCTGGTCGCCGGCCATCATCACGGCCTTCATTCCGGAGCCGCACATCTTGTTGACCGTGGTCGCCGGGACCGCGGGGTTGAGTCCGGCACCGAGCGCGGCCTGTCGTGCCGGCGCCTGCCCGAGCCCGGCTGGCAGCACGCAGCCGAAGATGGCCTCGTCGATGTCGTCCGGGCCGGCGTTCGCGTCCTGCAGCGCGCCGCGTGCGGCGGCCGCACCGAGCGCGGTGGCCGACACCTGGCTGAACATGCCCTGGAACGAGCCGATCGGCGTTCGGCGGGTCGCGACGATCACGAGTCTGTCGGCCATGTCTTTCCCCCTCTCGAGTCCGCGTGTCTGGTCTGGGAACGCGGGAGTTTATGCCTACCGGTTTTTGCAGCGCAAGAAAGCGTCGGCTATCGGTCTCATCCGCGGGGGCGGAGACCCTGCTCGAAGACCTGCATGAACGCGGCTCCGAGCTCGGCCGGGCTCATGCCCTGGCCGGGGCGATACCAGTGCGCGATCCAGTTCAGCGCGCCGGCGAGCGCGAACGCGGTGATCTTCGTGTCGCAGGGCTCGATCGACCCGTCTTCGACGCCCTCGCGGATCAGGCGGCGCAGGCCCTGGTCGATCTCGGACTTGAGTTCCCGGATCTGGCGCGCCATCTGCGGGCTCAGGTCCTGGTCGTGGGCACGCACCATGCACCAGCCGAATTCCGAGGCGATGGCCGCCGCATAATCGCGAAGCACCGAGGCGAGCCGCTCCCGGCCGCTGCTCTCGTGCCGGGCTGCCGCGCGGAACGCGTCCCGGATGCGCTCGAGGCCTTCCCGGAAGCACTCGAACAGCAGCTGCTCCTTGTTGTCGACGTAGTAGTAGACGGTGGGCTTCGTGACGCCGAGCGCGGCAGCGATGTCGTCGAGCGAGGTGTTGTGGTAGCCGCGCTCGTTGAACGCCTGCGCCGCGGCCCGGATCACGGCTTCACGCTTGACGGCGTGATTGCGTCGCCGGCCGCCCGGCGGCCACAGCGCTGAAGGCGGTTCCGGGGTGCTCTCGGCGGCCGGGCGTCTGCTTCTTGGCATCGTGCTTCCAATGCGGGCGTCCGCGATGCAGGATGCATCGCTTGACGGCCCTTCGAGGGCTAAATCATACTCGACGGTAGATTTTTACTCAAAAGTAGTATTTTGGCCGCCCCGCCGTGGCGGCCGAGGTGAGCGCGAATGGGATATGCCAGCGGGTCTGATGCCAGGCTGCGGTCGGCCGCCGATGCCGAAGGGGCGCCGGTACCGCTGCGTTTCGTCAGCGCGGCTTCGCTCTTCGACGGGCACGACGCGGCAATCAACATCATCCGGCGCCTGCTGCAGTCGCACGGAGCCGAGGTCGTGCACCTCGGGCACAACCGCAGCGTCGCCGACATCGTTCGCGCCGCGATCCAGGAGGATGCCGACGGCATCGCGGTCAGCTCCTACCAGGGCGGTCACAACGAGTACTTCCGCTACATGGTGGACATGCTGCGCGAACTCGGTGCCGGCCACATCCGCGTGTTCGTCGGAGGCGGCGGAACGATAGCGCCGCAGGAAGTCGAGGAACTGCACGCCTACGGCATCGAACGCATCTACACGCCAGAGGACGGTCGCACGCTCGGGCTCGACGGGATGATCGAGGATGTGCTCGAGCGCGCGCGGCACCACGCGCGGCCGGGCTTCGAATTCGGCCCAGTCGGTCCCCGGGACCAGCAGCAGGTCGCGCGCACGATCTCGCAGCTGGAACTCGGCGAGGCCTCGAAGGGCCTGCGGGAAACGCTGCAGAAGGCCGTGAGCCGCGCCCGCAGCCGGCCGCCGGTGATCGGGATCACCGGAACCGGTGGCGCCGGCAAGTCCAGCCTCACCGACGAGCTGCTGATGCGGTTCCTGCGCCACTTCCCGGAGCGCAACGTGGCGGTGGTCGCGATGGACCCCACCCGGCGCCGCAGCGGCGGCGCCCTGCTCGGCGACCGGATCCGGATGAACTCGCTGTCGAACGAGCGCGTCTTCATGCGCTCGCTCGCGACGCGGCGACAGAACGTCGCGACCAGCGAGGTTCTCGGGGACGTGCTGAACCTGCTCCGGTACGCCGGCTTCGACCTGATCATCGTCGAGACCGCCGGCATCGGGCAGAGCGACTCGGAAATCGTCGACCTGGTGGACCTGCCGATTTACGTGATGACCAGTGAGTACGGCGCCGCGAGCCAGCTCGAGAAGATCGACATGCTCGACTACGCCGAGCTGATCGTGCTGAACAAGTTCGAGAAGCGCGGCGCCGAGGACGCGCTGCGCGACGTGCGCA
>CAZKLS010000021.1:0-24325 GCA_964553405.1 uncultured Steroidobacteraceae bacterium
CACCGGTACGGGACTGGCGGCCACGCCATCCAGCGCGATGTGAACGGCATCCCACCGATCCCAATTGCCTGCACCCGAATCCGGTACCGGCGACCGCGGCCCGCCGGATCGCGCCCGGTACATGGTCTCCACCGCTCCGCCCGAAGGCGCCGGCGTATGCGGCAGATGCCAGCCGGCCTCGACGTTCCAACCCGCCGGGCCGCCCGCGGCGGGGCTGCCCCCGAAGGTGAACGGCCTGTCCTGTCCATGCGACCCGGCTGGAACGCCCGCACCCTCGAGCCCCTGCGCGCCGGTGTTCGAGAAGCTGAAGTTCACGCCCAGCGGCGACGGCCGCATGCCATCGATCATCGTGCGCAGCAGGTCGCCCCAGATCTCCTTGATCGCTTCGAATACGTAGCCGCTGGGATCGACGGAAGAAAGCGGGTTGTTCGCGACGTAGCTGTAGCGATTCAGCGACTGCGAATCGAACGGCGACTGCACGTATGGGTCGGGGCTCAGGAAGCGACCGAGCACGGGGTCGTACACCCGGCCGTTCATGTGAATCAGGCCGAGGTTGTCGAGGTGCTCGTGACCTGTGTAGCCGCGCGCCGTCGTCGCGCCGATCCCCTGCCACTCAGCCTCGCTCGGAACGTCGCCGAGGCCGCTTCCAAGTCGCCTGGCGCCGAATGCGTGGTACGAGGCCCGAACAAGCAACGAACCTGTGCTCGACGTCACCGCGTCGACGCCACCGAGGTGATCCGAAAGCAGGTACTTGATCTCGGGCTGGGATCCAGTGGTCTGCGAACGGACTGCGACGGGGCGGCCGTCTGCCTCGATGTAGAAGCGCTCGGTGAGGACGCCGTCGCGTGTCGAGCGCTCGTAGATTCCGCCACCGAAGTAGAGCGTCTCGGTACTCTGCCCACCTGCCTGCGCGAGCTGGCGAAAGCGCGCCCGGTCCGGCCCGTAGCTGAAGCTCGAACTGTTGCCGTTCGGATGCCTCAGTTGGGTCGGCAGCGCGTAGCTGGTCCACTGGATCGTCGTGCCGTTCGCATTCGTGACTGAGCCCGCTGCATCGTACTCATAGCTGTTCGAGCCGGCGGCGACCACCGCGTGCGGGCGCTGCGCGTGGTACTGGTACGCGCCGACGTCCGACTTGTAGGTGATGTTGCCCGTCTCGTCGTAGGCGAGATCGAGCGTAAGCGCGCCGTTGCGTCTGACGTCGTCCAGCCGGTCGCGGTTGTCATACCTGAACTGCTCGTCGATTCCTCGAACGAAGTCGCGGCGCGAGGTCAGGTTGCCCGCGGCGTCCCAGGTGTAAGCGAAGTTCTGCAGGCTGTAGCCGCCGCCCGGACCGGCGGTCGCAGCCTGCGGGAGTCCGGTGACGGCGTCGTAGACGGTCGAAACCTCGACGCCATTGCCCAGCGCTTCCTGCGTCGGGCGTCCACGCGCATTCCATCCCCGGGCTTCCCAGAACGTGCCCTCGACTCCCCTGGCGTCGCTGATTCGCACGACGCGCCCGCGGTCACGCTCGTACCTGACCAGGAACTGCGGCTGGCCGAGAATCGCCGGATAGGAGTACTTGTCCAGCAGCCCGGTGACGGAGTCGTAGTAGTAACGACCGATGTAGGTCTTGCCGGATATGGTCGTGCTCGCGCCCGCGAGGCGGCCCAGCGGATCGTAGACATACGTCTCGCTGAAACCGGTCGAGTAGATCGAGGCCAGCGAGCCCAGGTTGCGGCTCGCGGACGACGTGCCCCAGGTCCAAGTGGTCGCGAGGTCGGTCTCGATGCGGGTCACCGGTCTGGACAGGCGATCGTAGGAAATCCGCGATCGCTGTCCACGCGGATTCCACTGCGACTTCAGTTCCCCGGTCGGGTAATAGTCCTGCACCCAGCGACCCGCGTCCGGATCGACGATCTCGGTGCGGAATCCGCGCAGGTTGTACGACATCCGCGTCTCGACACCGTAGAAGTCCCGGACCTTGACCAGGTTTCCAAAGGCGTCGTACTCGTACTCGGTATCCGAGCCGCCCGCGTCGATGAACTGCCGCGGGTTGCCATCGACGTCACTCGTCCAGCTCACCTCGCGACCGAGCGGATCAATCCGCGTCGTGGCCAACCCGTGATGGCGCCAGGCCGTCACGAGCGGCGTCGGGATCGCTTCGCTCGTCGGCCGTTGCTCGGAGACCCGCCTGCCGCGGACATCGTAGGCGTAGCTCACCCAGAGCGACGGCGCACCACAGCAGAGCTCCGGGACACTTGCGCGGCTCAGCCTGCCAAGCGCGTCGTATTCGGTCTGCACCTGGCTGCGCGACCCGCCAGGCTGGTCCACGATCGCGTAGACGGGGCGATCGGCGCCGTCGAACCCTTGTTCATGGCTGGTTACGTAGCCGCCGCCCTTGCCCCGCTCGAGGGTCTCGACGCGGTACAGGGCCCGGTCCGTGGCGCACTGCGCATTGCACCAGGTGCGGTCGTAATTGGTGGTCGTGCCGTCGGGACGCGTGATCCTGCGGATGCGGTTGTATGCGTCGTAGTCGAGGAAGGTCACGAGCGTATTCGGATCTGTGATCGAGGAGATCCGTGCGCGGCCCGGGTCCCATGCGTATGTCGTCTTGTGCCCCTCCGCGTTGACGGTCGAGCCCATGAACCTGCCGTTCTCGGTCCAGACAAACGCGGTCGAACGTGTCGTGAGCCCGTACGGCGTCACGCGACGGACGCTGACGTTGCCGTACTGGTCGTAGGAGTACGCGGTCGTGACCTGCAGCTGGGAGTTCCCCGGCTCGACGACCTGCTGCGTCTGCCGGCAGCGCGTGTAGTCCCAGCTGTAGGAATCGCTGCGGGTTTGCTCCCCGCCGCCGGCAAGCGAATGCGACCGGCTCAGCTGCGTGCCGGCCGGCCGCCCAAGGCACCAGTTGTAGGTGTCGTTCACGACGCCGGTCAGGCTCAGCCGCTCGACATGCTGCGCGCCCGCGTCGAGCCCGGTCGCATGCTCGGTGCGCGTCGTCGTACGCGCGGTAAGCGTCCCGAACGCGTCGTGCTCGGACCGCTCCTGCGTGCTGACGACCTTCTGGCCGTCGAGCTCGAAGTGCTCGGAGAGTTGCCCGGCGACATACGGGAAACGCCGCTGCTCGTAGCCGCTGCCGAACACCTTCCGCGACCACTCGAGGCTGGTTCGGTCGAGCAGCGTGCCGTTCGCGCTCCGGGTCTCCCGGGCAGTCATCGACCCGATCGTTTCGAACCGCTCGGCGTCCTGTGCAAAGCTTTCAGTCGTGGTGACGCCCGTGCGGCTGTCTCGCCAGGCGCGAGTGGCGAAACCGAGGAACCCGCGTCCCTGCAGGTGGAGCCGGGCACCACGGTAGGAGAAATCCGTGTCGTAGCTGCCGCCGGTGCCGTCCGACTGCCGGAGCCTCGCCACGACACCCAGCGACCCCGCGAACTCGCGACTCGGGAACCCGGCGCCGGTCCCCGGTACGTGCACGGCCGGATTCGCCAGCGTCGCGTAGCTGAACTCGGCGAAATGTCCGTACCCGTCCGTCACGCGGGCCAGGCGCCCGGGCGAACCGTCGCGGTGCAGGCGGAAACGCCAGTCACCGGAGGCGTAGGCGAGGTCCGCGAGTCCGTCCCCATTCGCATCGAGCACGATTGGCGAGCGGAACTGGACGGAGACGGGCTGGCCGGTGGACACGCAGGCGCCGATCGTCGAGTCCGTCGCCCGGCAGTGCGTCCATCCGCCGGTGACGGCGGGATAGACGATGTCGGCGCGACCGTCGGCATCCCAGTCGAACACCAGCGCGGCTCCGTTGGTCGGCGCCGACACTGCGGTCGAGACCGCTTCGGTGAACCGGGCGTCCTCGGCACCGCGGGAACCGGCCGCGTAGTACACGGACCAGGTGACGCCATCGCCCGACGTGGCCGGCACGACCACGTCCGTCAGGCCGTCGCCGTTGAAGTCACCGAGTTGTGGCGCGAAATCGGTAGCGAACACGCGGCTCGTCACCAGCGAGTTCCCGCGCGAGGTGAGTGCGTGCCACTCGCGGCGCCAGATCGTGCAGGACGGATCGCCGCCGCACAGGTCGTGCTGTTGCCAGACCAGCAGGTCCGTGCGACCGTCGCCATTGAAGTCCCCGCTTCGAACCACGGACCTGAAGCGGTGCTCGCTGGTGCCGAACGACGTCGTCGGAAAGTACGCGGCATAAGGGGACGTCCACAGCACGGCCTCCGCCGCGAACGCCGGACCGGCGGCTGTCGTCAGGTTCCTGCGCCATGCGATCGAGTGGCTGTTGGCCCTCGCGTAGACGAGGTCCTCCAGTCCGTCGCCGTCGATGTCGGCCGCAAGCGCGCTGCCTGCTGCCGCGGTGTTCTCCACACCGGTGGAGCTGAATGCATAGTGGCTGCCCTCCGCGTGCCTCAGCCAGTACCAGTCACCGCCGGGCTCCGGAACGACCAGATCGCGCTTCCCGTTGCCGTCGAGATCGATCGCAACGGCCTGTGCATACAGCGCGGCCGATCCGTAGGCAGTGACGATCGGCGTTCCGTAGAGTCCATCTGCACTGCCGCGCAGGACTGCCCATCGGCCGGCCGATTGGTCGAAGTAGGCGAGGTCCTCGAAGCCGTCGCCGTCCATGTCGCCAGGGAACGCGTGCGAGGCCGTGCCCGCTGCACGGCCTGTCGGTACCTCGGCCCGCAGCCCGGGATCCATGCTCGCCGCCGTGAACGAGGTCGGGGGCAGGCAGTCGTCGTGTGAGCATTGCCGCACGCTCGCGAGCCAGCTCAGTGGAGTAGAGCCGGCCGGCGCGTACGCGAACTCGTATCGGCGCAGCGGCAGGCTCAGGGCCGCGTACTCGACCTCGATCCGCGCCAGGCGTTGCGTTTCACGCGACACGCCGCCGCCGACATAGGCGGTCGGCAAGTCGTCTGCAGGGCGGGCCTCGTAGTGGAACCGCAGCGAGTAGTACGGGACGGCGCCGGTCGCGCTGTTGCCGGTGTAATCGATGCGGCCCGGCCGGTAGGTCCCGTTGGCGACGTCCTCGACGTAGTTGAACGTGATGTAATTTCCGCTGCGATCGCGAATCGCGCTCAGGGCCCACTCGCGAGGCGTCGCGCTGCCGACCGACTCGATCCGGGAGTCCGCCGTGGCACCGTACTCGTAGATCAGCCCCGCGCGGGTCTCCGCCCTGAACCATGCCGGCCCGGCGCCTGCCACGCCCTGGGCCGTCACCCGGGTGAATCGCTCGACCTCGGTCTGGTAGGTAGATCCAGACCGTCCGTAGGTGCCGCTGACCCGCCGCAGTCGCTGTCCGTCGAGGCACAGGCGGTCCGTTTCATCGAGCGCGACGCTCGCGAGCCGGCCGTCCTGCGCGAGCGTACTCGCGCAGCGCCGAATTGACGAAAAGCCCGACAATCCGAAGCCCACACCGAGCAGGCCGTTGCCGCTACGGCTGTCGTAGGTGATCGCAATGCTCGGTGCCAGGCCGTTCGTACCCGGCGGCAGAGCCAGCGGCATCACATACCGGGCCGCACCCGTGGTCGACACGGTCGCCGCGCCCGCAGTCCGCCCAACCGGAGTTTCCTGCGCCTGGGCCGAAGCACCAACGAGCACACCCAACGCCAACCCGGCCCATCGCAATCCTGCGCACCGATTCATAGCGGCTACCATCCCTGGCGACGACCTGCCCGATGCAGGCTTCCTGTGTGTCATTGGAATCGAGCGCGCGGTTCGCGTCGCGCCGAAAAACTCACGTGATCAGCGCGAAATCGCCTCGTCGCCGGCAGGCGCGGTGCGTCGATCCAGCTGGCGCAGCGTCACCGCCTCGGCGACGTGCTCGCTGCCGACACGTGCGCAGCCCGCCAGGTCGGCGATGGTCAGTGCAACGCGCAGCACGCGGTGATAGGCACGCGCCGACAGGCGGAGCTTGTGCATCGCTCGCTCCAGCAGTTCGATCGCCGGCGGATCCACGAGACGGTCCGGTTCCAGCTCGCTGGCTTCGAGCTGCGCGTTGGCCTTGCCTTGTCTCTGCAGCTGCCGGGACCGCGCCGCGATCACCCTCGCCGCAACCTCGGCCGAGCATTCCCCCGGCGTCGCCTGCACGAGGTCCCCGGCGCTCACCCTCGGCACGTCGACGTGCAGGTCGATCCGGTCGAGCAATGGCCCCGAGATCCGGCTGCGATAACCATCCACGCGCTCCGGTGGACAGCGGCAGGTCGCGGACGGATCGCCGAGGTGGCCGCAAGGGCAGGGATTCATCGCGGCGACCAGCTGGAACCGGGCGGGAAACTCGGACTGGCGCGCCGCACGGGACACGACGATGTGCCCTGACTCGAGGGGCTCGCGCAGCACCTCCAGCACCCGGCGATCGAACTCGGGCAGCTCGTCGAGGAACAGCACGCCGTTGTGTGCGAGCGAGATCTCGCCGGGCCGCGGCTGCGAGCCGCCACCGACCAGTGCGACTGCGGAGGCCGTGTGATGCGGACTTCGGAACGGCCGGATGCCCCATTCCGCGGCATGGAAGCCGCGCGTCGTCAGCGAGCGAACCGCCGCGGTCTCGACCGCTTCATCATCCGTCAGCGGCGGCAGGATGCCTGGCAGCCTGCGGGCGAGCATGCTCTTGCCGCAGCCGGGCGGCCCGATCAGCAACAGGCTGTGCTGGCCTGCGGCGGCGATCTCCAGCGCGCGCCTGGCGCGCGGCTGAGACTTCACGTCCGCGAGGTCGGCCGCCAACGCTGCCGCGGCGGCAATCTCAGGAGGCTGCGCGCGCGGCAGTGGACTCACGCCCAGGGCATGACGGCAGACCTCCATCAGGTGTCCGGCGCCGAGCACGCGCTCGGCGCCGGCAAGTGCAGCTTCGGCCGCGTTCGCGAGCGGCAGCACCAGCGTGTGACCGGAACGCCGTGCCTGCAGCGCGGTCGGCAGCACGCCGCGGATCGGATGCAGCGCACCGCTCAGCGAGAGCTCGCCATAGAGTTCCGTCCGGTCGAAGGACTCGGCCGGCAGCTGCCCCGAGGCAACGAGTATCCCGATCGCGATCGGCAGGTCGAAGCGCCCGCCTTCTTTCGGCAGGTCGGCCGGCGCGAGGTTCACGGTGATCCGCCCGGGCGGCATCTCGAAACCGCAGTTCGCAAGCGCGGCGCGCACGCGGTCGCGGCTCTCCTTCACCGCGGTCTCCGGCAGGCCGACGATCGAGAACGAGGGCAGGCCGCTGCCCTCGTCCACCTCGACCCGCACCAGCGGCGCGTCCATGCCCTGCTGGGTGCGGCTCAGTATCGTCGCCAGCGTCATCGCACGCTCCGCTCTCCGTGACCCGGCAGCATGCGCGGCGGCGACCGGCCGCGGCCAAGCGGGATTTGCGGCCGATTCGCATAGAATGCCGCGATGAAGCTCCACCAGCTCCGCTACCTGGCGGCCATCGCGCAGAACGGCCTGAACATCACGGCGGCCGCCGAGAAGCTGCACACCTCGCAGCCCGGCGTGTCGAAGCAGATCAAGCTGCTCGAGGACGAGCTCGGCTTCCAGATCTTCATCCGTGACGGGCGCAACCTGAGCCGGGTCACCCCGGCGGGCCAGCAGGTGATCGACCGGGCGATCCGGATCCTGCGCGAGGTGCAGAACATCAAGCGCCTCTCGGACGACTACAAGGACGAGTCGCGGGGCTCGCTGTCGATCGCGACGACGCACACGCAGGCGCGCTACGTGCTGCCCGAGGTGATCCGGCGCTTCCGCGAGCAGTACCCGGACGTGCGGCTGCACCTGCACCAGGGCACGTCAGAGCAGATCGGCGAGATGGCGGCGCTCGACCGGATCGACTTCGCGATCGCGACCGGCTCGCAGTCGCTGCTCGACGGCTACACGCTGCTGCCCTGCTACCGCTGGCACCGCCACGTCGTGGTCCCCAGGGGCCATCCGCTCGCGAAGCAGAAGACCCCGACGCTCAGCGAGCTCGCGGCCCATCCGATCATCACCTACGTTTTCAGCTTCTCGGGCCCCTCCTCGCTGCACGAGATCTTCGCCGCGGAAGGCCTGGTGCCCGATGTCGTGCTGACCGCGCGCGACGCCGACGTGATCAAGCGCTACGTCCGGCTCGGGCTCGGCATCGGCATCGTCGCGAGCCTCGCGATCGACCCGGACGAGGACGCGGACCTGGTGCGGATCGACACCTCGCACCTGTTTCCGGCGCACGAGACCTGGATCGGTTTCCGCCGCGGCGGGCTGCTGCGCAGGTACCAGATCGACTTCATGCAGCTGTTCGCGCCTCACTTCGAGCGGCACGTGATCGAGCGCGCGGTGCAGGCCGAGTCGCAGCAGGCGGTGCAGGCGCTGGTCGCGGACCTCGAGCTGCCGCTGCGCTGAGGCATGGTCGCGGGACGAAGACTCGGCTCCACGACCGCGCCGTTCGAGGCGGGCGGCATGGACATGCTGCGGGCCCTCCCGGAGGTCTTCGGCTACACGCGCCACGCGATCGAGCTCGTCTGGCGCACCAGCCGGCCGCTCACCGTCGCGCTCGCGGCGCTGACGCTGGTGGCGGGGCTGCTGCCCGCCGGCATCGCCTGGGTCGGTGCGCGGATCGTCGATGCGGTGCTCGCGGCGATCACCGCGCACGCGGCGGGCTCGACAGACCTCTCGACGGTGCTCGGCTGGGTGCTGCTCGAGGGCCTGCTGGTGGCCGCGCTCGCGGCTGCGCAGCGCGGGCTCTCGACCTGCCAGTCCCTGCTCAGGGCCCAGCTTGGCCAGCGCGTCAACGAGATGATCCTCGAGAAGGCGCTGACGCTGGAGCTGCGTCACTTCGAGGACTCGGAGTTCTACGACAAGCTGACGCGCGCGCGCCGGGAAGCCTCGACGCGCCCGCTGTCGCTGGTCATGCGCAGCTTCGGCCTGGTGCAGAACGCGATTGCGATCGCGAGCTTCGCGGTGCTGCTCTGGCAGTTCTCGCCCTGGGCCGTGGCGGTGCTGTTTCTTGCGGGGCTGCCGGCCTTCGTCGCGGAGGCGAAGTTCTCCGGCGATGCGTTCCGGCTGTTCCGCTGGCGCTCGCCCGAGACCCGCATGCAGATGTACCTGGAGACGGTGCTCGCGCGCGAGGACCACGCCAAGGAGGTCAAGCTCTTCGAGCTCGGGCCGCTGCTGCTCGAGCGCTACCGGCAGATCTTCCGCAAGGTGTTCAAGGAAGACCGGGCGCTGACGATCCGGCGCGACACCTGGGGCTTCTTCCTCGGGCTCATCAGCACTGGCGCGTTCTATGCGGCCTATGCCTGGATCGCGGTCAGCGCGGTGCGGGGCAGCATCACGCTGGGCGAGATGACGATGTACGTGCTGCTGTTCCGGCAGGGCCAGGCCGCGGTCTCGGCGAGCCTGGCTGCGATCGGCGGCATGTACGAGGACAATCTCTACCTGTCCACGTTGTACGAATACCTCGATACGCCGGTCGACACGCCGCCCGGCCGCGCGACCCGGGGACCGGACCCGGCGGACGGTGTGCGCTTCGAGCGGGTGAGCTTCACCTACCCGGGTGCCACCGAGCCGGCCGTGGAGGACGTCTCGTTCCACCTGCGGCCGGGCGAGAGCCTCGCGCTGGTCGGCGAGAACGGCTCGGGCAAGACGACGCTGATCAAGCTGCTGACGCGACTCTACCTGCCGTCGTCCGGCCGCATCACGCTCGAGGGCCTCGACCTCGCCGAGTGGGATCCGGGCGTGCTCAGGCGCCGCGTCGGAGTGATATTCCAGGACTTCGCGCGCTACCAACTCAAGGTCGGCGAAAACATCGGCGTTGGCGACGTGCAGCGCTTCGAGGACGAGGCGCTGTGGCGCGAGGCCGCCGAGCTATCGACTGCGATGCCGTTCGTGGACGAGCTGCCGCAGGGCTTCGAGACGCAGCTCGGAAAGTGGTTCAAGGACGGCCGCGAGCTCTCGGGCGGCCAGTGGCAGAAGATCGCGCTGGCGCGGGCCTTCATGCGCCGCGGGGCCGACATCCTGGTGCTGGACGAGCCGACCGCGGCAATGGACGCCCGCGCCGAGGCCGAGGTGTTCGAGCGCTTCCGCAAGCTCGCGGTGGGCCGCATGGTGATCCTGATCTCGCACCGCTTCTCGACCGTGCGGATGGCGGACCAGATCCTGGTCATCCAGGGCGGCCGCATCCTCGAGCGCGGCACGCACGACGAACTGATGCAGCAGCACGGGCACTACGCGAGCCTGTTCGCGCTGCAGGCGAAAGGCTACCGCTGAGCCGCGGCGCCGGACTACTCGGGCAGCGTCTCGCCCGAGCCGCCCATCTCCGCCGGAAAATCCTTCAGCTTGGGCAGGCCGTCCCGGACCCGGAGCGTCGCTTCCTGGTAGTTCACGTGGAGCGCCGGCCGGAACGGGAAATCCGGGATCACGGCTGCATAGACGTCGACCAGGCCCATCCCCGGATGATCCGTGAAGACGTGTCCGCCGCAGGTCCTGCACCATTTCCGGTGGCTGTTCGGCGACTTGTTGTAGCTGGCGATGTTGTCGGCGCCGCTCGTGATCCGCACTGCCTCGGGCTTCCACAGCGTGAACGCGTTGACCGGCCCCGCCGACCAGTGACGGCACGATTCGCAATGGCAGTAGCCCATCGCGGCCGGCTCGCCGCTCACGGTCCACTGCACTGCGCCGCAGAAGCAACTTCCTGAATAGGACTTCTCCCCGCTCATAGAAACTCCCCCTTTGTGCTGTTGTGACTCTGTAATCCGGATGCCCGGCCACAGGTCCGCCGAGTCTAGACGATTCCTGTGAACGCAGCGCAGGGCCGGCGCGCTTACCGTCGGCCCGATCCCCGGAGACGAGGTCGAAGGCATCCGGCGAACGCCCGAACGACCCGGGACCTGCCAGACGCCTGCGCGCCGGGCGCGTCGATCGGGCGCGATTCGGCCCACACCGGGACAATCGCTTATTCTTCGCACAGGTTCCTTGCGAGCGACGACCGGACTTCGACCCAGGCGCGAACCATGACCCTCCCCAGTTACGAAAAGCTCGGTGTCTTCTACCTCGGTCGTGAACTCGACCCCGAGTCGCAGCAATCGGGCGATCTCCTGCTCTACGACTCCCGGGACCTGACGACCCACGCCGTCTGCATCGGCATGACGGGCAGCGGCAAGACGGGCCTGTGCATTTCGCTGCTCGAGGAAGCCGCCATCGACGGCATCCCGGCGCTGGTCATCGATCCCAAGGGCGACATCGGCAATCTCGCGCTCACGTTCCCGGAGCTGCGCGGCGCGGACTTCGAGCCCTGGGTGGACCCGGGCGAGGCCGAGCGCAAGGGCCTCACCGTCGCCGAGCACGCGGCTGCGACGGCCGGAAAGTGGCGCGAGGGGCTGGCGGAGTGGGAACAGGATGGTGCGCGCATCAGCCGCCTGCGCGATTCCGCCGAAGTCGCGATCTACACGCCCGGCTCGAGTTCCGGCCGGCCGTTGTCGGTGCTGCGCTCGTTCGCGGCCCCGGACGCCGCGCTCGCGGCCGACGCCACCGCGATGCGGGAGCGTGTCGGCGGGGCGATCGCGGGGCTGCTCGGGCTGCTCGGCATCGACGCCGACCCGGTGCAGAGCCGCGAGCACATACTACTGTCCGCGATACTCGATGACGCATGGCGCAACGCCCGCAGTCCCGATCTCGCGGCGTTGATCCAGGCAGTGCTGAAGCCGCCTTTCGACAAGGTGGGCGTGTTCGACGTCGAGACCTTCATGCCCGCCAAGGCCCGCAACGAGCTCGCGCTGCGGATCAACGCGCTGCTGGCCGCGCCCGGCTTCTCGGCCTGGCTCGAAGGCGAGCCGCTCGACATCCAGCGCCTGCTGTTCACTTCCGACGGCAGGCCGCGGGTCGCGATCGTGTCGATCGCGCACCTGAACGATGCAGAGCGCATGTTCGTCGTCGCGCTGGTCGCCAACGAACTGGTCGCCTGGATGCGACGCCAGGGCGGCACCAGCAGCCTGCGCGCGGTGTTCTACATGGACGAGGTCACCGGTTACCTGCCGCCGGTCGCGGTACCGCCGTCGAAGCCGCCGCTGCTGACGCTGATGAAGCAGGCGCGAGCATTCGGCGTCGGCGTTGTGCTCGCGACCCAGAACCCGGTGGACCTCGACTACAAGGGACTCTCCAATGCCGGCACCTGGTTCATCGGCCGCCTGCAGACCGAGCGGGACCAGGCGCGGGTGATCGAGGGCCTGCTCGCGACCGAGGCGGCTGCGGGGATGGACCGCGGGACGCTTGAGCGGCTGATGTCGAACCTCGGCCAGCGGACCTTCCTGATGCGGAACGTGCACGACGACGAACCCGTGCTGTTCCGCACACGCTGGGCGCTCAGCTACCTGCGGGGCCCGCTGACGCTGAAGGAGATCGAGCGGCTGACGGGCGCTCCCGGTGCCGGCGTCGCAAGCCCGGCGCCGGCGGCACCGCCGGCCGGGCCCGCTGCGCCGCAACCGACCGGATCGGGACAGCGGCCGATCGTCGCAGCCGGCGTCGTGGAACGGTTCCTCGAAGCAGGCGCCGCGGCGGCGCCGCTGACCTACGGCGCCCGCGTCGGCGCGCGGGTTCGCGCCCACTTCGTCGACGGCAAGGCCGGACTGGACGCCTGGGAGTCGTGGTACTACCTCGCCCCGCTGACGGAAGCGGGCCCCGACTGGTCCGCGGCCGAGGTGCTGAGGGCCGGCGGGCCGACGTTCACCGATGCACCGGCGGAAGGAGCACGATTCGTCGAGCCTCCGCCGGGGGCGCTGGCCGCGCGCAGCTACAGGGACTGGGCCCGGGATCTCGAGGAACACGTCTATCGCAGCGAGACACTCACGGTCTTTCACTGCCCGTTGCTCGGGGTCTCAGCGGCCCCGGGCGGGTCGGAGGGCGAGTTCCGCGCGCACATCGCGCTCGCGCTGCGCGAGAAGCGCGATGCCGCGGTCGAGGGGCTGCGGGAGCGTTACGAGAAGAAGCTGCGCGCACTCGGTGACCGCCGGCGTCGCGCCGAGCAGAAGCTCGAGCGTGAGAAGGCCCAGGCGACCCAGCAGACGACCTCGTCGGTACTCGACGTCGGCGGCAGCCTGCTCGGAGTGCTGTTCGGCAGCCGGCGCAGCAGCGCCGCGAGGAAGGCGTCCGCCGCGGCCAGGAGCGTCGGTCGAGCCAGCAAGGAACGGGATGACGTCCGGCACGCGGAGGCGGACGTCGAGGCGCTGAAGCAACAGCTGGCCGCACTCGAGGCCGAGCTCGAGTCGGAAATCAGCAGCCTGTCCGCCGAGCTGGACCCGGCCGAGGTGCCGATCGAACGCCGCGAAGTGCGCCCCAGGAAATCCGACCTCTCTGCCGAGGACCTGGCGCTCGTCTGGCAGCCTTGATCCCCGGAGCCACGCTTGAGGTAGTATCGCCGCCTCGGAGGGCCAGCGATGAACGAGCTGATCAAGCGTCTTACCAAGGAACTCGGCGTCAACAAGGCGCAGGCCAAGGGCGGCCTGATCGCGCTGCTGCGCGCCGGGCAGCAGAACATGGCGCGGCGCGATTTCGAGGAATTCGTACGCGACGTGCCGGGCGCCGACAAACTGCTGGCCGAGGCACCGCCGCCGAGCGCACTGAGCTCGCTGGCGGGCGGGCTCGGCTCGCTGATCGGCGGCAATCGCGGGCCCGGGCGCTGGGCGGGCCTGGCGGCTTCGTTCAGCGAGCTGGGCGTGGACCTCGCCACGGCGAAGAAATTCGGCCCGATCGTGATCGACTATGTGAAGCATCACGGCGGGGAAGACATCGTCGACAAGATGAAGGTCGCGCTGAAGCTGTAGGCCCGACGCCCGGCCCGGCAGTCCCGCCCCGCCGCGGGACCTTCCTGACTCATCAACCCCAATGCAGGAGGCCGGATGCCTTCGTTCGACATCGTTTCTGAAGTGGACCTGCACGAGGTCGCCAATGCCGTGGACCAGGCCAACCGCGAGGTCGGGCAGCGCTTCGATTTCAAGGGCACGAATGCCAAGTTTGAGTTGAAAGAAAGCGTCGTTACGCTCTCGGCGCCTGCCGATTTTCAACTAAAACAGATGCTCGACATCCTGCGGCTCAAACTGGCCAAGCGGGGCGTGGACGTCGAGTGCCTGAAGGTGGACGAGCCGGTCGTCACCGGCCAGACGGCGCGGCAGACGGTGACGCTGCGCCAGGGCATCGACACGGAACTGGGCAAGAAGATCCAGCGGCTCATCAAGGACGCCAAGCTGAAGGTGCAGGCGCAGATCCAGGACAAGCAGGTCCGGGTGAGCGGCAAGAGCCGCGACGACCTGCAGTCGGTCATTGCCCTGGTGCGCAAGGGCGGGTTCGACCTGCCGCTGCAGTACACGAACTTCCGGGACTGATAACCGGCGAAGGCCCGTTTCGGATCTTACCTACTTGCGAATAACAATAGTTCTCATTTAGATTTCGGCCTCCAAGAAACGGCTATGTGCAGCCGGCAAGCGGGGTCGATCGATGAATTCAACCAAGTCCGTCCTCGGCGGTGTCCTTGCCGCTGCCTGTGCCGTGCCGGCGCTTGCCGCAGAGCCCGCCGGCCCGGCCGACGGCGCACTGCCGCCCGGCATGGAGCAGGTGATGGTCATCGGCAGCCGGGAGAACGCCGCGCTGGTCGGCGGCTCGGCGGCGTTCCTCTCGGCCGCGGACCTCGAGGAGTTTCGCCATACCGACGTGATGCGGGTGCTGCAGCAGGTGCCCGGGCTGTACCTCGTCGAGGAGGAGGGCTATGGCCTGCGGCCGAACATCGGCATCCGCGGCTCGGGCACGGACCGCAGCGCACGGATCACGCTGATGGAGGATGGAGTGCTGATCGCGCCGGCACCGTACGCGGCGCCCGCGGCCTATTACTTCCCGACGATGCAGCGGATGCATGCCGTGGAAATCCTGAAGGGCTCCTCGTCGGTGCGCTTCGGCCCCCGCTCGACCGGCGGCGCGGTCAACCTGGTCTCGACGCCGATCCCCTCCGGCCCGTTGACGGGCCAGGCCGACCTCGCCTACGGCCAGGACTCGACCCTGCTCGGGCACTTGACCGCCGGCGGCAGCGGCGAACACTGGGGCTTCCTGATCGAGGCGCTGCGCCAGCAGACCGACGGCTTCAAGAAGCTCGACGGCGGCGGCGACACCGGCTACACGCTGGACGACTACCTCGCGAAGCTGCGGTACACGACGGACGGCGACGCGCGCTACTACCAGGAGCTGGAACTCAGGCTCGGCACGACCAGCCAGGACGACAACGAGACCTACATGGGCCTGACGGACGAGGATTTCGGCCGCACGCCCTACCGGCGCTACTCGGCCAGCCAGCGCGACAACTTCACGTCCGACCACGACCAGTACGAACTGCGGCACTTCATCGAGATCGGTCCGTCGCTGTCGCTCGCGAGCACCGTCTATCGCAACGAGTTCTCGCGCAACTGGTACAAGGTGGACCGCGTGGGCGGCCGCGACATGGCCACGATCCTCGCGGACCCGGAGACCTACGCAGCCGAGTACTCGTGGATGACCGGCACGACGAGCCCCGACGACGCGATCAGCCTGCGCAACAACAACCGCAGCTACTACGGCCAGGGGATCCAGACCGTGCTGTCATGGTCTCCCGCGACCGGCGGCCGCGTCTCCCACGACGTGCAGCTCGGGCTGCGCTGGCACGAGGACGAGGAAGACCGCTTCCAGGACGACGACGCCTACCGGATGCAGGACGGACGCCTCGTGCTGACCCGTGACGGCGCGCCGGGCAGCCAGGACAACCGCGTCAGCGACGCGCAGGCCTTCGCCGCCTACCTGCAGGACCAGCTGAGTTTCGGCTCCTGGATCGTCACACCCGGCCTGCGCTTCGAGTCCATCGACATGGTGCGCAGGGACTACTCCCGCAGCGATCCCGATCGCTCGGAAGGCCCGACACGGGTCCGTCGCAGCGACGTGAACGAGCTGATCCCCGGACTCAGCGCGGTCTACCTCATCGACGATCAGCTGCGGATCGTCGGTGGCGTCTACAAGGGATTCAATCCGCCGGCCCCCGGCTCAGAGAGCGATCCCGAGGAGAGCGTCAACTACGAGCTGGGCCTGCGCTACGAGGCGGCCACCGTCTCGGCCGAGGCCATCGCGTTCTTCAACGACTACACGAACATGGTCGGCACCTGCACGGCCTCGACCGGCGGGAACTGCGACATCGGCCAGCAGTTCGACGGCGGCGAGGCGGACATGAAGGGCCTCGAGCTTGCGCTCGAATACCAGGCCAGCGTCGGCAGCCTGCAGCTGCCGCTGCGCTTCAGCTACACGTACACGGATGCGACCTTCCAGAACAGCTTCAACAGCGACTTCGAGGAATGGGGCCGGGTCGAGAGCGGCGACCAGCTGCCGTACATCCCGGAGCACCAGCTGCAGTTCGTCGCCGGCCTCAGCGGCGGGCGCTGGGGCCTCAACCTGAGCGCCTCCTGGGTGGACGCGATGCGCACGGTCGCGGGACAGGGACCTGCGCCCGCCTCGGAGCTGACGGACGCCCACTGGGTGCTCGACTTCGCGGGCGACTACGAGCTCACCCGGAACCTGTCGATGTACGCGAGGGTGGAGAACATGCTCGACGCGACCTACATCGCCGCGCGGCGTCCGGCCGGCGCGAGGCCGGGCTTGCCGCTCCGGGCATTCGCAGGCCTGACCGCCCGGTTCTAGCGCGAGACGGCTGGACGGCGTCCCGGGCCGCCCCGGGCTCGGCTATGCTGAGACACGGCAGGCGCGCGGGCCTGGCCGATCGCGAGGGTCGCTGATGCGGTACCTGGTTTCGGTGATGCTGGTCGTCGTGGGCGTGATCCACCTGTTGCCGCTGCCCGGCGTGATCGGTGGCGAGCAACTTGGGAAGCTTTACGGCCTGTCGTTCAACGAGCCGAACCTGGCGATCCTGATGCGACATCGAGCCGTGCTGTTCGGGCTGCTCGGCGCCTTTCTGATCTTCTCGGCATTCCGCCCGGGCTTCCAGCCGGTCGCCTTCATCGCGGGCTTCGTCAGCGTCGCGTCGTACCTCTGGCTGGCATGGACCACCGGCGGCTACAACGCCCAGCTGGCGAGGGTCGTCGTCGCCGACCTCGTGGCGCTGACCTGCCTGATCATCGGGGCCGCCGCCTACGTCCTGCAGCGGCGCGGCTAGCTCGCCGCTGCGAGCATCTTCCGTCGAGCGGCACTATCCGGCGTCCCGCGCATTGCGCTGTGAGTCCGGCAGGCCGCTGCCGCATCTCGCGGCCCCACCGGGCCTGCTCAGGCGTAGGCCTTGCTCATCAGGCGCAGCCGGCGCCGCTGCATCCGCAGTCGATGCTCGATTTCACGCAGGCGCGAGCGGAAGCTCGCGTCTTCCCAGCGCTGCAGCAGGCGTCGCTTGCCGTCCGCCACCCACTCCTCGCGGACCTTGTTCCACTCCTCGAGCGACTTGCGGAACGAGGCATATTCCTCGGCGACGCGGCGCCTGAGCCGCTCGAACTGCTCGTCGGCTGAGCCGGCGCGCCGGCGTTCGAGCGCGAGCTCCATGCGCTTGAACTGCATCGCGAGCTGCGCACGCTGGATCCAGAGGTCCGGCACCCGCTTCAGGTTGTCCGCGAGCCCGAGCCCGGACAGCGTGGCGATCAGCCACTTGGTCGGATCGAACTGCCACCACCGAACGCCGTTGCGGTAGTCGTTCTGAAAGAGGTGGTGGAAGTTGTGATACCCCTCGCCATAGGTCAGGAAGGCGAGCACGCCGTTGTCCCGCGCCGTGTTCTCGTCCGTGTAGGGCTGACGACCCCAGGCGTGCGCGAGCGAGTTGATGAAGAACGTGAAGTGGTGATTGAGCACCAGCCGCAGCAACCCGGCCAGCAGGAAGACGCCCCACACCTCGCCGAGGGCCCAGCCGAGCAGCAGCGGGATGCCGAAGTTCAGGCCCACCGCGAGCGGTAGGTAGTAACGGTGCTGGAACATCACCAGCGGGTCGCGCTCCAGGTCGCGGGCGTTCGAGAAGTCGTTCTCGCCGCTCGGGTAGTCGCGCAGGATCCAGCCGATGTGCGAGAACCAGAAGCCGCGCTTCGCGCTGTACGGATCACGGTCGACGTCGTCGACGAAGCGATGGTGTGTGCGGTGCTGCGAAGCCCAGATCAGGATGCTGTTCTGCAACGCCATCGCACCGAAGACCATGAAGAACAGGCGTACGGACCAGTGCGCCTGGTAGGCCCGGTGCGCCCAGAGACGATGATAGCCCGCGGTGATGGACAGGCCGGTCGCCATCATCAACGCGGCGAACGCCAGCCAGGCGCCGGGACCGAAGCCGTGCACGATCCCGTACCAGGGCACGAGCACCAGCGTCGCGAGCGGCGTCGCGGTGAACACAGTCATCGTCACCCAGTTGATCGGCGCGTCTTCGAAACGCGCGGCAGAGTCCTTTTCCATCGGTGGCTGTTCCGTGTGGGCAGTCTATCTATTCTACGCGCTGTCGACCGCCACCGCCGGCAAAGCGTAAGTCCCTGCCGCGAAAGTGATAATTGCCGCTCAAACGAAGCTGGCGACCTCCCCGGCAGCCTTGCGGCGGATGTCCGGGACCCGGGCGTCCTTTGCTGCGTATCCCGTCACCAGCAGCAGGAACGGCCGCTCCGAGTCCGGCGGTCGGCCGAGGATCTCGTTCAGGAAGCCCATCGGGCTGGGCGTGTGCGTCAGCGTGGCGAGCCCGGCATTGTGCAGCGCGGTGATCAGGATGCCGGTCGCGATGCCGACCGACTCGGTCGGGTAGTAGTGCTTCACCTTGCGGCCGTCGGCGTCGCGACCCCACTTCTGCACGAAGATCGCGATCAGCCAGGGCGCGACCTCGAGGAACGGTTTCCGCCAGTCGGTGCCGAGCGGCGCGAGGGCCTCGAGCCATTCGTCAGGCGCGCGCTGCTGGTAGAAGAGTCGTTCCTCTTCCTCGGCGGCGAGGCGGATGCGGTGCTTCAGTTGCGGGTCCGACACCGCGACGAAGTGCCACGGCTGCAGGTTGGCGCCGCTCGGCGCGGTCGCGGCCGCGGCGATGCAGTCCTCGACCAGCGCGCGCGGCACCGGACGCGCATCGAAGGTCCGCACGGTCCGCCGCCGGGTCATCAATTCCCGGAACGCCCGGGCGCGCTCGAGCATCTGTGCCTCGCTCAGTTCGGGCTGCCCCTCCAGGGGCCGCATCCCCGCTTCGTTCATCGGCGTCACCGGCTGCTGGTGAAACGAACCCACTCACTTTCGCACAAGCGGCGCAGCTGCGCCCAGGCAGCCTCGAGGTGCGTGCTCGCTGCGGGCGTGAGCGCGTCGCCGAGCTCGAAGGACTCGCCGCGCACGCAGAGCAGCAGCGCCGGCGGCGGTGCATTGCCCGTGACGCGCTGATATGTCTCGAGCACCGCGCCCGGCTCGAGCGCGTGCGTCGTGTGCAGGTACGTCGCCGAGGCGACCACCGCCCGCAGCTCGAACGGCGCCGGGGTCGCCATGCCGGCGTCGACGAAGACCGCCAGCGCCCGGCCCTCGAGCTCCAGCGCGTGCTCCACCTGCCACTGGAAGTCCGTCAGCACCTCGACGTCCGGCAGGCCCGCGGCCGCCAGGCGCTCCGCGAGCAGCGGGCCGATCGCATCGTCGCCGCGGCTCGGATTGCCCGCGGCCAGCACCAGCACGGGCGGCGGAACCGCGCTCACCCGCGTCGCAGCGTATCGACGACCTCGCCCCGGGCGTCCACCAGCTCCACCGCGAGCGGCATCTTGCCGATCGCGTGCGTCGCGCAGGACAGGCAGGGATCGAAGGCGCGCACGGCGACCTCGATGTGGTTCAACAGGCCTTCGGTGAGTTCGCGGCCGTCGAGGTAGCGGCGGGCCACCTCGCGTATCGCCCGGTTCATGGCCTCGTTGTTGTGGGTCGTCGAGACGATCAGCGTCGCGCGGGCGACCTGGTCGTGCTCGTCCACGCGATAGTGGTGGATCAGCGTGCCGCGCGGCGCCTCGATCACGCCGACTCCGCGCGCCTGGCGCTCGCCGGAGACTGTGAGCTCATCGCCGAGCAGGTCGTCGTCGTGCAGCAGTTCCTTGATCGCCTCCGCCGCATGCAGCATCTCGATCATTCGCGCCCAGTGGAAGCCGAGCGTGGCCGCGGCAACGCGCCCCTGGTCGAAGTCGAGCAGCTCGCGCCGCTCGCGGTCGGCCAGCGGCGTCGGGATGAAGTCGCAGTTCGTCACGCGCGTGAGGGGTCCGACCCGATACCACCCCTGCTCGGCACCGAGCTCCTTCAGATAGGGGAACTTCATGTAGGACCAGGGCTTGACCTCCTCCGAGATTCGCTCCCAGTAGTGGTTGTAGTCCACGCCGTCGAAGATGCGTCGCCCTTCCTCGTCGCTGGCCCTCAGACGCCCGTGATAGAGGTCCATCGCGCCGTCGGCCCGGACCAGGCTCAGCGACTTGGCCGGGAACGAGGCGAACTCGCGGTACCGCGGGAGGTCCTGCTCGAACAGCCTGCGCACCAGATGGACCGCGTCACGGCTCCAGGCCACGACCTGGTAGATGTCCGCGAGCAGCGCGTCGCGCTCCGCCGCCGACAGGTTCTTGTTGACGCCGCCCGGCACGGAGCTGGTGCCGTGGATCCGCTTGCCGGCGGTGTGCCGGATCACCTCCTGCCCGTACTTGCGCAGCAGCACGCCGCGCCGCGCGACGTCCGGGTGCTCGGCCGCGAGGCCGACGATGTTGCGCCGCGCAGGCTCCGCGTCGAAGCCGAACAGCAGGTCCGGCGAGGCGAGGTGGAAGAAATGCAGCGCGTGCGACTGGAGGATCTGCCCGTAGTGCATCAGCCGCCGCAGCTTCTCGGCCGTCGGCGTGAGCCTGGTCGCGCCGACGACCTGGTCGAGCGCCTTGCTCGCCGCGAGGTGGTGGCTGACCGGGCAGATGCCGCAGAGGCGCTGCACCATGACCGGGACCTCCCAGTAAGGCCGGCCCTGGATGAACTTCTCGAAGCCGCGGAACTCGACGATGTGCAGGCGCGCCTGGCGGACGTGGTCGTCCTCGTCGAGCAGCAGCGTGACCTTGCCGTGACCTTCCACGCGCGACAGCGGCTCGATGGCGACCCGTCTGAGTCCCGTGGCCCGGCCGGCGGTTTCCAGTGCGTCGGTCATGCAGCATTCTCTCCGGATGCTCAGTCGTAGCTGATCAGGCCGTGCCCGAGCGACGGCTCGCGCCCCTCGATCAGGTCGTTCAGGAACTTCCAGATCGCGTCGGCCGAGGGCGGGCAGCCCGGCAGGAAGTAGTCGATCTTCACGACCTCGTGGAGCGGATGCACCATGTCGAGCGGCAGCGGCAGCTCGGGGTCGTTCGGTATCAGGCCGCGCGTCACGCTCGGATCGGTCACGTACACCTCCTGCAGGCACTGCCCCAGGTCGAGGTGGTTGCGCTGGGCAGGCAGCCCGCCGGTCACCGCGCAGGCGCCGATCGCGAGCAGTCGCCGGCACCTGGCGCGGAACTCGCGCAGCACCTGGACGTTCTCCGCATTGCAGATCCCGCCCTCGATGATGCCGAGGTCGCACGGCCCGCAGTGCTTGATGTCATCGAGCGGCGAGCGGTCGAGTTCGATGCGTGCGAGCAGGTCGAAAATCCGCTCGTCGATGTCGAGCAGCGACATGTGGCAGCCGAAGCAGCCGGCCAGTGATGTAGTCGCCACCCGCAGTCTTGGTGCTTCAGTCATCGTCCCTGCCTGCCGGTCGTGGCGCATCCTGCAGCGCCTGCTGGCTGATCGGCGCCCGGTCATACCGGCGCTGGCCTATCGGCGTGGCGAAGCCCACCCGCTTGCGCAGGATCACGCCGACCGGACAGACCTCGACCGCCTTGTCGCCGGGCGCAATGTCGCTGTCTGCGAGCCGCCCCGATTCCGAGTTGACTATCAGGTGCTTGCCGATGCCCCGCCCCGCGAGCGAGAAGACGTTCTTGCCGTCCACCTCGCGCGAGGCGCGCACGCACAGCTCGCAGAGCACGCAGCGGTTGAAGTCGAGCAGCAGGTCCGGGTGCGAGGCGTCCACCGGCCGGTCCGGGAACAGGTGACGGAAGCCAGCGGTCAGCACGCCGAGGTCGTAGCCCAGCGCCTGCAGCACGCAGTCGCCGCTCTTCTCGCAGGACGGACAGAAGTGGTTGCCCTCGGCGAACAGCATCTGCACCAGCGTGCGCCGCAACGCGTTCAGCTCCTCGACATCGCTCTCGACGCGCAGCCCCGGTTCCGCGGGCGTGGTGCATGCTGCGACGGTGCGTCCGTTGACCCGTGCCGTGCAGACCTTGCAGCTGCCGTGCGGCTTGAATTCCGGGTGGTAGCAGAGGTGCGGGATGTAGCGCCCGGCGCTCAGCGCGGCCTGCAGTACCGTCTGGCCCGGGCTGAACGGGACCGCCTGACCGTCGAGCATGAACGTCGGGGCGTCGCTCACCGGGAACGCTCCAGGTGCGCGCCGGCGTCGTCGCGACCCGTCATCTGTCGCGCCCGCGCCAGCGCGCCGTCGAGATCGAACGCCGGGGTGAAATCCATCGACCGCAGCCGTCGCACGTACGCCGGCCTGAACTTGGCCATCGTGTCGAGCACCGGGTTGCATGCGGTGTGGCCGAGCCCGCAATGGGCCGACTGCAGCAGCACGCTGTTGAGGCGCTCCATCTCGTGCATCTCGTGCGGCGTGCCGTTGCCCGCAGCGATCTTGTCCATCGCGGCGAGCAGCATCGACGTGCCGGCCCGGCAGGGCGTGCAGAAGCCGCAGCTCTCGTGCGCGAAGAACTGCACGTAGTTGCGCGCCACTTCGAACAGGTCCCGCTCCGCGCCGAAGACGGTGAACGCACCGGCCGTGGGCAGGTCCTCGAACGCGATCCGGCGGTTGAACTCGCCCGCGTCGATGCAGGTCCCGGAGGGACCGCTCACCTGCACCGCCTGGCTCGCCTCGGCGCCGCAATCCTCGAGCACCTGCCTGACGCTGACGCCGAACGGATACTCGTAGAGGCCGGGCCGGTCGCAGTCGCCCGAGACGGACAGGATCTTGGTGCCGGCGGACTTGGCCGTGCCAGTCGAGCGGTACCACTCGCCGCCGTGCACCGCGATCAGTGCCGCGGCGCAGAGCGTCTCGACGTTGTTCACGATCGTCGGCTGCTGCAGGTAGCCGCTGGTCACCGGATAGGGCGGCCGGTTGCGCGGTATCCCACGCTTGCCCTCCAGCGACTCGATCAGCGCGGACTCCTCGCCGCAGACATAGGACCCCGCGCCGACGTGGACCTCGATGTCGAAGTCGAAGCCGGGCTCGCCGAGGATGTCGCTGCCGAGCAGCCCCTGCGCCCGTCGGCGCTCGAGCGTCGCCTCCAGCGAATCGAGCAGGTACCGGTACTCGCCGCGCAGGTACAGGAACCCGCGGCTCGCGGCGACCGCGTAGGCGGCCACCGTCATGCCGTCGAAGACGAGGTCGGCATGCCGCGTGAGCAGCACGCGGTCCTTGAACGTGCCGGGCTCGCCCTCGTCCGCATTGCAGACCACGTAGCGCGTGTCGCTGCTCGCGTGCCGGCAGGCCTCCCACTTCGCGCCGGTCGCGAAACCGGCGCCCCCGCGACCGCGCAGGTTCGAGCGCTTGATTTCATCGAGTACCGCCAGCGGTCCCAGCGGTGCGCCGACGTAGGCCTCGCGCCAGGAGCGCTCGTTTGCGGCCACCTCGAGCCGTCCGCTCGCGCCCCGCTGCAGCGCCGCGCGCAGCGGCTCGCCCGGCTCGAGGCCATGCTCGAGCAACGGACCGGACTTCCGGACGTTGTCCTCGATCCGGAACAGCTCCTCCGGCCACTCCTCGATCGGCCGCTTGGCGAGCATCAGCTCGCAGAGCTGCGCGACACGGGCGCGCGTCATGCGGGGTATCGGCCGACCGTTGACCAGCAGCCCAGGTCCCTGGTCGCAGAGGCCCGTGCAGGAGGTCCTGTCGACGCTGACCAGGCCGTCTTCGGACAGCTTGCCCGGCTCGACCCAGAGCCGACGGCACATTTCGTCCAGCAGCTCCACGCTGCCCTGCATGCGGTCGGTGACGTTGTCGGCGAACAGCACCCGGTACTGCCCGAGGGGCTCCAGCGACAGGAACGAGTAGAAGCTCGCGACGCCGCGCACGCGCGAGATCGGGATGCGAAGCAACTCCGCGATCGTGCCGACCGCCGGCGTCGGAATCCAGTTGCAGCACTCCTGGACCTCGCGCAGGATCTGCACGAGCTGCGTCGCGTGCTGCCCCCGGCGCGCGACGATGCGGCGCACCCGCGCCTCCAGATCCATGGGTGTCTTTGTGTCCTCGGCCATGATCCTCGCGCCGACGTGTCCGGACGCGTTGTCAGGCTGAGGCCCGTGCTGCCCCCGGGCAATCGCGGAAAACCGACAGCGCGACGCG
>CAZKLS010000021.1:24425-32242 GCA_964553405.1 uncultured Steroidobacteraceae bacterium
CCACCATGCGCGCCGTCTTCCTCGACTACGCAACCGTCGCTTTCCGCGGCGACCTCGATCCCTCCGCGCTGCGGGCGGTGCTGCCGGAGCTCGAGCTGCGCGAGCACAGCAGCCAGAGCCAGCTCGCCGGACTGGTCCGCGACGCCGAGGTCGTGCTGGTGAACAAGCTGCGCATCGATCGCGAGGTCATCGCCGCCTCGCCGGGCCTGAAACTGATCGCGCTGGCCGCGACCGGCACGAACAACGTGGATCTCGAGGCCGCGCGACAACGGGGCATCGCCGTCTGCAACCTGCGCGACTACTGCACGAGCTCGGTCGTGCAGCACGTGATGGGACTGCTGTTGCTGCTCACGCAACGCCTGCGCGAGTACGACGCGCTGGTGCGATCCGGTGCGTGGCAGCGCGGCGAGCAGTTCTGCCGGCTCGATTACCCGATCCGCGAGCTTTGCGGTCGCCGCATCGGCATCGCAGGCTTCGGCACGCTCGGCCGTGCCGTCGCGAGTGCGGCGCAGGCGTTCGGCATGCAGGTACTCATTGCCAACCTGCCGGGCCGGCCGCGTCGTCCGGACCGCAGCGACCTCGGGGAACTGCTGCCGCTCGTGGACGTACTGAGCCTGCACTGCCCGCTGACCGCCGCGACCGAGCGGCTGATCGGCGCCGCGGAACTGTCGCTGATGAAACCGGACGCCGTGCTGATCAATACCGCTCGCGGGGGGCTGGTCGATTCGGCCGCCCTGGCGGCGGCGCTCAAGGAGCGGCGGCTCGGCGGGGCCGCAATCGACGTGCTGCCGCAGGAGCCGCCGGTGGACGGCGACCCGCTGCTCGATCCGGCGATCCCGAACCTGATCGTCACGCCGCACGTCGCATGGGCCGCACGCGAAGCGCGGCAGCGCTGCGTCGACGAGATGGCGGCCAATGTGGCCGACTTCCTGCTCGGCGGCCGCCGGGGACGGGTGGTATAGCGGCCGGTCGCGCGGTTCAGGCTTTCGCGGCCGCCGCAACGACCGGCGCAGCGCCGCTTCTCGTCGGTTCGCACGCCGGCGCCGGGATGTTCACCCGCTGCGCCACCCAGCGCAGCACCGGCCGCACCCGCGGCGAGACGAGCCGCAACGCCTCGTCGAAATCCACCCAGCGGAACTCGCTGTGCTCGGCCCGCCCGAGGTCGGGATTCACCGGCAGGCTGATCTCGCTGGTCGAGGTCCTCGCGACGAAATACCGGGCAACCTTGCCGCGACTGTACGGGCCGGTCTCGATGTAGCCATCGCCCCAGGCGAAATCCAGGTCGTCTACCAGTGTTTCCTCGTGGACTTCGCGGACCGCCGCCGCCAGCGGCTCCTCGCCCGGCTCGAGCATTCCCTTGGGAAAGTCCCAGTGGTTGAAGGCCCGCAGCAACAGGAACCGCCAGCCCTGTTCCGTTTCGCGCAGCACCACGACGCCGGCAGAAAGCCGCGTAGCTCTGGAAATCATGGCCGGAGTATACGGGAGCGGCCGCGCCGGACTGCCTCGCAGGCGCCCCGGGGGCGGGGGCGCCGCGGCCGGCACGGTGATTTGCTGACTGGATGATTTTGGTAATTTCGATAGATGTGCGCTATGTTAGTCCGATGAACCTCCGCGACTTGCGTTACCTGGTGGCGCTCGCCGACGAACGGCACTTCGGCCGGGCTGCAGAGCGCTGTCACGTCAGCCAGCCGACGCTGTCCGCGCAGCTGAAGAAACTGGAGGATTACCTCGGCGTGCCGCTGATCGAGCGTCAGCCACGGCGGGTCTCGATGACCGAGACCGGGGACAGGGTCGTCGCTCGCGCCCGCCGCCTGCTGCAGGAGGCGGATGCGATCGTCGAACTCTGCAGGGCCGACCGGGATCCGCTCGCCGGGGAACTTCGGCTGGCGCTGATTCCCACCGTCGGCCCATACCTGCTGCCGAAGGTGGTCACCCGCCTGAAGCGGGCGCTGCCGCGCCTGAAGCTGCTGCTGTACGAGTACCAGACCGCACCGCTGCTCGAGAAGCTGCGCGACGGGGAAATCGACCTCGGCATCCTGGCGCTACCGGTCCCTACCGACGGACTGGAATCGCTGGTGCTGTACGAGGAGGCCTTCGTGCTGGCGGCGCCGGATTCGCATCCGCTCGCGAAGCGCGACAAGGTGCGCGTGGACGACCTGAAGAACGAGACGCTGCTGCTGCTGGAGGACGGACACTGCCTTCGCGACCAGGCGCTGGAGGTCTGCAGCCGCATACGGGTCAACGAGGAGGAGGACTACCGCGCCACCAGCCTCGAGACCCTGAGGCAGATGGTGGCGGCCGGCCACGGGATCACGCTGCTGCCGCACCTGGCCACGACCGGTCCGCGCGGCGCGACGCGCGGCCTGAAGGTACGTCCCTTTGCGCACCCCGCGCCGACCCGCAGCATCGGCGCCGTGTGGCGCAAGTCCACGACCCGCGGCCCGGCCATCGACGCGGTGCTGGAGTCGATCCGAAACACGATGAGCAAGGATTCCTGAGATGTGGAAATCACCCGGTCCGGGATATCTGTTCGGTGCGCTGGCCTCGCTGCTGACCGCAGCCAGCGTGCTCGCTGCCGACGCGCCGGTCGTCTCCGACGCCTGGGCGCGCGCGACGCCGCCCGGCACGACGGTCGGCGCGGTCTACATGACCATCGTCGGCGGTGACGGCGGCGATCGGCTGCTCGGGGCAGCCACGGAACGCGCCGCTGCCGTCGAATTGCATACCGTCGTCGATGACGGCGGCATGGCCAGGATGCGGCCGATCGAATTCCTGGACCTGCCCGCAGGCTCGCGCACGCAACTCGCCCCGCAGGGCACGCACCTGATGTTGATCGACCTGCAGAGTCCGCTCGTGGCGGGCGATGAATTCACGTTGACGCTGGTGTTTGCCAGCGCGGGAGAGCTCGAGATTACCGTGCTCGTCCGGCCGGCGACGGCCGCCGACGGGCACGAACAACACCGGCATCACTGAGCGCACGCGCCGAGCCCCGGGGCCAGCCTTGCAGCAGCACGCGCCCGCGACGCTTCCGCTGAACCGCCTGCACGACGAGGAACTCGAGCAGCTGCTGGCCCGTGGCGAGCGGCGGGCCGAACTGACGGCGCTGCTGGGCACGGACGGCTACCGGGAACTGAGCGAGCTGGCGCGCCAGGCAGCACAGGTCACATCGCCGACCGGCCCCCGCACCTACGTACTGCCGGGCCTGATGGGGTCACGAATCGGCCGACGCGGACAGCGGCTCGATGACGTCCTGTGGCTGGATATCGTGGAGGCCGCCGCGGGTCACCTGGCGAGACTGGCGCTGCCCCAGGGTGGCCGGCTCTCCGTGCTGGGAGTCATGCCGCTCAACGTGCTGAAGCTGAAGCTGTCGCTCGCGATCGCCGGTTTCGACGCGCAATTCCATCCCTACGACTGGCGACGCGGCATTCTGCCGCTGGCCGCGGAGTTGAACGAGCGCATCGCCCGCGAGGGTCACCGCGAGGTGATGCTGGTCGGACACAGCATGGGCGGGCTGGTCGCACGGGCGGCGCTGGCGAGCGACGCAGGGCGCGTGCTGCGCGCCGTGCAGATCGGCTCGCCGAACCTCGGTTCCTTTGCCCCGGTGCTGGCGCTGCGCGGCGTCTACCCGACGGTCCGCAAGCTCGCGGCGCTCGACGCCGAGCACGATGCCGAGGACCTGGCGCGCATCGTCTTTCGCAGCCTGCCTGCGCTGCACGAGCTGCTGCCGGATCCCGTGCTGACCGGCGGACCCGACCTGTTCGACCCGGCCGGCTGGCCGGAGGGTCCGTTGCGCCCCGACCCGGACATGCTGGCCGCCGCCCGGCAGTCGCGCGCGAAATGGCCTGCGGCCGATCAGCGCTGCCTGCACGTCGTGGGCATCGGGCAGGACACGATCACCTCGCTGCGGCGCAGGGGCCGCAACTTCGAGTACAGCTTCACCCGGGAGGGCGACGGCACGGTGCCGCGGCGGCTCGCGGAGCTGACTGAAGCCGGGGCCTGGTACGCGAGCGAGATGCACGGCGGCCTGCCGAACAACGGCACGGTGATCGCGGCCGTTGTGGACCTGCTGCGACAGGGCACGACGGACCAGCTGCCCGGCGCAGCGACGCGACCGAAGCGTCCGCGACGGCGCGTCGTGACGGAACCCGTCATGAGGCGGGTCGCGCCGAACAAGGTTCACTGGCAGCAGCTCTCGCCGGACGCCCGTCGCCGGCTGCTCGAACCGGTCGTCTCGCCGGAGTTCCACGGCGGCGTGGACCCGCGGACGCTGGCCGCGACCCGCCACTCGCTGATGGCCGCGGCGACGCCGGTACGCACGGTCGAGCTTCGCCTCTGGCGCGGCGACATCGTCGAGGCGAATGCCCGCGCGCTCGTGCTCGGCGTGTTCCGCAACGTCGATCCCTCCGGCCCCGCGCGCGCCGTGGACCAGCGCCTCGGCGGCGCGATCCGGGATTTCACGCTGCGGCGGATGTTCTCGGCCAATCCGGGCGAGGTCTTCGTGCTGCCGGCGACGCGCAGCCCGCTGCTCGCCGACTTCGTGCTGTTCGCCGGACTCGGCGACTTCGACGAGCTCGAACCGCAGACGCGGTCTTTCGTCGCCGAGAACATCGTCCGCACGGTCTCGCGTTCGCGGGCCGAGGACTTCGCGACGGTGCTGCTCGGCGCCGGCTCCGGCGTCCCGGTCGCCGCAGCCGTGGAGCAGCAGCTCAGGGGATTCCTGGACGGCCTCAGGCATGCCGACCAGGACCGGGTCATCCGCAGGATCACGCTGTGCGAGATCAACCGGACCAAGTACCGCGAGCTGTGCCGCGCAGTGCTCGCGCTGGCCCCGGTGCTGGCCGGCGACGACCTGCGTCTCGTCGTCGACGAGAGCGAGCCGCTGCCGGCGGCGTCCCGACCGCGTCCCCCACGCCGCGCGGCGGCCACGTCCGGCACGCCCGAGCCGGCCTACCTGCTGGTCACGATGTTCGAGCGGGACCGCCGCGCGCTCGAATGCCGCTCGGCACTGCTGACGGCCGGCGCGAAGGCCGCGGTGCTGAGCGGCGTCGTGCGCCCGGCCGGCAGCAAGCTCGCGGCGCTGCTCGCGAGGATCGAGAACGGCCCGATTCCGGCCGACCGGATGCCACGGTTCGGTGCCGACCTCGCGGAGTTGCTGCTGCCCGGAAACGTGCGCGAGGGACTGCTCGCGATGAGTTCCCGACCGCTCGTCATCCTGCACGACTTCGAGGCCTCGAGGGTGCCGTGGGAGACGCTGCGGATCGGCGCGCTGCATCCCGCGCTCGCCGCGGGGATGAGCCGCCGGTATGCCAGCGAGCACCTGAGCGTCGCACGCTGGCGCGAGGACGGACAGCGTGGCGAACCCGAGCGGGTCCTGCTGGTCGTGGACCCGACAC
Source organism: uncultured Steroidobacteraceae bacterium (assembly GCA_964553405.1). Taxonomy (GTDB): domain Bacteria; phylum Pseudomonadota; class Gammaproteobacteria; order Steroidobacterales; family Steroidobacteraceae; genus DATIRA01. The sequence goes on from CAZKLS010000021.1 coordinate 29,819, forward strand.
GGGACCTGCCCGGCGCCGCCGCCGAAGGCGGGGAGCTGCTGGCGCTGCTCGAGGCCAGCGGCGCGCAGGTGGACTGCATCGAGGGCGGCGCGGCGACCCGGGCCCGGCTGCTGCGTGAGCTCGCTTCCGGCCGGTACGACGTGCTGCATTTCGCCGGCCACGGGTATTTCGACGCCGACGACGCGGGTCGCAGCGGGCTGCTCTGCGCCCGCAACGAGGTGCTGCGCAGCGCGGACCTCGGCGGACTCGCGACACTGCCCTCGCTGGTGTTCTTCAACGCCTGCGAGGCCGCGCGGGTGCGCCGCCCGGGACCGCGAGGCGCCCGGCGCCGCGCTGCGCTGCGACGCTCGACGAGCATCGCGGAGGCCTTCCTGGCCTCGGGCGTGGCCAATTTCGTCGGCACGCACTGGCCCGTAGGCGACGACGCGGCGCTCGGGTTCTCCTCGACCTTCTATCGCAGGCTGCTCGCCGGCGGCTCGCTCGGCGAGGCGATGCTGACCGCACGCCGCGCCGTCCACGCGACCGGATCACCAGACTGGGCCGACTACGTGCATTACGGGAACCCGGCTTTCACGCTGGGCCGCGCGGACGCAGTCCGCGGCTAGTACGCACGAACTTCACAAGGTCGGCACGCTCCGCCGCGGGAAGCCGTCCGACGACGCGATTTCCGAGAACGGCGTCACGCCGCCACCGCCACACGGCCGGAACAATCCGGGCCTCAATCGTTGTCGAGGAACTCGAATGAACAAGACTCTGATGGCGCCGATTGCGGCGGGACTGCTGGTGGTGATCTGCGGCAGCGCGGTGGCCGCGACCAAGACCGACACCTTCGACGTGACCGCGAACGTGGTCGGCAACTGCTTCGTCACCGCGACGGATCTCGATTTCGGCGACTACGACGGCACTGCGGCGCTTTCCGATACCTCGACGATCACGGTGCGCTGCTCGGCGAATCACGGCTACACGCTGAAGCTGGACGCCGGCGACGCCGGCGGCTTCTCGCCGCGCAAGATGGACAACGCGCTCGAATACAACCTCTACACCTCGCTCGCCAAGAGCACGGTCTGGGGCGACGGCAGCGCCACGACGGGTACCGTCTCCGGCGTCGGCAACGGGCTCGGCATGCCGAATGCAACGCAGCACACCGTGTACGGCGAGCTGTTCAACAACGCGGCGAACCAGGCCGTCGCGGTCGGCGCGTACAGCGACACGATCACGGTAACGGTCGAATACTGACCATCGTCCCGTGACGGGTCCCGCACCCATGCTGGCCGCGATCCTGGTGCTGGCTGTCGTCGGGCTGGCCTCGTCACCCGCGGCCGCCGGCTCGCTCGCGATCTCGCCGCTGAAGGTCGAGCTCGGCGAGCGCAGCCGGACGGCGGCCCTGACGCTGCGCAACGGCTCGCCTGACAGCGTCGTCGTGCAGGCGCAGGCCTACGTCTGGGAACAGCAGGGCGGCGAGGACAGGCTGACCGAGACCCAGGACCTGATCGTCTCGCCGGTCGTGTTCACGCTCGACGGTGGAGCATCGCAACTGCTGCGCGTGGCCCTGCGCCGGCCGGTCGATCCGTCGACCGAGCTGAGCTACCGGCTGGTGCTGCAGGAGGTGCCGCAGCAGTCTTCGCCGCAGTCCACCGGCCTCTCGGTGACGCTGCGGCTCAGCCTGCCGGTATTCGTGCAGGCAGGCGCCGAGACTGCGCCGAGCGTCGCCTGGAACGCGGCGGCCGATCCAGACGGAAACCTGGTCGTCACGGCACGCAACGACGGCACGGCGCACCTGCGGCTGCTGGGCTTCGAAGTCGCAGCCGTGGGCAGTCCGCAGCAGGTCCTGCACCAGCCCGTGGCGAGCTACGTTCTGCCGGGCCAGTCGCGGTCCTGGACGCTGCGGGCCGGGACGGATTCCGGCACCAGCCCGACTCTCGCGGACGGGAGTCGGCTGCGGCTGACCGGGCTCACCGACCAGGGCGACATCGAGGCGGAACTCGCGCTCGCCGGCAGGTAGCGTCTGATGCGCGCAGCGCTCCCGGTGGCCGTGGCGATCGCCCTCGCGACGTTCAGGGCCGGCGCCCAGACCCCGGAGCCATTCTCCGAAGCGGTGATCGAGTTGCGGGTCAACTCGGATCCGGCGCCCGTGACGCTGGTGGTCCGCTTCGACTCGGACGGCGCGCTGCTGCTTCGCGAGTCCGATCTTTCGCGGTTGCGGCTCAGGATTCCCGCCAAGGGGGGAGTCTCGGTGGACGGTGTCCGCTTCTACCGCTACGGACCGGAGATGGGCGCGCGCTTCACGCTGGACCCGGCCACGCAGAGCGCGCAGCTGCTGCTTCCGGCCAAGGCTTTTGATGCCACTCAGCGCTCCGCGCGGCAGGTGAAACCGCCGAAGCCCACGGTCTCACCCGGCGCCTTCGTGAACTACGAGGTGTACGC
>CAZKLS010000022.1:0-30133 GCA_964553405.1 uncultured Steroidobacteraceae bacterium
AGACCTACAAGGTCCACCTCGACGGCTACGACTGGGGCCCGTACTTCCGCGGCGAGGCCGACAAGGGCCCGCGCCGGGAGTTCTTCTACTGGACCGACGACGGTGACGTGGCCGGACTGCGCTTCGACCAGTGGAAGATCGTCTTCCTCGAGCAGCGTGCACACGGCTACGAGGTCTGGCAGGAGCCGCTGGTGGAACTGCGCCTTCCGAAGCTGTTCAACCTGCGTACGGATCCGTTTGAGCGTGCCGACCACGAAGGCATCGACTACCCGAGGTGGCGTCTCGAGCGGGCGTTCGTGCTCGTGCCTGCGCAGACCATCGTTGGCCAGTTCCTCGGCACGCTGCAGGAGTTCCCGCCGCGCCAGAAGCCGGGCAGCTTCAGCCTGGGCGATGCGATGGACAAGATCCAGGCAGGCGCCAAGGGTGGGGCCAACTAGTCCGTAGCTGAGTTCCATGTCAGGGCCGGTGCCGGGTTGACCTCGAAGGTCGCCCGGCCGTCGTCTGAACCGGGCCGGGCGGTGGCAGGGGCGTTTCCGACGCTCCCTGCGATCGCCCGGCTCTTGCTATTGCTGTCCGGCACGACGGCACTCGCCTTCCAGGCGCTCTGGATCAAGCAGCTGACGCTGGTCGTCGGCGTCGAGGTCTTCGCAGTCTCGATCGGCGTGGCCGCGTTCTTCGCTGGGCTGGCCTCAGGCGCCGCCGTCATTGGTTTCGCTGTCGACGGCAGTTCGCGTCCGCTGCTCTGGTACGCCGGGCTCGAGGCTGCGGTGGCCGTGTTGGGCCTGGGAACGACGCTGCTGATGCCCGTCGCGCCGGGTCCGTTCGTCTGGCTCGATGCACGGCTGGGCCCGCTGGCCTGGGTCCTGCCCGCCGCGATGGTCGCGATTCCTGCATTCTGCATGGGCGGCACGCTGCCCGCGGCCTTGCGGTCACTGGTGCCGCGCGATAAGGCCCTGGGCCGGGAAGCCGGCGCGCTCTACGCGTGGAATACGGCCGGCGCAGTCGCCGGTGCGCTGCTCACGCCGTTCCTGCTGGTGCCGCTGTTCGGCGTGCGTGGCGCGGGCCTTGCCGCATCGCTCGCATGCCTCGCGACGGCCGGGCTTGCGGCCTGGCTGTCCCGGCGCGCGTCGCCCGCTCCTGCGGTCGTCCCGGCTGGGGTTGCCTCGGACGCCAGGGATGTTCCACGCCGCGGGTTCGTGCTCGGGTTGCTGCTCTATGCCTGTGCCGGCGGGATCGCGATGGGCTACGAGGTCCTCTGGACGCAGATCGTGGCGCCACTGACGAGTACCCGCGGTGCGGCATTCGCGGTGGTGCTGGCGGTGTATCTCGCCGGCCTTGCGGGCGGCAGCGCTGCCTGGTCCCGCGTCGCTGACAGAATCGAGGACCGCTGGGCCTCGTTCGGCCTGCTGATCGCGGGAGCCGGACTGCTGGCGTTGCTCACCTATGCGGTGCTCGGCCCCTGGCTGGCCGCGGCGCAGGCGTCACTCGGTCAGGCGGTTGCGCGCGCGAGCGGTTCGCATGCACTGGGCATGTACAGCCGGTTCCTGCTCGCGGCGATCGTGATTGTGCTGCCTGCGACATTGGCGCTCGGAGCCGCGTTCCCCGCCGCTGTGCGATTGACCGGCGAAGCGGCCCGGGCCGGCACGTCGGTCGGCCGGGTCACGGCCTGGAACATGGCCGGTGCGATCCTCGGAACGCTGCTGGTGGGTTTTGCTGCAGTCCCGGCTTTCGGGCTCGCGCGCACGCTGTTCCTGCTCGCGGCGCTGGCGGCCGTTGTCGGGATGGTCGCGACGCTGGCTTCGCCCCGGCGCGGGAAGCTGGCGGTCGGCGCATCGCTCGGCATGCTGCTCGTCGCGCTGTTCGCCGGATTCAAGCTGCCCGACGACAAGCTCGGTACGCTGCTGGCGGAACTGCGGGGAGGCCGGCTCGATTTCCATGCCGAGGGCGCCGGCGGCGCCGTGACGGTACTGGAGCAGTCCACGCCGGCCGGCTCGTTCCGCCGGCTGTACGTGGCGGGTGTCTCCAACTCGGGCGACTCGCTCGCCTCGCTTCGCTACATGCGCCTGCAGGCGCTGCTGCCGCTGCTTGTCCATGCCGGTGAGCCGCGGTCGGCAATGGTCATCGCAATGGGAACGGGGATCACCTGCGGTGCGCTGCTGGTCGACCCGGACCTCACGCGCCGCAGTTGCGTCGAGTTGCTGCCGGAAGTCGTCGAGGCTACGAAGCGCTTCCAGGGTAACTACGACGTGAGCGGCGACGGCCGGATCGAGATCCGCATCGCCGACGGCCGCCATGAACTTCTGCGCCGCGAGGAGAGCTGGGACCTGATCACGTTGGAACCCCCACCCCCGTCGGCGGCCGGCGTCGTCAACCTGTACTCGCGCGAGTTCTACGAACTCGCGAAGCGCAGGTTGGCTCCGGGAGGCATGGTCGCCCAATGGTGGCCGCTGCCGACGCAGAACCTGGAGGACTCGAAGTCCCTGGTCCGCAGTTTCATCGACGCATTCCCGTACGTGAGCTTGTGGACGACCGAGGTGCACGAGATGCTGCTGGTCGGCTCGATGGGCCCGATGCCGCTAGAGGTCGGGCGCGTGGTCCGACGCTTCGAGCGCCCCGGCGTCGCGACCGCGCTGCGTGAGGTCGGGATAGATTCCGCAGCCGCCGTGCTCGCCACCTGGGTGACGGATCGTAACGGGCTGCTGACGTTCGTCGGCGACGCGCCGCCCGTCACCGACGACCGGCCACGAATCGAGGTGGCACCGTGGCTGCGGCCCGGCGAGATGGCGCGCGTGCTGCCCGCCGTCGCGGCGCTCGCCACCGACCCACCGCTGCGTGGAGCGGACGTGGCGTTCCGGGAGACGGTGGACCGCGACCGGGGCGAGCTGGGATTGCTGTTCCAATCGCTGCAGGCCTCGCTGGAAGGCAACGAGGCACTGATGCGCGACAGCCTCGTGCGCCTGCGGGCGGCAGACCCGGACAATCCGTACTACGCGTGGATCGCTCCCGCGGGCCGCTGATATCAGGGCCATGCCTCGAACGCATCAGGACGATGATTTCGATGTGCTGGAACTGAGGCGGGTGAGTAGGTATTGTCCGAAGCGTCTTCGACGGGCCATCTCGCATGCGCACCGTCTTCCTGCTGCCGAAAATGAGGGATGAACCAATGAGTCGTTGGACCTGGCGCATATTTCTGTCGTTCTTCGCCGCCCTGCTGGGGCTCGGCGCCACGCTGCCTGCACAGGCGGCCGGCAAACCGAACATCCTGGTGATCTGGGGCGACGACATCGGCCAGTCGAACATCTCGTACTACACGCGCGGCCTGATGGGCTACAAGACGCCCAACATCGACCGCATCGCCCTCGAAGGCATGGCCTTCACCGATTATTACGGCGAGCAGTCCTGCACCGCCGGACGTTCCTCGTTCATCACGGGCCAGAGCGTGTTCCGCACCGGACTGTCCAAGGTCGGCCTGCCCGGGGCGCCGGAAGGCATGCAGAAGGAAGATCCGACCATTGCGACGGTGCTGAAAGCGCAGGGCTACGCGACCGGGCAGTTCGGCAAGAACCACCTGGGCGACAAGGACGAGCACCTGCCGACGATGCACGGCTTCGACGAGTTCTTCGGCAACCTCTACCACCTGAACGCCGAGGAAGAACCCGAGAATGAGGACTACCCGGGCGACCTCGTGCTGGCCGATGGCAAGACCTTCCGCCAGAAGTACGGCCCGCGTGGCGTCATTCACTCCTGGGCGAACGCGGACGGCACGCAGCGGATCGAGGACACCGGCGCGCTGACGAAGAAGCGCATGGAAACGGTGGACGACGAGACCTCGGACGCCGCCCTCCGGTTCATCCGCGAGGCGCAGGCCGCCGGCAAGCCCTGGTTCGTCTGGTGGAGCGGCACGCGCATGCACTTCCGCACCCACGTCAAGGAGTCGCTGCGCGGCATTTCGGGGCAGGACGAGTACTCCGACGGCATGGTCGAGCACGACATGCACATCGGCAAGTTCCTCAAGCTGCTCGACGACCTTGGCATCGCCGACAACACGGTCGTGTTCTACTCGACCGACAACGGCCCGCACATGAACACCTGGCCGGACGCGGCGATGACGCCGTTCCGCGGCGAGAAGAACACCAACTGGGAAGGCGGCTGGCGAGTGCCGGCCATGGTCCGCTGGCCCGGCAGGATTGCGGCCGGATCCGTCAGCAACGAGATCGTGCACCACATGGACTGGCTGCCGACCTTCGCCGCCGCCGCGGGCGACACGACGGTCAAGGATCGCCTGCTCTCGGGCGCCAAGCTCGGTGCGCGCAGCTACAAGGTTCACCTGGACGGCTACAACATCCTGCCGATGCTGACCGGTGAGACCGAAACGAGCCCACGCAACGAGATCTTCTATTTCTCGGACGACGGCGACCTGACCGCGCTGCGGTACCGGGACTGGAAGGTGATCTTCATGGAGCAGCGCGCCGAGGCGACGTTCCAGGCCTGGCGCGAGCCGTTCGTGCCGCTGCGCGTGCCGCTGCTCGTCAACCTGCGCCGGGATCCCTACGAGCGGGGCATGGTGACCTCGAACACCTATGACGACTGGTTCCTGGATCGGCCCTATCTGCTGCTGCCTGCCGGCGACTACGTCGCGCGGTTCCTGGCAACGTTCAAGGAGTATCCGCCGCGGCAGAAGCCCGGCAGCTTCACGATCGGCGATGCCACCAAGGCGTTGCTGCCGCCGGGAAGCTGAACTTCTGGTGGAGCGACAGGCTCGACTGGACTGAAAACGGAGGTTGACCGACATGGAATCGAACCGGACCCCTGGCCTGCGCGCATGTCTGCCGGCGCTGACGAGCTTGTGCATGCTGCTCGCGCCGCTGGCGGTCCGGGCCGATGCGCTGAGCTCGTGGCAGGACACACCCACCCGCAAGGCGATCGTTGATTTCGTGGAGGGGACCACGACGCCGACCTCGCCGCGCTACGTCCCGCCCGCCGAGCGCATCGCCGTGTTCGACAACGACGGTACCCTCTGGTCCGAACAGCCGGCGTATTTCCAGTTGCTGTTCGCCGTGGATCGGGTGCGGGCGATGGCGCCGCAGCACCCTGAATGGAAGGACGAGGAACCGTTCAAGTCGGTGCTGGCCGGTGACATGGCTGCGCTGGCGGCAGGTGGCGAGCACGCGATCCTCGAACTGGTGATGGCGACCCACGCGGACAACTCGGCCGAGGAGTTCGAGGCGATCGTCAAGGAGTGGATCGCAACTGCGCGGCACCCTCAGACCGGGCGCCCGTTCGACCAGATGATCTACGCGCCGATGCGGGAGTTGCTCGATTACCTGCGCGCGAACGGTTACAAGACGTTCATCGTCTCGGGCGGTGGCGTCGAGTTCATGCGTGCCTTCGCGGAGCGGACCTACGGGATTCCGCCGGAGCAGGTGATCGGCAGCTCGATCGAGACACGTTACGAGGTCCGTGACGGGAAGCCCGTGATCGTCCGCCTGCCGAAGATCGCCTTCATCGACGACAAGGCGGGCAAGCCGGTCGGCATCCACAAGCACATCGGGCGACGGCCGGTGATGGCCTTCGGCAACTCCGATGGCGACTTCCAGATGCTGGAGTGGACGACTTCCGGCGCCGGACCGCGCCTCGGAGCGCTGGTGCACCACGACGATGGGGAGCGCGAATACGCCTACGACCGCAAGTCCTCAGTGGGCAAGCTCGATCGTGGCCTCGATGAGGCTGCGAAGCGCGGCTGGCTGATCATCAGCATGAAGAACGACTGGAAGCAGGTTTACCCGGCACCGCCGCGTCGCTGATCCGGTCTGACCGGCCGACGTCCGGCCGCGGGGGATTCGATGAACCGAGCGGGAATCCGCCTGTGCGCGGCAGCGGCAGTTGCGACCTTCGTTTCCGGCTGGAGCCCGGACGGAGCGCGCGCGGCTGAGCCGGACGACGCGATGGCGCGTTACGGCCAGGAATTCAAGGGCCGGATCGCAGAGAGCTACGCGGACTCCGAGGAGTGGTGGCCGTCCAGTCCGAAGCCGCCGGCCGGAACGCCGAACGTGCTGATCGTGCTGCTCGACGACACCGGCTTCGGACAGCTCGGCGCCTTCGGCGGGCTGATCGATACGCCCAACATGGACCGGCTCGCAGCGGGCGGCCTGCGCTACAACAACTTCCACACGACTGCGCTGTGCTCGCCCTCGCGCGCGGCACTGATGGCGTCGCGCAACCATCACCGCATCGGGCTCGGCTCGCACTCGCTGACCGCGATGGGATTCCCCGGCTACAACGCGTTTCCACCGGACTCTGGCAAGTCGATCGCCAAGCACCTGCAGAAGGCGGGCTTCGTCAACTACGCGATCGGCAAGTGGGACCACACGCCGCTGTACGAGGTCTCGGAGGCGGGGCCGTTCGACCGCTGGCCGAGCGGCGAGGGCTTCGATCACTACTACGGCTTCATGGCGGCGGATGCCGACAACTACCGATCGCTCGTCTGGCGCGACCATCACCCGGTCGAGGACTGGATGGACAAGCCCGGCTATCACTACAGCGAGGCGATGGCGGACGAAGCGATCCGCAACATCACGTCCCAGGCGTCGATCGCTCCCGACCGCCCCTTCATGATGTTCTGGGCGCCGGTCGCGATGCATTCGCCGCATCAGGCCCCGCCCGAATACATCGAGCGTTACCAGGGCCGGTTCGACATGGGCTGGGACAAAGCCCGGGAGATGATCCTCGAGCGCCAACTCGAGATGGGAGTCGTGCCCCCGGGCACGCGGCTCACCGAGCGCACACGCGACATCCCGGCCTGGGATTCGCTCGGACCCGACGAGAAGAGGCTCTACACGCGGCAGATGGAAGTGTTCGCGGCGATGCTCACCCACGTCGACGAGCAGATCGGGCGGATCATCGAGACGCTCGAGCGCACCGGCCAGCTCGAGAACACGCTGATCTTCGTGACCTCGGACAACGGCGCCTCAGGTGAAGGCGGGCTCACCGGCAGCTTCAACGAGACGTATTTCCTCAACGGCCTGCAGACGCCGTTCGACGCGAACATGCGCAACTACGAGCGCTGGGGCGGACCGGACACCTACCCTCACTATCACGCGGGCTGGGCGCTGGCGGGCAACACGCCGCACCAGTACTTCAAGCAGATGGTGCACAACGGCGGCATCAAGGACCCGCTGATCGTGCACTGGCCGAAGGGAATCCGCGCGAAGGGCGAAGTGCGCAGCCAGTACCACCACATCATCGACATCGGCGCGACGATCCTGGACGCGACCGGTACGCCATTCCTCGCCGAGCTGGACGGCGTGCCACAGCTGGCGCTCGACGGTGTATCGATGCGCTACTCGTTCGACGAGCCATCAGCCGCAGACCGGCGCCGCGAGCAGTACTACGAGCTGTTCGGCAACCGGGCCATCTACCAGGACGGCTGGAAGGCCGTCACGGTGCACGCCAATCGCATGCCCTGGTTCGCGAATCTCAAGGCACCCTTCGAGGACGACGTGTGGGAGCTCTACCACGTTGCCGACGATTTCTCGGAGTCCCGGAACGTTGCGGATGAGTACCCGGAGAAACTGGCTGCGCTGAAGGCGCGCTGGACCGAGCTCGCCTGGGCCAACAACGTCTTCCCGCTGCACGACGACATGATCCAGCGTCTCGCCAGGCAGCAGGACCGGCTGTTCGGTGACCGGAAGGAGTTCGTCTACTACTACCCGGGGGCCCAGCGTATCGCCGAGAAGGCCTCGCCGCCGGTCAAGGGCCGCTCGCACACGATCGAGACGAAGCTCAGGCTGACCGGCGAAGAGGAGGGCGTGATCGTCGCCTGCGGCGGTTTCACGGGCGGTTACACGCTGTTCATCAAGGACAACCGGCTCTACTACGACTACAACTACTACAACGGCCTGTACTACACGATGACCTCACCGCCGCTGCCGCGGGGCGAGGTGGACGTCCGCTTCGAGTTCACCGAGGCGCCGAGGAGTCCCGAGCGGCGACTCCCGGGAGGCGGTGGCGCGCTGTTCGTGAACGGCGAGAAGGTCGGCGAGGTCTCGATGCCCGAGATGCACATCTCGACGTTCTCGCTGTCCGAGACCTTCGACGTCGGCGTGGACGCCGGCACGCCGGTGAGCGACAAGTACCGGATCAGGAATCACTTCCCGTACACCGGCGAGCTCGACAAGGTCGTGGTTCGCCTCACGGACTGAGTCGAGTCGCTCGCGCTTGGCGGGAGGGACCCGCCTGGCATAACCTGCCGGCCGGTCGCAGCTTCCGGGGGTGCGCGTGGACCCGTTTGAATTCCTGATCGGTCTCTACACGATCATCGTGGGTCTCGGCATCTCGCTGCTGGTGCGCAGCGTCGGCCAGATGATCGACGGGCGGGAGCGCATCCGCTTCTACTGGGTGCACAGCGCCTGGCTGGTGCTGATCTTCGCGGCCCACGTCGGCAGCTGGTTCGCGCTCTGGCAGTACCACGAGGTCGAGAGCTGGACGGCGCTCGAGTGCATGATGCTGCTGCTGGTGCCGATCCTGCTGTACCTGGTCAGTCACCTCGCGGTGCCGGAGATCGACGAGCTCGGCGAGGAGCGGCACGACATGCGCAGCTTCTACTTCGGCTATCACCGCCTGATACAGGGGCTGCTCGTCGCGATCATGGTCGTGCAGACCGTCAACGATGCGCTGATCATGGACCGCTTCGCGGCGACACCGTCGCAGGTCGGCCGCTTCGTGATCCTCGCGGTGCTGCTGCCCGGCTTGTTCAGCAACAAGCCGGCCGTGCATTCGGCCCAGGTGCTGCTGCTGCTGCCGCTCGCAGTGCTGGGTTCCGCCGCCTTCGGCTACCGGATCGAGTGATTGCCCGCGCCTGCGGTCAGGCGCTCTTCATCAGGTGATCGCGGAACTTCTCGCGCAGGTCCTTCTTGCTGATCTTGCCGGTCGCGGTCATCGGCAGGCTCTCGACCAGGATCACGTCGTCGGGCAGCTGCCACTTGGCGAAATGCTCCGCGATGTGCGCGAGCACAGAGTCACGGGCCGGCGTGCAGCCCTGCCGCGGCACGACCAGCAGGATCGGCCGCTCCTCCCATTTCGGGTGCCGGACGCCGATCGCAGCGGCCATCAGCACGTCCGGGTGTCCGCAGGCGCAGTTCTCGAGATCCACCGAGCTGATCCATTCGCCGCCGGACTTGATCACGTCCTTGGCCCGGTCGGTGATCTGCAGGTAGCCGTCCGGACCGATCGCGGCGACATCACCGGTCGCGAACCAGCCGTCGGCGTCGTGTGCCGAGGATTCCTTCAGGCCGTAATAGCCGCTGCAGACCCAGTTGCCGCGGACCTTGAGTTCTCCCGATGACTTGCCGTCCCAGGGCAGCTCGTTGCCGTCCTCGTCGACGATCTTCATCTCGACGCCGAACACGCCGTGCCCCTGCTTGGTGTGGATGCGGAAGCGCTCCTCGGCCGGCAGCGATTCCATCTCCGGGCGCAGCGAGCAGACGGTGCCGAGCGGGCTCATCTCGGTCATGCCCCAGCCCTGCAGCACCTGGACGTCGTGCTTCTCGGCGAACGTCTGGATCATGCTGAGCGGCACGGCCGAGCCGCCGACCAGCGTCTTGCTGAGGGTCGGGACCTTCTTGCCGGTCTGCGCGAGGTAGTTGAGCAGCAGCGTCCAGACCGTCGGCACGCCCGCCGCCATCGTCACGCCCTCTTCGTTCATCAGCGCGACGATCGTCTCCGGGTCGCCCATCTTGGGTCCCGGGAACACGACCTTCGAGCCCACCATCGCCGCGTTGTAGGGCAGGCCCCAGGCGTTGGCGTGGAACATCGGCACGACCGCGAGGATCGTGTCCCGGCCGCTGACGCCGATGGCATCCGGCAGGCAGCCGGCGTATGCATGCAGCACGTTGGAGCGGTGACTGTAGAGCACGCCCTTGGGGTTGCCGGTCGTCCCGGACGTGTAGCAGAGCGAGCTCGCCTGCCGCTCGTCGAGTTCCGGCCAGTCGTACTCGTCCGGGTATCCCGCGATGAACGTCTCATAGGACTCGAGCTTGCCCTTGACCACTTCAGGGATCGTGGCATCGGAGCCGAGCAGCACGACCTTCTCGACCGACGGCGTCTTGCCCTGCAGCGGAGCGAGGACCGGCAGCAGCGTCGGGTCCACGAACAGCAGCTTGTCCTCGGCGTGGTTGATGATGTACTCGAGCTGCTCCGGGAACAGCCGCGGGTTGATCGTGTGCATGATCGCGCCCATGCAGGAGACCGCGTAGTACAGCTCGAGATGCCGGTAGTCGTTCCAGGCGATCGAGCCGATCCGGTCACCCGGCTTGACCCCCGCCGCGGCGAGCGCGTTGGCCAGCTGCCGCGCCCGCCGGAACACGTCCTTCCAGGTGCAGCGATGTCGCGGATTGTCCAGCGTGACCGAGACGATTTCGACGTCCGGGTAGTTGCGCTCCGCGAACCGCATGATGTCCGTGATCAGGAGCGGCTTTTCCATCATCAGGCCGTGCATCGTCGTCCCCCTTGTTCGTGTGCCCCGGGCCCGCGCGGGCGCGGTCCGCAGTGAATCTTCGAGATTACTTGCAGCAGGGATTCATGCCAACCGGCCCGTCGTCATTGCTGCGATGCACCAGCTGCATGGTGCAGGGCCGGCGCGGCCCGCCTAGAGCACTTCGACGGTCCCGTCCCCGCCTTGCAGGCGAATCGCAGCGTACTCGCAGCGTCCCCGGCCGCGCTGGAACAGGCTGTTCGCGATCAGCCAGATTCTGACGACTCTGCTCGCCGGTCCACCGATGATGCTGCGGTAATCGGCATGCAGGTCGCGCGATTCCTCGAGCCACTGCCCCAGCTGCGACGCGCCGGAGCGGACCACCACGTGCGTCTCCTTGTCCTTCCAGGTCGGCAGCGGGCATCGGTAGACCGTGCCGGCCGGCAGACTGGCGCTCCAGTAGTAGGTGATGTCCTGGCCGTCGTCAAACTCGACCGCGATCGACAGGTAGTCGTGGGAGGGCAGCGTATCCTCGGCGAGGTCGATCGGCAGTTCGTCCACCTTCCAGCGCCAGTGGAGCTCGAGTCCGGGCTCGAGCGCGACCTCCGCTTCGCGCCGCAGGATGCCGACGTCGCCATGGGTATGGCAGCGGATGCCCGGCCTCGAATCGGGCGTCGTGACGGGGCGATATATTTCTCCCGGACCCAGGTACCACAGGTAGCTCCAGCCGGGCGGCGCCTCGGTCGGGGACTGCTGCCTCTCGGCCTCGTCGCGCACGAGCTCGGGTGTCTCCGCTGCGGCGATCGCATCACGGAACACGCCGGCCACGTCGGTCCCCCGTGCCCAGCGGATGACGAGTGCGGTGAGTTCCCCCGAGACCTTGGAGTACTCGGCCGGGTCGGTCCCTAGCCGGCCGGTCTGATCCGCCCACTCACCCGGGAAATAACTCGCGAGCCAGAGCCGCCCGGAGTGTCCCGCCGTGAACGTGTTCGTCGCCCGCGTGCCACGAAACACCGGACCCTCCTCGCCGATGCGTGCCCAGAGCTGGAACGACGGGCCGATCCAGATGTCGAGCGCCCGGGACAGGTACACGCGGCCCTGCGCGAATACCGTGACGGTGTCGCCAGGCTCGAGGTCCACGCCGGTGTCGTGCCACGGAGGCTGGTTGGCCGGGAGCCGGACGAAGGTCCTCGCGGCGGATCGCCCCGACGGCAGTCCGTCGAGCCAGCGCAGCAGTTGCTCGTGCTGGCTCGGCGGGCTCTGCGGCGCGGACCCACCGGCAGCGAGGCGGCGTTTCAGCGCGCGGCCGCCGAGGCGCAGCGCGATGCCGAGTTCGTGAGCGATCCGGCCTGCTCCGGGCATGATTCACCCCCCCTTGTTCTGATCGTTCTTGGCGGACTCAGGATACGCCGGTCGGGCCGCGCCCGGCTCCGCGCGAACCGGCCCGCTTGCCGGTTTTCGGTGTGGCCCGCTTCCTGCTCCTGGGGCCGCCCGCGGTCTTGCGTCGTTTCGGGACTCGCAGGCTCGAGTCCAGTTCGGCGAAGGCCTCGACCGTGTAGTCGGCGACTTTCTGGACGTCCGGGACCGCCTCCGCGAGCGCGATGAAGGTGATGTGCAGCCCGTCCACGTAGGTCGTGGCCGTGATGTTCAGTACCTGGTGATGCGCGACCACGGACACAGGCAGCGCGAGTTCCACTTCGGCGCCGTTGAAATAGACGCGCTGCTCGATCCCCGCGGGGTTCGAGATGACCGTATTGGCCAGCATCGGCAGCGCGCCGAGCCCGAGCGACTCGATGCTGCTGGCTGCCGAGTGCACCAGGATCGAGTACAGCATCAGCGCGCTGCCCGACAGGCTGCGGACCTCGCCCTTCAGTTCCTTCGTCTCGCGAATGACGTCCTGGAAGCGCTCGACCGGCGACCCTGCCGGTCGCCCGAGCGGCACCTGCAGAATCGTGATCCGGTTGCCGGCTCCTCCATCATCGTCGAGGGCCACCGGCATGTCCGCGACCAGCGGTCGCTGCGGCGGCGTGCCGATTTCCTCCAGGTACCGGCTCAGCGCCAGGTCGAGCACGGTCAGCACGACGTCGTTGACCGTGCCGCCGCGCGCGCGCGCGACGCTGCGGGCACGTTCGAGCGGCAGCCTGCAGTGGCCCATGACGCGGTTGGGGCTCGGCGGAGCCTTCAGCACGTCAGGCGTGCCGACGAACGGCAAGGCCAGGCCTGCGCCGGCACCGAGTGTCCGGAGACCCTGGCGCAGCGCGAGTCGCAGCAGGTCCCCGGCTGCTTCGCCGACGTCCAGCGCCGTGCCGCCAACCGCGTCGGCGGCGGCCGGCCGCTGGTCCTGGCCGGCGATCGCCGACGCAGTACGCAGGCCCTCCCAGATCGCCCGCGGGTCCCCCGGGTCCGGCGACTCAGTCACCGTGTCGGTTACGACGCGAATGAAGCCGATGCCGTCGATCAGGCCGTGGTGAGTCTTGAAGTACAGCGCGACGCGCCCGTTCTCGAGTCCCTCGAAGACGTAGGCCTCCCAGAGCGGACCGTCGCGCGGGAGTCGCCGGACGTGGATCTCGCAGATTTCCTCGAACAGCGTTGCCAGCGTGCCGGGCGCGTGCAGGCGGCGGCGGTGCAGCTGCCTTCGCGCGTCGATCGAGGTCGATTCCCGCAACGCGGGGAGCAGCCCGGGCTGCAGCACGCGGTTGAACGGGGGTCCGACCGGACACTCGAGCATCGCCTTCATCAGGCGGTCCGCGAACCTGCCCCGGGCGGACTTCGGCGGGACCAGCGTGATCAGCGAGCCGATGTTCATCGGCCGCTGCTCGGTCTCGAGCAGGAAGAATGCTGCGTCGATCGGGGAAAGCCGGGTCACCAGGCGATACTAGCGCCGTCGCCGGCCCGCCGCGTTTCGCAATTGGCTAGCTGCGCCGCAGCATCCGCGACCGGCTCAGGCCAGCGACTTCAGGATCTTGTATTCGTCCTCGAGGTTCTGCTCGACCTGGGCGCCGGCGAACGAGGCCATCACGGAGCCCACCAGCGGCACGCTGCTCGTGACGTCGAAGTTCCACTCGACCGTGCAACCGGCCTTGGACGGCTGCAGCGACTTGGTGCCGGCGATCTTCACCGGCACGCCCTTGATCTCGATGCGGATCTCGGAGCTGTAGCCGTCGCCGTCGCGGCCCCAGTCCTCGCTGTGCGAGACCTCGTTGGTGGCCGGCACCAGCCTGCGGATCGCGGCCGGAGGCGTGGCCGGAACTACGCGGGAGATCCTGAGCTTCACGTTCGGCGCGCGGCCCTCGCGCTTGATGCTGGGATTCTCGCAGTTGAGCTTCGAATAGACTGTCTCCTGGCTCTTCTGCTCCGTGCAGAGCTTGAAAGCCGAATCGACGTCCGTCTTCAGGGGATGCTTGACGTGGATTTTCATCGCGGGTTACCCGGCTCGGCGCGTGGATGTTCGCGGGGATTGTACGCAGGTTCCGGCGCGCGTCCGAGCCCCCGCTGCGTTCAGGGGACCAGCACCGCGGCCCCGGTCAGGCGACCCTCGCGTAATTGCTGCAGCGCCGCTTGAGCCGCGGTCAGCGGGAACTGCTGGATGCTGGTGCGGACCGGGATCTGCATCGCGAGCGGCAGGAACTCCTCGCCGTCCCGTCGCGTCAGGTTGGCCACCGAGCGGACGACCCGCTCGCCCCACAGCAGCGCATACGGGAACGAGGGGATGTCGCTCATGTGGATGCCGCCGCAGACCACGGTTCCCCCCCTGCGGACAGAGGCGAGCGCCGCGGGCACGAGCTCACCGGCAGGCGCGAAGATGATCGCGGCGTCCAGCGGAGCCGGTGGCCGCTCGTCGCTCGCGCCGGCCCAGCTGCAGCCGAGCTCCCGGGCGAACTCGCCGGCCGCGTGGTCCCCGCGGCGGACGAAGGCGAGGCACTCGCGTCCCTGGTGCCGGGCCACCTGCGCGACGATGTGCGCCGCCGCGCCGAAGCCGTACAGGCCGATGCGCCGCGCCTCGCCGGTCATCCGCAGCGAGCGGTAGCCGATCAGTCCGGCGCAGAGCAGCGGCGCCGCGTGCGCATCGTCGAGACCCTCGGGCAGCGGGAAACAGTAACGCTGGTCCGCCACCACGTAATCGGCGTAGCCGCCGTCGAGCTGGTAACCGGTGAAGCGCGCCGACTCGCACAGGTTCTCTCGCCCGCCCTGGCAGTCCTCGCAGCGTCCACAGGTCCAGCCGAGCCAGGGCACGCCGAGCCGCGTTCCTTCGGTCAGCGCGACCCCCGGCCCGCACTCGACCACTTCCCCGACGATCTCGTGCCCCGGGACGATCGGGTGGGGCACCGCCGGCAGCTCGTCGTCCACGACGTGAAGGTCCGTGCGGCAGACGGCACAGGCTCGCACGCGCAGCAGCACCTGGCCCGGACCGGGCCGGGGCCTCGTGCGTTCCTCGAGCTCGAGCGGTCCGCCCGGCCGTCGCAGCACCATCGCCCGCATCGTCGGGCCCGTGTGCTCGCTCACGATGCCTCCATCTCGCCGCGCAGCCGACGCGCCATGCCCTGCTCGTACGCGGCCGGTGCGATGCGGCTGATCCACCAGGCAAGGTCTGCGGTGCGACCGATTCGAAGCAGGCGCCTGCGGCGACCCGCTGCGACGTATATGCGGTTCGCGACGTCCTCCGGCGAGAGCCGCGGCCCGATCACCACCTGCGCATGGGTGACTGGGCGCCCGTCGGCACCGAGCGCGTTGCGGTCGATGCCCGTGCTGATGAACGACGGGCAGACCAGCATCACGTCCACGCCCGCCGGTGCGACCTCGGGGCGCAGGCTCTCGAAGAAGCCGTGCAGTGCGTGCTTGCTCGCCGCGTAGCCGGTTCGGGCGATCAGCGGCGCGAATCCCGCGACGCTCGAGATCACGATGATCATCCCGCCGCGCTCGAGCAGTTGCGGCAGCGCGGCCTGCGTGAAGTGCACCGAGCCGAAGAAGTTCACCTCCATCACCCGGCGGATCACCTCGGGCCGGGTCCTCTCGAGCGGGCTGCGATGGCTGATGCCGGCGTTGTTGATCAGCACGTCGATGCCGCCGAAGCGCCGCTGCGCCTCGTTCACGCCGGCTTCGACGGCGGCCGCGTCGGTGACGTCGCAGCCCAGCGCGAGACACTGGTGGCCGTTTGCGGCGAGCTCCCGCGCAAGCTCGTCGACGCCGCCGGGATCCTGGTCCACGGCCACGATTCGTGCGCCGGCCGCGGCGAACCGGCGGGCGAGGGCGCGGCCGAGTCCTCCGGCCGCGCCGGTGACCAGGGCCGTCCGGCCGTCGAACGAGCGCCGGCTCATTCCCGGCCCGTCCCGAGACCCCGCGCACTGCAGAAGAGTTCGAACACTTCGCTGGAAGTGAGCCGCGGCGTGTAGCCGAACTCCTCCTTCAGCCGACGGTTCGACAGCACCGGGCGGTAGCGAAGGAAGTTCACCTGCTCAGGCCCGTAGCGCGAGAGTCCGAGCGGATGCAGCACGGCGAGCGCGGCCTGCAGCAGGCCGGCGGGCAGCGTGACGCAGCGCTTGCCGAGGCGGGCCGCGATCTGCTGGATGCTGAGCGCGCCGTCGCCGGCCACGTTGTAGATGCCGGGCGGTCCGCCGTGGATCGCGTGCTCGATCGCGCCGACGACGTCGCGGTCCCAGATGAACACGAACGGGCTCGCGGAGCCCTTGATCGCGATCAGGCGCGGCTTCTCGAACAACGCGGTGATCTGGTTCCGGGTCGTCTCGCCGAGGATCGTGCCGACGCGGAAGACGACCTGCTCGAGCCCGGGATGCTCGTTGCGGTATTCGGCGAGCATCTCCTCGACCAGGCGCTTGTGGTGCGAATACGCGAACTCCTCGTTGCCGCGGATCGGGTCGTCCTCGGTCAGCCACTCGGGATTGTCGGCGTGGTAGCCGTAGGCCGCCCCGCTCGAGGTGACGATGAAGCGTTTCACGCCGCTGGCCACGCAGGCCTCGAGCACCCTGCGGGTTCCGACCACGTCGACCGAATACTCGAGCTGCCGATTGGATTTCGCACCGGGCGTGACGATCGCGGCCAGATGCACGACCGTGTCTATCGAGTACTGTCGCAGCAGCTCATCGAGGCCGGCCGAGCGGACGTCGTGGATGACGTAGTTGACTCCGGCGGCCCGCTGCGGCTGCGGCACTTCCCGCACGTCCGTCGCGACGAGGCAGTCGGGTCGCCGCCCCGCGTCCCCGGCCGCGAGGATCTCCAGCAGCCGGCCGCCGAGGTATCCCGCGCCGCCAGTGACCAGCACCCGGTTCATCGCGACTCCAGCGCCGCGAGCGCCGGCGGATGACGGCGCCACCAGGTCGCCAGCGTCAGTCCCGCGATGACGTGCCATATGCCCCACCAGGCCGCGACGATGGCCATGCCGCCGAGCCCATCGAAGAAGTTGAACACCAGGATCAGGCCGAGCGCGGCATTCTGGATGCCGACTTCGATCGAGACTGCCCTGCGGTCGGCTTCCGGCAGCTTCGCGGTGCGCGCAGCGAGGTAACCGACCGCGAGGCCCAGCGCGTTCAGCACGAACACGACCATTGCGACCTGGTGCACGTGAACCACGAAATGCTGCCAGTTCGCCGCCAGCGCGCCGACGACGAAGCCGGCGAACACGATGATCGAGAAGATGCGGAACGGCTTGCGTGCGCGGGCGGTCGCGGCCGGAAAGCGGTAAGCCGCGTACATGCCGAGGACCGCCGGGATCGCCAGCAGGATCATGATCGTGCCCAGCACCTCGAGCGGGCTGATCGCGACCTCGGTGAGGATCGGCCGCGTCGCCGGGTTGAGTCCGCCCCACAGCGACAGGTTGAACGGCGTGAAGAACATCGCCCCCATCGTCGAGAAGGCCGTGACCGTGACCGACAGCGCGGTCGTGCCCCGCGCGAAGTTCGTCAGGAAGTTCGAGATGTTTCCGCCGGGGCAGGCGGCGACCAGCAGCATTCCGAGCGCGATGCTGGCCTGGGGCTTCAGCGCCAGTGTCAGCAGCCAGGCCGTCATCGGCATCAGCAGGAACTGGGCGAGCAGCCCGATCAGCACGGCGCGAGGAGCCGAGGCGATGCCCCTGAAATCCGCGATTTTCATGTCGAGCGCCACGCCGAACATCACCAGCGCGAGCACCAGGTTCAGGCCGACCAGCGATTCCGGGCTGAAATTCAGCCGGACCGCGTCGATCCCGCTCATTTGCCGCCCGGTTCCTGGTGCATGTCCTTGAAGTACATCAGGCCCGGCGCCCACATGTGCTTGACCGGGTCCACGTCCACATGGATGACCGCGGGTCCGCTGCAGCCGAGCGCGCGCTCGACGGCCGGCCGCAGCTCGCGCGGGTCCGCGACGCGCTCGCCGTGCGCGCCCATCGCCTGCCCGAGCTTGTCGAACTCGATTTCGCCGAGGTCCGCCTTGATCGTCTCGTCCGGGCCGAGCGATTTCCTGATCATCGTCTTGATCGGCTTCAGCGCGAACTGCTGGTTCATCTTCACCATGCCCCACTGGCGGTCGCAGAGCACCAGGAACACGACCTTCAGGCCGTGGCGCACGGCCGTCTCGACTTCCTGCGGGTGGAAGCCCATCGCGCCGTCGCCGATGATGCAGCAGACGGGATGGTCGGGCCGCGCGATCGCGGCCCCGTTCGCCTGGGCGAGACCCGCGCCGAGCATGCCGAACTTGAACGTCGAGACCACCGTGTTCGGCACGTGCGCCGAGTGGAAGAACATGCTCCACACGGCCGTGTTGCCACCGTCGGCGACCAGTGTCGAGCCCTCCGGGAAAACCTGCTGGCAGACATGCGCCACGTGCGCCGGGTTCATCGGCACGGACATGTCCTCGAGCTTCTCGTCGAGCCTGGCGCGCTCCTTTGCGATCAGCTCACGGTATTTCGCGAGTGCGCGACGCCGGACGTCGAGGTTCATCTGCGCCTGCCGCGATTCCAGGCGCTCGGCCAGCGCGTGCAGGAACAGGCGTGCGTCGGCCAGCACCGCGACTGACGCCGGCTTGTTCGCGCCGAGCGTGTGGCCGTCGATGTCCACCTGGATCATCGCCTGCTCCGCAGGCTTGCGCCAGTTCGGCGGCTTTCCCCACCAGTCCGTCTCGCCCAGCCGGGAGCCGACGACCAGCACGACGTCCGCGTCGTTGCGGACCTCGTTGTTGATCTTCACGTAGGGCATCGGTATCGCGAGCTCGGATGTTTCCGGCAGCACGCCGCGCGCGGCCCAGCTGGTCGTGACCGGGGCGTGCAGCAGTTCGGCCACGCGCCGCAGTTCCGCGTAGGCGCCGGCATGGATCACGCCACTGCCCGCGTGCAGGATCGGCAGCTCGGCCCGGGCCAGCAGGTCGGCGGCCTGCTCGACCTGCTCGGGCGACGGGACGATCGGCGTCGTGACACGGTACTGCTGTGGTGACCAGATCGGCACGTCCGCCTTGACCTTGCCGTTCATGATCGTTTCCGGCACGTCGAGGTGCACGACCCCGGGACGACCCTCGAAGCAGTTGCGCAGTGCCGTGCGCCCGAGCTCGGCCACCCGGTCGAACGACACGACAGCATGGCTCCACTTTGAGATGCGGGAGATGGCGCCGACCTGGTCGAAGGCCTGGTACGCGCCGCCCCGATCCGGATAAACGATCTGCGGCCGGCGGCAGCTGGTGATCGCGAGGACGCGATTGCCTTCGGCCTGCTCGACGACCAGGCCCGGCAGGATGTTCGCAACGCCCGGACCGTTGCTGGCCATGCAGACGCCGAGCCTGCCGGTCAGCCGCGCGTAGGCGCCAGCCATGTGGGCGGCGCAGGTCTCGTGCCGCGGCGTGACGATCTCGATGCCCAGTCGGTGCAGGCTGGAATAGAAGCCGAAATACGTCCCGTCGATGATCCCGAAGACCTTCTCGACGCCCTCGGCCTGGAGCATGCGCGCCAGCACCTCGCCACCACTGGTTCCGGTCATGGAATCCCCCGGCCGCCCGGCTGTTGTTCGATTGAGGCTCACTATAACGGCTGGCCACCCGGCCAGGGACTAGGGCTTGCCGGGGGTAGAATCGCCGGATCGTGAATCTGACGCTGCTCGAATGGCTGCCCCTGCTCGCCGCGCTGGCCGGGGCGGGCGTCGTCGCCGGCATACTGGCCGGCCTGCTCGGCGTGGGCGGCGGCATCGTGATCGTGCCCGCGCTGGATTTCGCGCTGACGTCCGTCGGCGTGTCGCCTTCGGTCGCGCTGCACATCGCGGTCGCAACCTCGATGGCCACGATCATTCCGACCGCTGCCGCGTCCGCGCGTGGTCACGCACGCAGGGGAGCAGTGGATTTCGACGTCATCCGGCGCTGGTCCGCCCCGATCGCGCTCGGTGCGCTGGCCGGAGCGTTGCTGGCGTCACGGGTCCAGGGGCATACGCTCGCGCTCCTCTTCGCGGGCATCGCGCTGCTGGCCGCGGTGCGGATGCTGCTTCCGCTCGAAGGCCGCACGCTGCGCCAGTCCATCCCCGGCGGCCTGGCCGGAGCCGCGCTGCCGGCCGCGATCGGTGGCGTCTCCGCGATGATGGGCATCGGCGGCGGGACCTTGAGCGTGCCCACGCTCACTCTCTGCGGCCTGCCGGTGCACCGGGCCGTCGGCACCGCTGCGCTGCTCGGGCTGCTGATCGCGATCCCCGGCACCGTCGGCTACCTGCTCGCGCAGGCTCCGGCCGGCCTCGTTCCGGCTCTCACGGTCGGCTACGTGAGCCTGCCTGGGTTCGCAATCGTTGCGCCGCTCAGCTGGCTCGCGGCGCCGCTCGGCGTCAAGCTCGCCCACAGCCTCGACCGCCGTGCGCTCTCGGCGGGCTTTGGACTCTTCCTGCTGATCGTCGCGGGCAGGATGATTTTCCGCGTGCTTTCCCCGCACGCGGGCGGGTAGCATGCCGACCGATCGCGCTTGATCGCGGACAATTAGGGAGATTGACGATGCGTGTTCCCTCGAACCGGGCCCGTTGGGCGGCGTATCTCGCGGCCGCGCTCGCGGCGGCGGGGCTCGTGGCAGCCTGCGGAACGACTGGCGGCGGCAAGGCCGGCGCAGACGCAGCGGCGCGAGCGGCGAGCGGCGAGTTCGTCTGGCGTGACCTCGTGACCAGTGATCCCGCTGCGGCGAGGAAATTCTACGGCGAACTGCTCGGCTGGACGTTCGAGGAAACCAGCGCTTTTGGCCGACCCTACCTGGTCGCGAAGCAGGGCGGACGCTACGTCGGCGGAATCGTCCAGATGCCTTCCGGAAACGATCGCGGCGGCTCGCAGTGGCTCTCGTACCTGTCGGTCGCAGATCTCGAGACGGCGCTGGCCACGGTCGAGGCTGCAGGCGGCAGGCGCATCGTCGGTCCGGCCGAGGTCAGTGGCGTCGGACGTGCCGCGCTGGTCTGGGATGCGCAGGGCGCGCCCGTGGGTCTCGCGGAGGTTGGCGAGCGACTCGACGGCATGGCCGGCGGCGAGGGGAACGGCGAGTTCTTCTGGATGGAATACCTCGCCAACGACGTCCCGGCCGCGCTGGCCTTCTACAAGGGTCTCGCGGGCTACGAGGTCGAGGCGCACGCCGCGGCGGCGGTGCCTTACTACCTGCTCAGGTCCGGAACGGTGCAGGCCGGTGTGTTCCAGAATCCGGTCGCGGGCGTGACGCCCAACTGGCTCGCCTACGTCCGCGTGGCCGACCCGGCTGCGCTGGCAGCCAAGGTGCCGTCGCTCGGGGGACGGGTGATCATCGCGCCGAATCCGGCGCTTCGCGACGGGACGCTGGCCGTGATCGCCGATCCGACCGGAGCGGTGATCGCGCTGCAGAAGAAATCAGGTTGAGGAGCCGACGCATGAAGTCTTCAACGTACGCCCGGAGAATCGCGCTCGGCGCAGTGCTGACGGCCATGCTGGCGATCGCCGGCTGCAACGTCGGTGTCGGCATGAGCGCGTCCATCCCGACCTCCTGGGGGTCGGTCAGCGTCGGCACCAGCACCGGATTCCCGCGTTACGGCTGGTAGTGCGCGAGCTCCTCGAGGAAGCGCCCATGCCAGGCATGGATGTCGTTGCGACGCAGCGTCACCAGCATCTGCTGGTGGCGCTCGCGTCGTTCAGCTAGCGGCATCTGCAGCGCGTCCTCGATCGCGCGAGCCACGCCCTGGATGTCGTTCGGGTTGACCAGCAACGCGCTGGTCAGCTCGTCCGCGGCCCCGGCGAGCGTGGAGAGGACCAGCACGCCGGGATCGGCCGGGTCCTGCGCCGCGACGTACTCCTTGGCGACCAGGTTCATGCCGTCGCGGACCGGCGTCACCAGCGCCACCCGCGACTGCCGCATGAAACCCATCAGCACGTCGTGCGGGAAGTTCCGGTTCAGGTAACGGATCGGGGTCCAGTCCACGTCGGCGAAGCGGCCGTTGATGCGCCCGGCCACCTGCTCCAGCGAGTTGCGGATCTCGGCGTAGGCCGGCACCTCGGTGCGGCTCAGCGGCGCGATCTGCACGTAGCTGACCTTGTCGAGGTTCTCGGGGTAGTGCTCGAGGAAGCGCTCGTACGCCTCGAATCGCTCGAGCAGGCCCTTGCTGTAGTCGAGCCGGTCCACGCCGATGATGCCGCGACGACCGAACATCCCGGCCACGCGCCGCATCCGTTGCACCGACTGCTTTTCGAGTCCCTGCACCGTCTCGGCCTGGATGCCGTCGACGTCCACCCCGATCGGAAACACGCCGAGCCGCAGCTGCCGCCCGCAGGCCCGGATGCTGCCGTCCGGTGCGAGCGACTCTGCGCCGAAGATCTCCACCACGGCCGAGCAGAAGGAGTCCAGGTCGCGGCGGGTCTGGAAGCCCAGCAGGTCGTAGCTCATGAACTGGTGCATCAGCTCGGCGTGGCTCGGCAGCGCGCGCAACGCCTCGATGTGCGGGAACGGGATGTGCAGGAAGAAGCCGATCGGCTGGCGGATGCCGCGTTCGCGCAACTCCTGCGCTAGCGGAATCAGGTGGTAGTCGTGTACCCAGATGCGGTCGTCGCGATCGAGCAGCGGCGCGAGGCGTTCCGCAAACTGTCGGTTGACCCGCAGGTAGGCCTCGTGTTCCTCGTCGCGGTAGCGGGCCGCGTCCAGGAAGTAGTGGAACAGCGGCCAGATCGCGCTGTTGCAGAAGCCGAGGTAGTAGAGGTCGTGGTCCTCGCTGCACAGGTCGATCGTGGCGTACTTGACGTGGCCGCGGGTCGTGACCTGCGGCGCTGCGACGGGGCCCTCGCGCAACTCGCCGCTCCAGCCGAACCACAGCCCGCCGCGGGCCTTCATCGCCGCGAGCACGCCCACGGCCAGCCCGCCCGGCGGCGCGCCGCGTTTCGGTACCGATATGCGGTTGGAAACGGCTACGAGTCTGCTCAAGATGACTCTCCCGTGGACTTGAGAAGGCCGGCCAGGAAGACCCGGAGCGCTGCGGGATCCGGAAGACTGAGCTGGGCCCGGACGCGCTCACCGACCGACACCGACAGGCCACCGTGTCGCTCGACGGCCGCGAAGCCATCCAGGTCGGTCAGGTCGTCGCCGGCGAAGACTGGCTGACGGCCGAGGAACGGCTCCTCCGCCATGAATGCGTGGATCGCGTCGGCCTTCGACACGCCGGCCGGTTTCAGCTCGAGCACCCGTGACCCGGGCTGCACGTGATAGGCGCTGCCCAGCTCCCCGCGCAGGCGCTCCACCGCGGTCGTGACCTTGGCCTCGAGTTCCGGCGCGCGGCGATAGTGCAGCGCGAGCGCGCCGCCCTTGTCCTCGAGGATCAGCTCCGGATGCTCGGCAACCAGCGCGGCCAGCACCGGACGCGCGCGCTCGAGGCCCCCGCCGGGGCCTTGCTGCCGATGCAACGCGCCGGCCGCGTCGCGCCGCTCGAGGCCGTGCAGGCCGGCCGCCGGCCAGCGGTCCGGCGCGAAGATCTGATCGAGCTGCTTGAGCGAGCGGCCGCTCACGAGCGCGAGCGCGCCGCCCACGGCCCGCGAGGCATCGTGCAGCAGTGCTCGCAGCGCATCGTCCACCTCGACCGCGTCGGGCACCGGCGCGAACTCGAGCAACGTTCCGTCCACGTCGAGAAACAGGCAAAAAGGCGCTCGCTGCAAGTCCGGCTGCAGTGTCGTTCTCCCCTTGGGTGTCGCCGACGTTCGTTCGTCAGGCATGGATTCGGATGGCCCGCAGTGCGGCCGCAGCTTGCGGCGGGCTTCACAGGGCTTCGGGCCGGTCAAAATATCCGAACAATTATAGAATCCCTGCTGTGGCACTGGAAGAATATTGCCGACGGCAGCGCTGAGAGGAATTCACAGATGGCTCGCGCACTGCCGCCGCTCACTTCGCTGCGCGCCTTCGAGGCGGCAGCCCGTCTGCGCAGTTTCACCAAGGCCGCAACGGAGCTTCACGTCACGCCGGCGGCGATCAGCCACCAGATCCGCGGTCTGGAGAAGCACCTGGGCGTACGCCTGTTCCGGCGCAAGGGACGGCAGATCGAGCTGACCGAGCAGGGCGAGATCGCAGCCGGCCACTTCCGCGAGGCCTTCGAGCGTCTCGGACGGGGGGTGAGCGCGCTCAGGGCCCGCGAACGCGAGGGCGTCCTGATCCTCAACACGACCCCTGCCTTCGCGACGCGCTGGCTGGTGCCGAGGCTCGGGCGCTTCGCCAGGAAATTCCCCGGGATCGAACTGCGCGTCAGGACCGGGCGCTCGGTCGTCGATTTCGACAGCGAGGACGTCGACGCGGCGATCCGTTTCGGACGGGGTGCGCTGGACCGCGTCGCGGCGGACCGCCTGTTCGGCGAGTACGTCACGCCGGTGGCGGTGCCGTCATTGCTGCGGGAGCATGCGCTGCGCAGGCCGGGAGACCTCGCCCACGTGCCACTGATCCAGGACGACTCGATGCGCCGAGCCGGCCGTCCCCCGAGCTGGGACGAGTGGTGCCGTGCGGCGGGCGAGGCGACGTTCGACACCAGCCACGGGGTGCACTTCGACGACGGGCACCTCGTGCTGCAGGCCGCTGCCGCAGGGCAGGGCGTCGCGCTCGGCCGCCTGGCGTATGCCGCTGAGGAGATCGCCGCCGGTGTGCTGCAGATGCCGTTCCGCCAGGTGATCGAGCTCGACCTCGACTACTATCTGCTGATACCGGAGGCGCGCCGGGGCGAACCCACGATCGCCGCGTTCCGGCGCTGGCTGCTGGCGGAGGCGCGGGGCTTCCAGCGGGTGCTGGACCGGCTGCTGGAGCAGACCGGATCGCGCCGCAAACGCAGGACTCACTCGACGGGGGTGACCACATGATCGCGCGGATGAACTGCACCGCTCTTGCGGCACTCTGCCTTGCGCTGGCCGTGGCTCCTGCCGCTGCCGCCGAGCGCGCTGCCGCCACCGCCGCGATCGACGCCGCGATTGCGAGCCGCGATCGTCCGGCCGCGGACCGCGACGAGGATGGCCGGCGCAGACCGGCAGAGCTGCTCGCATTCCTCGGCGTGGAACCGGGCATGAGGGTGCTGGACGTGTTCGCGGCCGGCGGCTACTACACGGAGCTGCTGGCGCGGGTGGTCGGTGTGAAGGGCCAGGTGATCGCCTACAACAACCCGCCCTACGCGAAATTCGCCAGCGAGCGCATCGAGGCGCGCTACGCGGGCGACAGGCTGTCGAACGTGCGCCAGCTGACGGCTCCGATCGACGCGCTGGGCCTCGCTCCGGACAGCCTGGACGCGGCGCTGTTCGTGATGTCCTACCACGACCTGTACTGGCGTCCCGAGGACGGGTCATGGCCCGCGACGGACCCGGCCGTGCTGCTCGCCGAACTCCGCTCGGCGCTGCGGCCGGGTGCCGTGGTCGTCGTGCAGGACCATGTCGCGGCAGCGGGCCTCGACCCGACCGACAGCGTCGGCCGGCTCCACCGCATCGATCCGGCCGTCGTGCGGCGCGACTTCGCCGCCGCCGGCTTCGAGTTCGATGCCGCGAGCGGGATGCTCGAGCACCCGCAGGACGATCACTCGCTGCAGGTCTTCGATCCTGCGATTCGCGGCCGGACCGACCAGTTCGTGTTCCGCTTCCGGAACCCGCTGGAGTGAGCGCAGCGCCCGGCACCGGCGACGCCCGGGGCGAGGGCGTGCTGCGTCTCGCGATGTGGTCGGGACCGCGCAACATCTCGACCGCGTTGATGCGCTCGTTCGGAAACCGGCCGGACACCCGCGTGGTGGACGAGCCCTTCTACGCGCACTACCTGCAGGTGACGGGGTTCCCGCATCCCGGCCGGGAGGAGATCATCGCGGCACACGACGCGGACTGGCGCCGCGTGGTCGAGTCGCTGCTGGCCCCGGTGCCGGAAGCCGTGCGCATCCTTTACCAGAAGCAGATGTCGCATCACCTGTTGCCCGGGATGCAGCGCGACTGGCTCGACCGCATGACCCACGCGTTCCTGATCCGCGACCCGCGCCACATGCTGGCCTCGCTCGAGCAGAAGCTCGGCGACTTCGACCTGCCCGCGACCGGGCTGCCGCAGCAGGTGGAGATCTTCGACCAGGTGCTGCAGAGCACGGGCCGTGTGCCGCCGGTGATCGACGCGGCCGACGTGCTGGCCGCGCCGGAGCAGATGCTGCGGGCACTGTGCGCCGCGCTCGGGGTGCCGTTTACGCCGCGAATGCTCCGCTGGCCGCCCGGTCGGCGGGAGACCGACGGCGTGTGGGCGAAGCACTGGTACGAGAAGGTCGAGCGGTCCACCGGATTCACGGCCCGCGACGCCGAGCCTGACCGGCCGCTCGAGGGGCCGCTCGCCCGGCTCGAAGAGGAATGCCGGCCGCTGTACGAAAAGCTGCGCGCGCACCGGCTGCGCGCCTGAGGAGTTCCCGGTGCTGCAGACCTTCGACGAACGCAATCGCGGCCTGATCGTCAACATCAACGGGCGGCTGCTGCCACGCGACGAGGCGGGCGTGAGTCCGTTCGATTCCGTCGTGCAGGGCGGGGACGCCGTCTGGGAAGGGCTGCGCCTCTACGACGGGCGCATCTTCCGCCTCGACCGCCACCTCGATCGCCTGGCCAGCTCCGCGAAGGCACTGGCCTTCGAGCGCGTTCCCGGCCGCGAGGCGATCACGGAGCAGATCCGCCGCACGCTGGCAGCCAACGGGATGCGGGACGGCGTGCACATCCGGCTCACGCTGACGCGCGGCGTGAAGTACACCTCGGGGATGGACCCGCGGCTCAATCGCGAGGGTCCGACGCTGATCGTGCTCGCCGAGCACAAGCCGCCGGTGTACTCGAGGCAGGGGCTCAGCCTCGTAACCAGCAGCGTGCGCCGCTTCCCGCCGGACTGCCTGGACCCCAAGATCCACCACAACAACCTGATCCAGTCGATACTGGCCAAGATCGAGGCGAACGTCGCCGGCGCCGACGACGCGCTGATGCTCGACCTGCGCGGCTTCGTGGCGGAGACGAACGCCACGCACTTCTTCGTCGTCGAGCGCGGACGGCTGCGGACGCCGCATGTCGCGGCCTGTCCGGAGGGAATTACCCGCGAGGCCGTGCTGGAACTCTGCCGGGAAAATGCAATTCCCTGCGAGGAATGCGACCTGAGCCTCGCCGAGGTCTATCGTGCGGACGAGGCTTTCTGCTCGGGCACGATGGGAGAGCTCGCCTCGGTGACCCGCGTGGACGGCCGCCAGATCGGGGACGGCGCGCCCGGTGCGGTGACGCAGCGACTCTGTGAACTCTTCGGCGCGCTGACCGCCCGGGAGGGCACGCCGCTCGTCTAGGGGCTGCAACCTTTGCCGGGGCCCGCGCATCCAACGAACATCGAGCAGTCAGGATGCGAACAGGGAGTCGGACCATGCTGCGGTACGTTGCAACGCTGCTTTTCGCGTTTTCCGCCGTGGCGCTGGGTGCTGCGGAGAACCTGAGCCGGGTAAACGGCAGCATCCACGTGGAGCCCGGGCGCGCCGTCGGCGACGTTTCGAGCGTCAACGGGTCCATCACGATCGGGGCCGGGTCCAGCGCCCGCGAGGTCAAGACCGTCAACGGTTCCCTGCGCGTCGACGCGAAGGCCGTCGTCGGGTCCGCTGGAACAGTGAACGGCGCGATCACGCTGGACGAGGGCGCGGAGGTCCGGGACGGCGTCGAGACGGTGAACGGTGCGATCCGCCTCGGCGAGCGTGCACGGGTCGGCGGCCGGCTCGGTAACGTCAACGGCGCGCTGAAGCTCTACGGGGCCCGCGTCGATGGCGGCCTCGAGACGGTCAACGGCGACGTGCTCGTCGGCTCGGGCTCACGGGTCGAGGGCGGGATTCACGTCCGCAAGAGCAAGGGCTGGTCGCGGAACAGGGAATCAGACAGGCCGCGGGTGACGATCGAGTCGGGAGCCGTCGTGCACGGTACGCTCCGTTTCGAGCGCGAGGTGGACCTGCACGTCGGCAGCGGCGTGACGCTGGGCGAGATCGAAGGCGTGCAGCCGCGGCGGCATTCGCTCTGAAGTGCGCTCCGGTGCTTGAATGAACGAAGGGCGACCGCAAGGCCGCCCTTCGGCGTGTTCGACGTCCCTGTCGCAGTCAGGCCTGGCCGGCCGGTCCCTGCATCACTTCTCTTTCCTGCTGCCCCTGACCGGTGCGGCCGAGATGCTCGGCGAGGCCATCAGGTAAACCTGGCCACCCTGCACCAACTCGCCGGGGATCGAGTAATGCGCCTGCATGTTGCCCAGGTAGTATCGGCGTCCCGGTTCGTACCAGTTCGCGCTCCGGACGATGTCCGTGACCTCGATGACGCCTGAGTTCTCCTCGTCCTGGGTCAGGAAGCCCGGGGCGCCGGGCAGGAACCGAGCGCGATCCGACTCGAGTATCTGCACGGCCGTTTTCGACACCGGATCGATCTTCCAGGTCTTTGCGATGTAGGCACTGCCGCCCGGATCCTCCTGGACGATCACGTTGCCGTCGCCGTCCACGGTCAGGTTGTCGAAGGATCGCGCGGTCTCGCCGTCCAACCCGGTCAGGGATGCCGAGTCCACGACGAGGTCGATCGTGCCGCCGGTCGGATTCTCGATCGAGTCGAACGTGAACCTGTACAGGCGCGCCGTCTGGCCGCTGCGTCCGGTCGTCGCCCAGTAGAAGACGTTCGGGTTCCGCGTGTCCCAGTGTCCGTCCTCGGGTCGCGCGAATTCGGTCACGCCTGCCGCCACCGACAGCGCCTGCAACGCGGCGCCGGTCCCGGCCGCCTCGGCGCGGGTGAACGGATGCAGCTCGAAGCTGCCTTCGATCGCGCCCGCGTTCTCGCTCGGCGCCGGACCGTTGCCGTAGTTGCTGCCGCCGTCCGTGACCTTGATGCCGTACAGGTAGCCGTTCTGCAGCCCGGCACGCTCGACCGGGTTGCCCGAGGATTCCTTGTCGCCGACGTACAGGTAGACCTGTCCGGGCGAGGAGTCATCGAGACCGACCACCAGCGTCTTCCCGCCGGCGTTCGGGTGGGCCACCGAGTTCTCCCAGGAGAACTTGCCGAGGTAAGGAAGCTCGTAGCTGGTGCCCTTCTCGTCGCCGCTGACCACGTGGCCGAACGCGCGTCCCTCGGCGCCTGCTTCCTCGCCGTTCATGTAGATCAGGCCGTCGAAACCCTTGCCGGAGGCCGGGTCGTAGAAGCCGGTCAGCGGCGGCAGGTCGCCCGAGCAGAAGCGGTTGAACTGCGCGAGGCCGGTCGTGTCGGCGAACGCGCTGCCGTCCCAGGTCAGGACCCGGCGGATCAGGTCCTCGCCCCACTTCACCTGCAGGCTGTTCAGGTGGACCGTCCACTGCGAGACGAAGGCCCCATCGGTGCCGTGAGCGCGCGGTACGCCCGAGCCCGGACGCAGCTCGTGGTTCAGGAACACCGTCATGTAGGCCTTGTCGGCCACGTAGCGGCCGTTCTCGGCGAACTTGCCCGCGACGGCGCCCATGCCGTCCGGGATCCCGACCATCGCATAAGGCGAGTTCTTCGCCAGGTCGCCGACGGTGACCAGTGAAGTCACCTCCCAGCCGTCGGCCGTCGGCACGACGTAGGGCGTCTCGGAACTCTGGGGGCCGGTGTAGGTGTCCGCCTGCGCGGCGGCGGTCGCGAGCGCGAGGGTCACGCCGAGGGCAATCATGTTGGACCTGTGCATGCCATTGGTCTCCGTGTCGTGAGAGGCTGGTGCTTGTTGACCTCGAGCACTCATGCCCTCGACCGGCTCGGTGGCCGGCCGGGCGCTGGGTGCCCGGGAGCAGGCACAGGTTCGCCGGCCCGTGTGACCGACGATTGACAGAACGACTGCACGATCGTGAATCCGTCGAGGCTGCGCCCGGACGGCCCTGCTCAGCGGCAGCGTCGTCTATCATTGGCCCGGCAGGCGGCCTGCGATCGAAAGCCGCGGCGACCCAACGGGAGAGATCAGATGATCAGCAAGCGCGGACAGGAACGCTCCGGTCCAAAGCCGGGTAACCACATGCCTCCGCCGCCTGCGCCGCCCTCGCGGGACGCGAACCCCTGGCCGATGCCGGAGCAGCATCCGGACGCTGCCGGTGGGCAGGTCCCGGCTCCGGTCCGGCTGGGCAAGAGCGGGGTGCGCCGCAGGCCGGACCAGGCGCCCGGCGCGAAGCCGCGACGCTCCGAGCGCAGGCTGATCCCGCTGTTCATCGTCGCGGGGATCATCGGGCTCGCGTTCACTGCCGCGCTCGATGCGGCCGAGTC
>CAZKLS010000023.1:0-28394 GCA_964553405.1 uncultured Steroidobacteraceae bacterium
GCCACCTTGAAGTCCATGTCGCCGAGGTGGTCCTCGTCGCCGAGGATGTCCGTCAGCACCTGGTAGCGCCCGCCCTCCAGCACCAGACCCATCGCGACGCCCGCCACCGGCGCCTTGATCGGCACGCCGGCGTCCATCAGCGACAGGCTCGTGCCGCACACGGACGCCATCGAGCTCGAGCCGTTCGACTCCAGCACTTCCGAAACCACGCGGATGACGTAGGGAAACTGCGTCATGTCCGGCATCACGGCGTTCACGCCACGGCGCGCGAGGTTGCCGTGGCCGATCTCGCGCCGCTTCGGCGAGCCCATCATCCCCGTCTCGCCCACCGAGAACGGCGGGAAGTTGTAGTGGAGCATGAAGGGCTCCCGGCGCTCGCCTGCGAGCGCGTCGATGATCTGCGCGTCGCGCCCGGTGCCGAGCGTGGTCGTGACCAGTGCCTGGGTCTCGCCGCGCGTGAACAGCGCCGAGCCATGCGTCCTCGGCAGCAACCCGGTCTGCACCGTGATCGGGCGCACCGTCTGCATGTCGCGACCGTCGATGCGCGGTTCGCCGGCCAGGACGCGGCGGCGCACCAGGTTGTACTCGAGCGTGCCGAGTTCGGCGGCGACCTTCTTCGGCTCGAACTGCGGCGCATCGCCGCCAGCGAGCTCGGCGAGCACCGCCTGCTTGATCTCGCCGAGGCGGCCGTAGCGCAGCTGCTTCTCGGTGATCTTGTAGGCCTCGCCGAGGTCCGCCTCGGCCAGCTTCGCCACGGCGGCCTCGAGCGCGGCGTCCGTCTCCGGCGCCTTCCAGTCCCAGGCCGGCTTGCCGGCCTCGGCGGCGAGTTCCCTGATGGCCGCGATCGCAGCCTGCATCTGCTGGTGGCCGAACACGACCGCGCCGAGCATCACGTCCTCGGAGAGCATCTTGGCCTCGGACTCCACCATCAGCACGGCGTCCGCGGTGCCGGCGACGACCAGGTCGAGCTGCGAGTCCTGCAGCTGCTGTGCCGTCGGGTTGAGCACGTACGCGCCTTCCCGATAGCCGACCTTCGCAGCGCCGATGGGTCCGCCGAACGGAATGCCCGACAGCGCGAGCGCGGCCGACGCGCCCAGCATGGCCGGAATGTCGGAGTCGATGTCCGGGTCGAGCGACAGCACGGTCGCGACCACCTGCACCTCGTTGCGGAAACCCTCCGGGAACAGCGGCCGGATGGGCCGGTCGATGAGCCGGCAGGTCAGCGTCTCCTTCTCGGAGGGACGCCCCTCGCGCTTGAAGAAGCCGCCCGGGATGCGGCCCGCGGCGTAGGTCTTCTCGACGTAGTTGACGGTCAGCGGGAAGAAGTCCTTGCCGCTGTCGCCGTTCTTGTTGCCGACCGCGGTGACGAGCACCACGGTGTCGCCCATGGACACGAGCGCCGAGCCGTCAGCCTGGCGGGCCATGCGCCCGGTCTCGATCGTCACCGAATGGGCGCCGTACTGAAAGGTTTTCTTGTGGACGTTCACGATGATGTCCAGTGCTATGAAGCGTTCGGGAATCGGAAAAGACTCCGGCCCGCATTGCGGGCCGGAGGGATGAGTCGCATCAGCGTCGCAGGCCGAGTCGGTTGACCACGTCCTGGTAGCGGCCGGGATCCGAGGCCTTGAGGTAGTCGAGCAGCTTGCGCCGCTGCGTGACCATCTTCAGCAGGCCGCGACGCGACGAATGGTCGCCCTTGTGCGCGCTGAAATGCTCGCCGAGTTCACTGATGCGCGCAGAAAGCAGCGCAATCTGTACTTCCGGCGAACCGGTGTCATTGGTGCCGCGACTGTAGTCGCCGACGATCTCGCGCTTGCGCTCGGTGGACAGTGCCATCGGTGATGTGCCCTCGAATCCTTGTAACCCTTTGAACTGAGCCGCGCATTCTACCTTTCCAAGGCGTGCCGGCTCAAGTCTCCCGAGGATCCGGTCAGCCGGCCCCCGGCACGAACAGGCGCTCGACCCGCAGCCGCCCTGCCCGTTGCTCGATGAGGCCGAGGAACCCGCCCTCGGGATCGTAGGCCCGGAGCAGCTCCCCGTCGGCGCCCGCCGCGAGGTGTTCCGGCGCCTGCAGCGTCCGGCCCTGGCGCAGGTGCAGCGCCGCGCTCGCGTCGAGGTTCACGCGGCCGAGGTGCGCAAAGGCCCGGTCCACCGGCAGCAGCCAGGCTGGCGCGCCCTGGCCCGGGTTCTCGGCCCACTCCCGGATCGTGTCCATCGCGACCATCGGCTCATGCTCGAACGGCGCCACCCAGAGCCGCCGCAGTGCGGCCAGGTGCCCGACCGTACCCAGTCGCCGCGCGATGTCCTCACCGAGCACCCGCACGTAAGTGCCTTTCGAGCAGACCACCTCGAAATCCAGCACGCCGGGCTCCAGCGCGGCCAGCTCGAGGCGCTCGATCACGATCGGGCGGGGCTCCCTCGGCACCTCCAGCCCCTGCCGCGCGAGCTCGTGCAGCGGCCGCCCCTGGAGTTTCAGCGCCGAGTACATCGGCGGGGTCTGCAGCTGCGGGCCCTGCAGGCCGGTCAACACCGCGGCGACGGCCTCTGCGCGCAGTTCCGGCACCGGCGCCTCCGACAGCACCCTGCCCGCCGCGTCTCCAGTTTCGGTGGCCTGCCCGAGCCGCAGCCGGGCCCGATAGGCCTTGCTGGACCCGAGCAGCTGTCCGCAGGCCTTCGTCGCCTGCCCGAAGCACAGCGGGAGCATCCCGGTCGCAAGCGGATCCAGCGTACCGGCGTGGCCGGCCTTCGCGGCGCGGAGCAGGCGCCTCACGCCCTGCAGGGCTGGCGTCGAGCCAAGTCCGGCCGGCTTGTCGAGCAGCACGATGCCGTCCACCGCCAGCCAGGCTGGGCGCTCGCGCGCCGTGCGGGCCACGTCGCTCACCCCGGCTTGTCGTCGGCCGGGTCCTCGTCCGAGGCGTGGCGGGCGACGTCCTCCTTGACGGCCTGGTTGATCAGGTCCTCGAGCCGGTGGCTGCGCTCGAGTTCCTCGTCCGGCTGAAAGTGCAGCTCCGGCGCGACCCTGAGCCGCAGCGACCGTCCGAGCGGTCCGCGCAGGTATGCCGCCGCCTCGTCCAGGATCGCCCGCTGCTCGGGGTCGTGGGAATCGCCCGTCAACAGCGAGTAGTGGACCCAGGCGTGGGTGAGGTCCGGCGACACGCGCACGTGCGTGATCGTCACCGGCTTGAGGCGCGGATCGCGCACCTCGCGGCGGAGCAGGTCGGCGAGCGTACGCTGGACCTGCTCGGCCACGCGGCGTGCCCGGGGAAACTCGCGCGGCATGCCAGCTACGCGCCGCGCGCGACCTCCACGCGTGCATAGCACTCGATCTGGTCGCCGTCGCGGATGTCGTTGTAGTTGCGCACGCCGATGCCGCACTCGGTGCCTGCCCTGACCTCGTTCACGTCGTCCTTGAACCGCCGCAACGAATCGAGCTCGCCCTCGTGGATCACGACGTTGTCGCGCAGCACGCGCACCGGGTTGCCGCGCTTGATCACGCCCTCGACGACCAGGCAGCCGGCCACGGTTCCGAAGCCGCTCGCACGGAACACCTGGCGGACCTCGGCGAGGCCCACGATCTGCTCCTTGACCTCCGGCTTGATCATGCCGCTGACGATCTGCTTGACGTCGTCGATCGCCTCGTAGATCACGCTGTAGTAGCGCACGTCCACGCCGGTTTCCTTGATCGCCGCGCGGGCCGCGCCGTCGGCACGGACGTTGAAGCCGATGATGCGAGCCCTGGACGCCGCGGCGAGCGTCACGTCGGATTCCGTGATGCCGCCGACGCCGCTCGCGACGATCTTGACGTCGACCTCCTCGGTCGCGACCTTGCCGAGCGCGTCGCGCAGCGCCTCCGCGCTGCCCTGGACGTCCGCCTTGACGATGATCGAGACCACCTCGGCCGTCGGCTCGCCCATCTGGGAGAACACGTCCCCGGCCCGCTTCGCCTCCTTCGCGAGGCGCACGTCGCGGAACTTGCCCTGCCGGTAGAGCGCCACTTCGCGCGCCTTGCGCTCGCTCTCGACCGCCATCAGGTCGTCGCCCGCGTTCGGTGCGTTCGACAGGCCGAGCACCTGGACCGGCACGGCCGGACCGGCCGACTCGACCTGCGAGCCGGTCGCATCGAACAGCGCGCGTACGCGGCCGAACTCCTGTCCGGCGATGATCGGGTCGCCTGCGCGCAGCGTGCCGCGCTTGATCAGCACCGTCGCGACGGCACCACGGCCCTTCTCGATGCTCGACTCGAGCACCACGCCGGCCGCCAGCCCCTCCTCCGGGGCCTTCAGGTCCATGACCTCGGCCTGCAGCAGGATGGACTCGAGCAGCTCGTCGATGCCCTCGCCGCTGCGCGCCGAGACGTTGACGAACATCGTGTCGCCACCCCAGGCCTCCGGGATCACGTTCTGCTTGCCGAGATCGTTGCGGACGCGGTCGGGGTCGGCGTCTGGCTTGTCGATCTTGTTCACCGCGACGACGATCGGCACCTCGGCGGCACGCGCGTGCTGAATCGCCTCGATGGTCTGCGGCATCACACTGTCGTCCGCCGCGACGACCAGCACGACGATGTCGGTGACGTGGGCGCCGCGCGCGCGCATCGACGTGAACGCCGCGTGGCCCGGCGTGTCGATGAACGTGATCAGTCCCTTCGGCGTCTCGACCTGGTACGCCCCGATGTGCTGGGTGATGCCGCCCGCCTCGCCCGCGGCCACCTTGGTCCGGCGGATGTAATCGAGCAGCGAGGTCTTGCCGTGATCGACGTGACCCATGATGGTCACCACCGGCGGCCGCGGCAGCATCTCGACGTCCTCGGCCGCCGCCTGCAGCTGGTCCTCGAGGCTGGTCTCGCTGAGCCGCAGCGCCGTGTGACCGAACTCCTCGACGACGAGCTGGGCCGTGTCCTGGTCGATCGGCTGGTTGATCGTCGCCATCACGCCCATCTTCATCATCGTCTTGATGACTTCGTTGGCCTTGACGGCCATCCGGTTGGCGAGCTCGCCGACCGTGATCGTCTCCGGGATCTGGACCTCTCGCTTGACCGGCGCGGTCGGCAGCTCGAAGCCGTGCTTCGCGTCGACGCTCACCTGGACGGTGCGCCGCATCCTGCTCGCCTGCTGGCGCTTCTTGAAGCGCGCGCTGGCGTCGGCCCCGACGTGCAGTTCCTTGCGTCCGTACTTGGTGCCCTTGCGCGCCTCCTCCTTCTTCGGCGGGGCGGGCTTGACGACCTTCGGCGGCTCCGCGGCGGCGCGCTCCGCCTCCTGCCGCTCGCGAGCCTGCTTCTCCTGCTCGCGAATTTCGGCCTGGCGACGCGCCTCCTCCTCGGCCTGCTGCCGGGCAACCTCGTCGGCCTGGCGGCGGGCCTCGGCCTCGAGCCGGTCCCGCTCGCGCTGCTCCGCCTCGCGCCGCTCCTCCTCGGCCTGCTCGGCTTCGCGCCGGGCGGCTTCCTCCGCCTGGCGCTGCTTGTCGAGTTCCTCCTGCCGCTGGCGCGCCTCTTCCTCCAGCACGGTGCGGTTCAGGTAGGTCTTGCGACGACGCACCTCGACGTTGACGGTGCGTGCCCGTCCCTGGCCTGCGGCGAGCTTGAGCTCCTGCTGGGACTTGCGCTTCAGCGTGATCTTGCGCGGCGCGGCCGCATCCTGATCCCGCCCGTGCGCGCGACGCAGGTGCGAGAGCAGCTCGAGCTTGGCCTCGTCGCTGATCACGTCGTCCACGCCGGAGACCTTGATGCCGGCCTCGTCGAGCTGCGTGAGCAGCCGGTCGACGGGGACCTTCAGCACCTCGGCGAACTGGCTGACCGTTACTTCCGCCATGCGATTCCTCCGGCTCAGGCCTGCCCAGCCTGCTCGGCCTGCTCGGCCTGCTCGAACCAGTGCTTGCGGGCCGCGAGTATCAGCTCGCCGGCACGCTCCGGCTCGAGGTTGGGAATTTCCGCGAGGTCGTCCACCGACTGCTCGGCGAGGTCCTCGCGGGTCGTGATGCCGTGCCGGGCGAGTTCGCCGGCCAGCGCGTCGTCCATGCCCTCGACGTCGAGCAGGTCCTCGGACGGCGCCGCCGCCTCGATGATCTCCTCGCTGGCAATTGCCTGCGTCAGCAGCACGTCGCGCGCGCGATTACGCAGCTCGACGACGATGTCTTCTTCGAATTCCTCGATGGCCTCTAGCTCGGACTGCGGCACGTATGCGATTTCCTCGATGCTCGAGAAACCCTCGCCGACCAGGATCGTCGCGACGTCCTCGTCCACGTCGAGCTGGCGCATGAACATCGCGCGCAGCTCCTGCTGCTCGGCCTCGCTTTTCTCCTCGGCGGCCTCTTCGCTCATGATGTTGAGCCGCCAGCCCGTCAGCTCGCTCGCCAGACGGATGTTCTGCCCGCCGCGGCCGATCGCCTGGGACAGCTTGTCCTCCGCCACGGCGATGTCCATGCTGTGCGCTTCCTCGTCGACGACGATGCCGCTCACTTCGGCCGGCGCCATCGCGTTGACGACGAACTGCGCCGAGTTCTCGTCGAACGGGATGATGTCGACTCGCTCCCCGGCGATCTCGTTGGAGACCGCCTGCACGCGCGAGCCGCGCATGCCGACGCAGGCGCCGACCGGGTCGATGCGCGGGTCGTTGCTGCGGACCGCGATCTTGGCGCGGGCGCCGGGGTCGCGAGCCGCGCCGAGGATGTTGATCAGGCCCTGGCCGACCTCGGGCACCTCGAGCTTGAACAGCTCGATCAGGAAGTCCGGTGCGGTGCGGCTCAGGAACAGCTGCGGGCCGCGCGGCTCCGAGCGCACCTCCTTCAGGAAGGCCTTGATGCGGTCCTGGGTCCGTACCGGTTCCCGCGGGATCATGTGCTCGCGGGGGATGAAGCCCTCGGCGTTGCCGCCGAGATCGACGAAGATGCCGTTGCGATCCACGCGCTTGACGATCCCGGACACGAGCTGGCCGACGCGGTCCTGGTACTGCTCGACGACCTGTGCGCGCTCCGCTTCGCGGACCTTCTGCACGATCACCTGCTTCGCCGTCTGCGCGGCGATCCGCCCGAAGGCGACAGACTCCAGCGGTTCCTCGACGTAGCCGTCGACTTCCGCCTCCGGCGAGACGTCGAGCGCGTCCTCCAGCCGCAGCTCGTGCTCCGGAAACTCGAGCTCGGTGGAGTCGTCCGCGAACACCTTCCAGCGCCGGAAAGTGTCGTAGTCCCCGGTCTTGCGGTTGATCGCCACGCGCACGTCGATGTCGTCGCCGTACTTCTTGCGGGTAGCCGAAGCCAGCGCGGCCTCGAGCGCCTCGAAGATGATCTCCTTTTCGACGCCTTTCTCGTTCGAGACGGCGTCCACGACCATCAGGATTTCCTTGTTCATCCTCTGCGTACCTCCCGCAATACGGGACTCAGTTCTCGGGCGCCAGATGCGCCTTGCGTATGCCTGCGATCGGCAGGCTGCAACGCCGGCCGTCCACTTCGATCTCCACACTCCGCTCGTCCGCCGCAAGCAGCGGACCGGTGAAGCGCCGCCGCCCGTCGAGCGGATCGCGCAGCTCCACGAACGCCCTTTCGCCGAGGAACGCGGCGAAATGCTCGGGCCTCGACAGCGGCCGCTCGATCCCCGGCGAGGACACTTCCAGCGTGTACTGGCCCGGCACCGGGTCCGTCGCGTCGAGCAGGTCGCTGACGGCCCGGCTCACGCGCTCGCAATCCTCGAGGGAGATGCCCTCCTCCGAGTCGATGTACAGGCGCACCAGCGCATGCCCCCTGCGGGGCGAATACTCGAGCTCCCAAAGCTCGTAACCCATTCCCTCGACCAGGGGACGGATCAGCCCGGTCAGCGTGTCCCTCAGCATCCGACCGTCCTTGCGCCAAACGCACAAACAAAAAATGGGCCGGCGGCCCATTCGTTCAGTCGCGAGGCCCGCCTCGATGCCGGCCCCGCAAATGAAAAATCCCCACCGAGGGGGATTTTCCGCCGAATCTCCCACCGCACCGGCCACCTCCGCTGAGGCCCGCCGGACCGGCGTATCACGCGCGGCCGGTTCGAAAACCCGGTCGCGTCGCTCCCGTGGCGCGGGATTCTATAACAGGGTCGCCTGCGGCGCCAGCCTGCGGGCCGGCACTCAATCGGGCGCGCAAAGTCCGCCGGTGCTCTCGAGCCAGTCCGCGACCTGGTTGGCAAGCGCCGCGAGGTCCCCGCCCGACACGTCGAGCTCGAGGTACGGAAGCCTCGAGCGGGTCACGAGCGCACGGATCCTCTGCTGCTCCGCGATGAACTCCTCGGGATCACCGTACTGTGCCGGGTTTCCCGACACTCGCAACCGGGCCTCCAGCGCCGGGCCGAAGGTCGCGGGACTGCGCACGCAGAGCACGTGGCGGAACCCGAGCGCGAGCAGGCGCTGCTCGAGCCAGTCGAAATCGTAGACCCGCCCGAACTCGTGCTGCTGGTAGGCCTGCGTCGAGACGTGGAAACGGTCGACGATCCAGGAATAGTAGCGCAGCAGTTCGAACAGCCGGGCCCAGGTCGCGTAGGTCTCCATGGCCTGCGACTCCTCGGCAGCATCGAAATTGATCAGGCCCCGGCCCCAGGGCACGTTGGTGAACCCGCACCACTCGGCGGATATCAGAGGTGAGTGGTAGCGATAGCGGCGCTGCCCGACCAGCCGGGGATGCTCGTTGAGCAGGAACGCGAGGTCCGTCTTGTGCGTCAGCCGGGTGCCCTCGAGGATGATCTTCGGGCACAGCTTCATCGGCTCAGTCCGTCAGCGCGGCGATGCTCTCCGCCACGTAATCGACGTTGCTCTCGTTCAGGCCAGCCACGTTCATGCGCCCGTCGGGCGGCACGTAGACGTGGCGCTCGTCCCTTAGCCGGGCGATCGCAGCCGCGTCCAGCCCGAGCAGCGAGAACATCCCCACCTGTCGCTCCAGCCAGGAAAAATCCTTCCCCGGTGACGCCGCCTCGAGCCTTGCGGCCAGCATCGAGCGCAGCGACTGCATCCGCGCCACCATGGCCGCGAGGTCGTCTTGCCATTCCTGTCGCAGGCCCGGATCGCCGAGGACGCGCGCGACGACGGCGGCCCCGTGGTCCGGTGGCATCGAGTACATTCGTCGCGCGGTGCGCGCCTGGTGGGAAGCGACCGCAGCCGCGCTGGCCCGGTTCGCGGCCAGCACCGCCAGCGCACCGGTGCGCTCGCGGTACATGCCGAAGTTCTTCGAGCACGACAGCGCCAGCAGCAGTTCGGGCACGCGGTCGGCCAGCAGCCTGAGGCCCGCGACGTCCGCCTCCAGGTCCTCGCCGAAGCCCTGGTAGGCGAGGTCGACGAAGGGCACCAGGCCGCGCTCGGGCAGCAACCCGGCCAGCACGGCCCACTGCTCGGACGAGAGGTCCGCGCCGGTCGGATTGTGGCAGCAGGCATGGATCAGCACGACCGAGCCGGCCGGAAGCTCCGCGAGACGCCCGACCATGCGCTCGAAGTCCACGTCGCGGGTACGGACGTCGTAATACGGATACGACTCGAGTGCCAGGCCGCTGCTGCCGAGCAGGGGCTGGTGGTTGGCCCAGGTCGGGTCGCTGACGTGAACGACCGCGTCCGGCCGTGCCGCGCGTATCAGCTCAGCGCCGACGCGCAGCGCCCCGCAGCCACCCACGGTCTGGATGACCGCGAGCCGCTCGCGCTGCTGCCGGGCGACCGGCCCGAGCGCCAGCTCGGTGATCAGCTGGTTGAATTCCTGGTTGCCGGCCGGGCCCACGTAGGCCTTGGTCTGCTGCTCGGCCACCAGCGCGGTCTCGGCCTGCCTGACCGATGCGAAGATCGGCGTGCCCCCGCTGTCGTCCCGGTACACACCGACGCCCAGGTCCACCTTCAGCGGCGAGTTGTCGGCGCGGAACGCTGCCGTCACCCCGAGTATCGGGTCCGGGGGCAACTGGTCCAGGGTCTCGAAAATCCCGCTCATCGCTTCCTCCCTTCACGCGGGAGGATGCATCCTCACCACCCGCTGGTCGATCGCCCCGAAGATACTCGCTCCGTCCCGGTCGAGCATCTCGACACGGACCCGGTCGCCGAACGCGAGGAACGGCGTCGATGGCCTGCCGTGCTCGATCTGCTCCAGCATGCGTCGCTCGGCCAGGCAGGACGATCCTCTCGAGCGA
This sequence comes from uncultured Steroidobacteraceae bacterium, assembly GCA_964553405.1. Classification (GTDB taxonomy): domain Bacteria; phylum Pseudomonadota; class Gammaproteobacteria; order Steroidobacterales; family Steroidobacteraceae; genus DATIRA01. The sequence continues at coordinate 10,115 of CAZKLS010000023.1, forward strand.
TCGTAATTCGAAACCGTGCCCGACCCGATGATGGTACCGGCACCGAGCCGGCGGGTGCGCGCCGCGTGCTCGATCAGCTGGGGGAACGTGAACGTCATGTCCACGCCGGCCTCCGGGCGCCCGAGCAGCTGCCCGTTCACGTGCGAGACGAGCGGCAGGTTGACCTTGCCGCCGTCCCAGTGACCGCCCAGCTCGTCGGGCGTCACGGCGACCGGCGAGAAACTGGTCGCGGGCTTCGACTGGTAGAACCCGAAGCCCTTGGCGAGCTCCGCCGGTATCAGGTTGCGCAGCGACCAGTCGTTGACGAGCAGCAAGAGCCTGATGTGCGCCCCGGCGCGACCGGCGGTGGTGCCCATCGGCACGTCGCCGGTGACGACCGCGACCTCGGCCTCGAGGTCGATGCCGAATTCCTCGCTTGGGACCGGCACGTCCGCAGTCGGCGGGAGAAAGTCGTCCGAACCGCCCTGGTAGACGAGCGGGTCCGTCCAGAAGCTCGGCGGCATCTCCGCCCCGCGCGCCTTGCGGACCAGCTCGACGTGGTTCACGTAGGCGGAGCCGTCCACCCAGTGGTAAGCCCGCGGCAGCGGCGCGAGCACGCGCCTGGAGTCGAACGGAAAGCTGCCCGGGACGCTGCCGGACTCGTGCGCGGCGGCCGCCTCCTCGAGGCGCGGCTGCAGCGCCGCCCAGTCATCGAGCGCGGCCTGCAGCGTCGGGGCGAGATGCGGCACGGCCACGGCGCGCGACAGGTCGCGGCTGACGATCAGCAGCTGACCGTCCCGGGTTCCGTTTGCAAGGCTGGCGAGTTTCATGGCGTCACGAGCTCCGCGCGGCGGGTTTCCAGCTGTCCACGTAGGCGAGCCATTCCACGCCGGCCGCCTCCTCCGTCACTTCGAGCGGATCACGCGTGTCGATCATCACGGCGTACTCGTCAGTGCCGGGTTTCGACTGCTGGAACATCCGCGCGAGCGCCTTCGGATGCGGTCCGTGCGTGAAGCCGCCGGGATGGAACGTCAGCATGCCCGGGTGGATGTTGTCGCGGCTGAAGAAGTCGCCCGCGTGATAGAAGATCACCTCGTCGTAGTCGTCGTTGTTGTGGAAGAACGGCACCTTCAGCGCGGCGGGATCGGACTCGAACGGCCGGGGCGCGAAAGTGCACACGACGAAGCGGTCGGAGAGGAACGTCGTGTGCGCCGACGGCGGCAGGTGATAGCGATGGCTCATCAGCGGGCGCAGGTCGCGGACGTTGATGCGCAGCGCCGAGAGCTCGCCGTGCCAGCCGACCGCATCGAGCGGATTGAACGGATAGGTGATCACCGACACGGCGTTGCGTCGCTTGACCTCGACCTGCCATTCGCGCGAGTCGTCCTGCTGGGCCAGGAACGCCGCGTCGATCCGGGGCGTGTCGAGCATCGCCGGGTCGAAGATCGCGTGGTTTCCGACCAGCCCCTTCTCCGGAATCGTGTACGAGGCGTTGGTCGCCTCGATCATCAGCAGGTCGAGCGGCGCCGCGCAGTCGATGCGCCACATGGTTCCGCGCGGCAGCAGGACGTAGTCGCCGGCCTCGATGCCGAGCCGCCCGAAATCGCAGTACAGGTCGCCCGAGCCTGAATGCACGAAGATCAGCTCGTCGCCGTCGGCGTTCCGCGCCAGCCGCTGCATGGTCCCCGGCAGGCGCCAGTAGCGCAGCCGGCAGTGCGCGTTCGCGAGCACCGCGGCGGCCGCCCAGGGACTCGTCGGCCCGCCAGGCAGCTTCGCGAGATCGAAGGCGCGCGGCCTCAGCGGACCGGTGAAGTCGGACCAGCCGGTGGGCGGATGCCGGTGATAGAAGAACGCAGCGGGGCCGAAAAAGCCCTCCTTGCTCATCTCGCGTTCGTACGTCCCGTCCGGCAGGTCGCAATGCGCCTGGCGGGACGCGGTGCCCTCGACCCTGGACAGCGGTATGTATCGCTTCACGACCGGAACCTCGTTTTACAGGACAGGCGCGGGCGAACGCGCGAGCCGGCGCCCGCCCGCCGGTGACAGTCAGAACGTAGCGCGCGCGGCATTGATCGCGAGCAGCAGCAGCGCCAGCGTCGCCGCGCAGAACAGCGTGAAGCGCACGGCGACCCGGTTCCACACCGATTGCACGACGCTGTGCGCGATGCGGATGATCACGTACGCCCAGGCGAGCTGGAGATTGACGCCGTGCCCCTCGCCGACGACGCCCAGGATCACGACCGTCGCGTAGAACAGCGTCGGCTGCTCCATCAGGTGCGCGTAGTTGTGCGATTTCCAGTTGACCCGGTCCGGCACGACGCCCTCGAGGTCGACGCCGCGCCCGCCGACCAGCGTCGCAAGGGAAATGCCGGCGCGGGACATCGCCGGCAGCCGCGTGACGGCCAGCCAGCCCAGCATCAGCAGTGACCAGAGCACCAGCGCGATGGCCGGCGCGAAGATCGGACTTTCGAACGGCATGGTGACTCCTCGAATGTGGCCGGGTCCGGTCTGGACCCCCGGATGTCGCGACGCTCGCCGCCCGCGGCTAGATCACGCCGCGGCGTTCCTGGTCGAGCTCGATGGACTCGAACAACGCGCGGAAATTCCCCTCGCCGAACCCCTCGTTGCCCTTGCGCTGGATGATCTCGAAGAAGATCGGCCCGATCACGTTCCTGGTGAAGATCTGCAGCAGGATGCCGTCGCTGGCGCTGCCGTCGATCAGGATGCGGCGCTTCTGCAGTTCGGCGAGCGACTCCTCGTGACCCTCGACGCGCGCGTCGACGGCTTCGTAGTACGTGTCCGGCGTGTCCTGGAACTCGATCCCGTTGCGGACCAGCGAGTCCACCGTCCCGTAGATGTCCCCGGTCGCGAGCGCGATGTGCTGGATGCCCTCGCCGCGGTACTCGCGCAGGTACTCCTCGATCTGCGACTTGTCGTCCTGCGACTCGTTGATCGGGATGCGGATCCTGCCGCAGGGGCTGGTCATCGCGCGGCTCAGCAGCCCGGTCTTTCGCCCCTCGATGTCGAAGTAGCGGATCTCGCGAAAATTGAACAGTCGCTCGTAGAACCCGGACCACTTGTCCATGTTGCCGCGCCTGACGTTGTGGGTGAGGTGATCGATCACCGTCAGCCCGGCGGAGCGATCCTCGCCCGCCTCGACCGGCACGAAGTCGACGTCGTAGATGGTGCGGTCGCCGTAGCGGTCGACCAGGTAGATGATGCTGCCGCCGATCCCCTCGATTGCCGGGATGCTGAGCTCCATCGGGCCGACCGTGCCGGTGACGGGCTTCGCGCCGAGTTCGACCGCGCGATGGAAGGCCTTGGCCGCGTCGCGGACGCGGAACGCCATCGCGCAGGCGGACGGGCCGTGCTGTTCCGCGAAGCGCTGCCCGAAGCCGCCGGGCTCGGCGTTGATGATGAAGTTGATGTCGCCCTGCCGGTGCAGCGTGACGTTCTTGCGGCGGTGCCGCGCCACGACCGGGAAGCCCATCCGCTCGAACAGCGAACGCAGCTGCTCGGGATCGGGCGCGGTGTACTCGACGAACTCGAAGCCGTCGGTACCCATCGGGTTGTCGAACAGGTCAGCCATGGCGGAGCCTCCCCGGGGCCGATTAGTTTCAGATGTAATGATTCAGCGGATGGTAGCGCATGCGGCGGCCGTGGCCTACCCGTGCCCGGCCCGGCCCCGGCGGTGCGATCCCGGACCGCGGCTCGTCGACCAGCGGCCGCGGTGCGGCGCGGGGTTGCCCGGCCGGGCCTTCGCAGCACCCGCGGCGCGGGTTCGCGCAGGCGCTGCCACCATGATCTCGAAGCAATCGAGCTATAAATACTAAATTATTGTTTTTTATGAAAATGGTGGGCCGTATTGGAATCGAACCAATGACCTACTGGTTAAAAGCCAGCTGCTCTACCGACTGAGCTAACGGCCCGCCCGAACTTCCCCGCCCTGCGCGTGCCGCAGGGGCCGGGCCCGACGAGGGACGCGAATTATATGCGCTCGAGCCCGCCCGTGCGTGCTTAGTGCCGACCCGCAGCGGCCGCAGCACGGGTCGCGGTCATGTGGCCTCAGCTCGTGTCAACGCGACCGTGCGTGCCGCGTTGTGTGCACCGGAGCTAGCGGACTCAACAGGAGACATCCAAATGCAAGCGACTCTCAAGGCCGTCGTGCTCGCCTCGGCGGCGCTGCTCGCCCCGGCCGCGGCGATGGCCGATCACAACAGCCACTGGGGCGCGGGATGGGCGAGGATGCCGAACGACATCCACAACACCCGCATCGAAACGCGAGGCGACAACACCACGTTCCGCGATTTCGTCCGGCGCGGCAACGGCGCCGAGTCGGTCAATCGCTACGAGCCATCCAGCGGATCGCGTCGCGATTCGACCGGCAGCCGGCAGACGCCGCGTCAGCGCAAGTCACGCTGAGGCCGGCACCGAGCCGGCCGGTCACACCGACACGGACCCTCTCGGTTAGGATTCACGCTCGCCGAGAGGAGTCCGCATGGTTGCCGTTTCAGCCGAGGTCGATCGCATTCTCCACCCGCCGTATGAGCCGTTCCGCACTGGAACGCTCGCGGTGGACCCGCCTCACCAGCTTTATTTCGAGGAATGCGGCAACCCGGCGGGGCAACCGGTCCTGTTCGTGCACGGCGGGCCGGGCGCGGGCTGCTCGGCGGCCGACCGGCGCTTCTTCGACCCGGCGCGATTCCGCGTGGTTCTGGTGGACCAGCGCGGCGCAGGAAGATCGACCCCGGCCGGCGAGCTGAGTCACAACACGGCCGATCACCTCGTGCGGGACTTCGAGCGCCTGCGCAGCGAGCTCGGCATCGAGCGCTGGCACGTGTTCGGCGGATCCTGGGGCAGCACGCTCGGGCTGTATTACGCCCAGCAGCATCCCGGGCGCTGCCTGAGCCTGGTACTGCGCGGCATCTGGCTGTTCCGGCAATGGGACCTGGACTGGTGGCTGTACGGCATGCGGACCATACAGCCGGAGCGCTGGCGGGCGTTCAGCGAGCACCTCGAACCGGGCGAGCGCGCCGACCTGCTCGCGGGCTACTGGAAGCTGCTGACGGGCGCGGACCGGCCCGCGGCGCTCGCAGCCGCAAAAGCCTGGAGCGTGTACGAGGGCGCCTCCTGCACGCTGCTGCCGAACGAGGCTTTCACCGCCGACTTCGAGGACGAGCAGATGGCCTGGGCGCTGGCACGGCTCGAAGCGCATTACTACCTGAACGCCCGGTTCCAGCCCGACGACCGGCTGCTGCGCGAGATCGACAGGATCCGCCAGATCCCGGCCTTCATCGTCCACGGGCGCTACGACGTCATCTGCCCGATCGCGGGCGCCGACGACCTGCATCGGGCCTGGCCCGAGGCGGATTACGCGATCGTCGAGGATGCAGGCCACACCTCGCGCGAGCCCGGCATCGCGCGCCACCTGGTCGCGGCCTGCGACCGGATTGCAGCCACCGGCGACCCGCGCCGGCGCTGATCAGCCGGGCGCGTAGCGGGTCGGGTCGGCCACGCCCGCCGCGACGAAGCCTTCCCGGCGCAGCCGGCAGGAGTCGCAGCGGCCACAAGCCCGCCCCTGCGGGTCGGCCTGGTAGCAGCTGACGGTCTGCGCGTAGTCGACGCCCAGCTCGATGCCTCGACGGATGATCTCCGCCTTGCTGAGCTCGACCAGCGGCGCACGGACCCGGATCCTCCCGCGCCCTTCGACGGCAGCGCGGGTCGCCAGGTTCGCGAGGGTTTCGAAAGCGGCGATGAACTGCGGCCGGCAGTCCGGGTAGCCCGAGTAGTCCACCGCGTTGACGCCGATGTAGATGTCGAACGCGGCCAGCACCTCGGCCCAGGCCAGCGCCAGCGACAGGAACACCGTGTTGCGCGCCGGAACGTAGGTGACCGGCACCCCCGCGGACGGCTGCTCCGGCACCGCGATGCCGGGGTCCGTCAGCGCCGAGCCTCCGAAGGCGGCGAGGTCGATGTTCATGATCCGGTGCTCGCGGGCGCCGAGCGCAGCCGCGACGTTCGCGGCCGCCGCAAGCTCCGTCGAATGGCGCTGCCCATAAGCGAAGCTGAGCGCGTAGCAGTCGAACCCGTCGCGCATCGCAATCGCCAGGCAGGTCGCGGAATCGAGGCCACCGGAGAGCAGCACGACCGCCCGTGGCCGTGCCTCGGCATGCGGGATCGTCCCGCTCGCGGAACTCATCGGCCGGGCTCCTCGCCCCAGAGGTACTTGTGCAGCTGGACCTGCAGGCGAACGTCGAGCCGGTCCGCGAGGATCCACTCGGCGAGCTCGCGCGGCTCGAGCTGCCCCCAGCTCGGCGACAGCAGCACGGCGCAGCCGATGCGGCCGCGATGCTCGCCGAGCAGCCGGCGGACCCATTCGTAATCGGACCGGGAGCAGACGACGATCTTCAGCTGGTCACGCGACGTCAGCAGCGGCAGGTTCTCGTAGCGGTTGCGGGCCGACTCGCCCGAGTCGGGCGTCTTCAGGTCCACGACCCTGCTGACTCTCGGGTCGATGCCCGAGATGTCCATCGCGCCGCTCGTTTCCAGCGACACCGAGAAACCCGACTCGCACAGCGACTCGAGCAGGCTCGGGCAGGCGCGCTGCGCCAGTGGCTCCCCTCCGGTCACGCAGACGTGGCGTACGCCGCCCTGCACCGCCAGCGCAACCAGCTCGGGCAACGGCACCCACTGCCCGCCATGAAACGCGTAGGCGGTGTCGCAATACACGCAGCGCAGCGGACAGCCGGTGAGCCGGATGAAGAAGGTGGGCCAGCCGACCGCGTCGGATTCGCCCTGGATCGAGACGAAGGTCTCGGTGACCTTCAGCCGCGCCACGGCCGGCAGCGGCCGGACGGGGGCATCGGCCGTCTCGTCAGCGGGTCCCAAGGACGGCGGCCGCCTCTCAGCGGCCCTCCGCATCCATGTCCGTGAGGCGCTGGGTCGCGAGCCTCGCCGCTTCGGTGTCGGGGTAGCTAGCCACGACTTTCTTCAACGTGGTCCGGGCGTTCTTGTAGGCCTTCAGCTCGTACTGGCAGTACCCGATCCGCAGCATCGCATCCGGCGCCTTCGTCGAGTCCGGGTAGCGGTCGAGCACGGACTCGAAGGACTTGAGCGCGGCGTCGTAGTCCTTCTGCACGTACTGGGCCTCGCCGATCCAGTAGGCCGCATTGTCGGCCCGCGCACCCTTCGGGTACTTGGTCAGGTAGAGCTGGAAGCCGCGGACCGCCTCGTCGTAGCGACCCGCCTTCAGCGCCGCAAACGCATCGCCGTAAACCGCCGTCTCGTCCGCGGCAACGATGTCGTCGGCGCTCGGCGCGCCGGTCGCGCCCGGCACCGAGATTCCCGCGGCGTTCTCCAGCAGCAGCAGCCGCCGGTCGAGGTCCGAGTACAGGTCGCGCTGCTGCTGTCGCACCGTTTCGAGTTCGTGCTTCGCCTCCTCAATCTGGCCACGCAGCGCGCGCAGCTCGGAGCGGGCCGCATCCACCTGCTGCTGCAGCAGGACCAGCGACTGGTTGAGACGGTTCTCCAGCGCGGCGATGTTCGCGTCGGTCTCGTTGGCGCGCGCCTCGAGCTCCTTGTTGCTCGCCGTCGCGCCCGCCTGGACGCTGGCCAGCGCCAGGGCCCCGAGCAGGAACAGGTGTGCCGCCGGCCGCATCTGGGGGGTCATTGCGGGTGGACCAGTTCGACCCGGCGGTTCTGCGCATAGGCAGCCTCGTCGCTGCCCGGCACGGCCGGACGTTCCTCGCCGTAGCTGACCGTCGTGATCTGTCCTTCCGCGACGCCCTGCAGCATCAGCGCACGCCGCACCGTCTGCGCGCGACGCTCACCGAGCCCGATGTTGTACTCGCGGGAGCCACGTTCGTCGGTGTGCCCCTCGAGCCGGACCCGTGCGCTCGGATACTTGGCGAGGTAAGCGGCGTGCGCGGCGACGACGCTGACGTACTCGGGCGAGATCTCGCTGCTGTCGTAGTCGAAGTAGACGACGCTGCGCTCCTTCAGCGCCACGAGCGCCTGCTGCTGCGGCGTCAGCGCGACGCCCGCCGCGCCCGTTTCCGGGCCGATCGGGGCCGTAGCCGCGCCCGTCTCCGCGCCGCTGGTGGCCGGCCCCTGGTCGTCCGGCTTGGTCTGCTTGGGTTTCTGGCAGGCAGCGACGCCCAGCGCGAGCACCATCACCGCCACGACTCGCATCAGCTTCATATCCGGGGACTCCTTCGAAAGTGCGCGCGTTGTACCACAAGCCCGAAGCCGGTTCATCAGCGCGATGGATAAGGCGACCAGACCGGCTCGCGAACCTCGCTGCTCTCGGACGAGAGCCGCTGCTGGAAGCGTCCGTCCGAGGACGCGACCGCCAGCGTGCCGCGCCCTCGCTCCATCGTCGCATAGATGATCGCGGCGCCGTTCGGCGCGTAGCTGGGAGACTCGTCCTGGCGCGCCTTGGTCAATACGCGCAGGCTGCGGTTCTCCAGGTTCATGATGCCGATCCGGTAGCCGCCGCCGTCGAGCGTCACCATGGCGAGCTCACGGCCATCCGGCGAGAGCCGCGGCCGGGCATTGTAGCCGTTCGTGAACGTCACGCGTTCCGCCTTGCCGGGCTGCGCCACGCTGGCCCGGTAGATCTGCGGGCTGCCGGAGCGGTCCGAGGTGAAATAGATGCTGCGGCCGTCGCGCGACCACTCGGGCTCGGTGTCGATCGCGTCCTGGTTGGTGAGCCGGGTCAGCGACTGGGTCTGCAGCTCGAGGACGTAGATGTCGAGGTTGGCGTCCCTCGACAGCACGATCGCGAGCCGGCGCCCGTCCGGCGACCAGGCGGGCGCGCCGTTGATGCCCTGCCGGGCCGAGACCCGGCGCCGCTCGCCGGTCGCGAGCCGCTGCACGTAGATTTCCGAGCTCTTGTTCTCGAACGACACGTAGGCGAGGTCCTGTCCGTCGGGCGACCAGGCGGGCGACATGATCGGCTCCGAGGACTCGACGACCGTCCGCGGGGCGTATCCGTCGGCGTCCGCGACGATCAGCTTGTAGCGCCGCGCGGGTGCGACGCCTTCCACCGCCACGTAGGCGATCCGCGTCGAGAAGGCGCCCGGAATCCCGGTCAGGCGCTCGAAGATCCTGTCGGCGATCCAGTGCGCGTTGGCCCGCAGTTCCGCGTCGCTGCTGGTCAGGCGCTCGGTCGCGAGCGCCTGACCGGTCTGCACGTTGTACAGCTCGTAGGTCACCACCGACCCGCCGGCCGCCGGCTCCACCCGGCCGACCACGATGAAATCCGAGCGCAGCAGGCGCCAGTCCGGGAAGCGGATCTCCTCGCCGCGGGTGGGGCGCTCGATCATGTCGCGCCGCTCCAGCGGCGCGAACCGCCCGCTCAGGCGCAGGTCGTTCGCGATCACTTCGGCCACGTCCGTCGCGGACTGGGTCGTCTGGCCGCCGAAAGGCACCACCGCGATCGGCACCGCGTCGCGGACGCCTTCGGTGATGTCGAGGCGCAACTGGGCCTCGGCCGGTCCCGCCAGCAGGCCCGATGCCGCCGCGGCGAGAGAGAGCATCCAGTTGCGGGTGATCGCCTTGTAGCCCATCGAGTTCCTACTCCCGTGGCTTGAAAACAATTTCGAGCTTGCGCTGGAACAACCTCGGGTCCGGCGGCGCCGGCAGCGGCGAGGAACGATACACGGCATTGGTGATCGATTCGCGCACCGCCTGGTCGCCGTTGCAGCGGCCGATGCGCACGTCGATCACCGTGCCGCCGGTGGCCTGGGTGACGTCGAGCACACACTCGAGCCCGGCCTGGGCCGAGGGCGGCCGGATCCAGTTGCGCTCTATGGTCTGCGTGAGCAGCATACGGTATTCGTCTGCCACGCCCGACTGCGCGATCGCGGTGGCCTCCTCCTCGGCCGCGAGCGCGGCCGCCAGCTGCGCCTCGCGCTCCGCCTTCAGCTTCGCCTCCCGCGCCGCTTTCTGCTCGGCTTCCTTCTTGCGCCGGGCCTCCTCCGCCTCGGCCTTGCGGCGCGCTTCTTCGGCCTCCGCCTTCTTTCGTTCCTCCTCGGCCGCCGCTTTGCGACGCGCCTCCTCTGCCGCGCGCTGCTGTTCGGCCTCCTCGGCCGCGCGCCGCTGGGCCGCCTGCCGCTCACGCAGCTCTTGTTCGAGGGCTTCCGCCTCTGCCCGGACGCGCTCCGCAGCGGCCGCTTCCTCGCGGGCCTTGACGCCAGGATCCTCCACGGGAGGCACGGTCTCGGGCACCGGGCGCGGCGCTTCCCGGACCGGCGCCTCCGACGGCCGGCCCTTCGAAGGCCTCGGCAGCTGGCTCGGGTCCACGATCACGCCCTCGATCGCGAGCTGCTCGGGGGGCTGGGACGTCGTCCAGCGGATGGCCAGCCCGGCCAGCGTGGCCACCAGCAGCAGGTGCAGCAGCGCGGACCCGGCGAGCGGCCGCAGGTGCTCACGGAAGAAACCGGGCATCAGTCAGCGGCTTCCGGACCGGTCGGACTCCGGCTGTGCGGGTCGCGTCAGGAAACCGATCTTCCTGGCGCCGGCTTGCTGCAGTAGGACCATGCCCTGGACGACCCTCCCGTATTCGACGGAACTGTCTGCACTGACCACGACGGGCCTCGAGGGTTCCCGGCGCAGCGCCGCGGATGCGGCCTCGAGTATCTGGTCGTCGCTCTGCATCGCGTCCGGGTCGCCCAGGTTCAGCGACATCCGGCCGGCCCGGTCGATCTCGAGGATCAGCATCTCGAGATCCTCCTGGGGAATCGGCTCGGCCGGCGCCTCGGGCAGATCCACCTTGATGCCCTGGGTCAGCATCGGCGCAGTGACCATGAAGATCACGAGCAGCACCAGCATCACGTCGATGTAGGGCACGACGTTTATCTCGCCCATCAGCCGTCGGCCGCGGTTGCGCATGGCCTGCCTCCTCAGTCCCCGTCCACGCCGGCGTGGCGCTGCAGGATCGTCGAGAACTCCTCGACGAACGTGTCGTAGCGCAGCTCGAGGCGTCCGACCTGGTCGGCGTAGCGGTTGTAGGCCACCACGGCCGGGATCGCGGCGAACAGGCCCATCGCGGTTGCGATCAGCGCCTCGGCGATGGCGGGAGCCACCGTCGCGAGCGTCGCCTGCTGCACGTTCCCGAGTCCCTGGAACGCGCTCATGATTCCCCACACGGTACCGAACAGGCCGACGTACGGGCTGGTCGACCCGATCGTCGCCAGCGTCGCGAGGTTCTGCTCGAGCCTGTCGGTCTCGCGCAGTTGCGCCACCTTCATGGCCCGGCGGGAGCCCTCGAGCAGCTGCGCGCCGCTGATTCCCCGCTGGTGACGCAGCCGGGAGAACTCCCGGAATCCCGCCACGAAGATACCGGCCATGCCGGTCGCGGTGTCGCGCTCCAGCGTGCGGTACAGGTCGGCGAGATCGCCTCCGGACCAGAACCGGTCCTCGAACTCCTCCGCATCCGCGCGGGCCTTCTTCAGCACCTTGCTCTTCTGCAGGATGATGGCCCAGGACAGGATCGAGGCCGCGACCAGCAGCGCCATGACCAGCTGCACGACCAGGCTCGCGTGGAGAATCAGGTAGAGCGCGGAGTGTTCGCCGAACATCGGTTTCCTCAGCTGTCGAAGAGGCCCATCGAGCCGGAGGCTTTCTCGAGCGCCGGCGGCGTGAGGCCGAAGTGCAGGTAGGCCTTGCGGGTCGCGACGCGGCCGCGGGCCGTGCGCATGATGAAGCCCTGCTGGATCAGGAACGGCTCGACGACGTCCTCGAGCGTGCCGCGCTCCTCGCCGAGCGCCGCCGAGAGACTGTCGACGCCGACCGGACCGCCCTCGAACTTCTCGATGATCGCGAGCAGCAGGCGCCGGTCCATCGGATCGAACCCGAGCGGGTCGACGTCCAGCAGGCCGAGCGCCGCTTCGGCGACGACGTCCGTGATCCGGCCCTCGGCCTTGACCTCGGCGTAGTCCCGGACTCGGCGCAGCAGCCGGTTCGCGATCCTGGGCGTGCCACGGGACCGTTCCGCGATGCGCGCGGCTCCGGCCTCGTCCGCCGGGACTCCGAGGATGCCGGCCGAACGCTCGACGATGCGCTGCAAGTCCTGCTGGCCGTAGAACTCGAGCCGCTGCACGATGCCGAAGCGGTCCCGCAGCGGAGAGGTCAACAGCCCCGCGCGCGTCGTCGCGCCGACCAGCGTGAACGGGGGCAGGTCGATCTTGATCGAGCGCGCCCCGGGCCCCTCGCCGATCAGGATGTCGAGCTGGAAGTCCTCGAGCGCCGGGTAGAGGATCTCCTCGACCACCGGGCTCAGCCGGTGGATCTCGTCCACGAACAGGATGTCGCGCGGCTCGAGGTTCGTGAGCAGCGCCGCGAGGTCGCCCGGGCGCTCCAGCACCGGCCCGGAGGTCTGCTTGAGCCCGACGCCCAGCTCGTTCGCGATCACGTGGGCCAGCGTGGTCTTGCCGAGGCCCGGCGGCCCGAAGATCAGCACGTGGTCGAGCGCGTCGCCCCGCTGCCGGGCCGCCTCGATGAACACCTCCATCTGCGCCTTCATCGCCGGCTGGCCCACGTACTCGGCCAGCGAGCGCGGTCGCACCGCGCGGTCGTAGGCCTCCTCCTCGCGCTGGCCCGTGGCTGAAACGACGCGGTCCTGTTCGATCATGGATATGCCGCCCGCCGTCTCAGCCCGCCGCCGCGCGCAGTGCGTGGCGGATCATCTCCTCCGTCGAGGTGACGGCGGAGTCCACTTTCTGCAGCAGCCGGGTCACCTCGGCGGGCTTGTAGCCCAGCGCGACCAGCGCGTTGTAGGCCTCGGCCTGCGGGTTCGCGACGATCACCCCGGACGCGCCCCGCGCCGGCGCGACTGTGGCGCCCGCCATCAGCTTGAGGCGATCGCGCATCTCGATCACCAGCCGCTCGGCCGTCTTGCGGCCGATGCCCGGAACGCGGGTCAGCGTCGCGACGTCCTCGCTCTCGACGCAACGGTGGAAGTCCGCCGCACTGATGCCGGAGAGGATCGCGAGCGCGATGCGCGGCCCGACGCCGGAGACCTTGATCAACTCCCGGAACAGCGCCCGCTCGCGCTCCGAACCGAACCCGAACAGCGTGTGGGCGTCCTCGCGCACGACCAGCTGGGTGTGCAGCGTGACCTCCGTGCCGACCGCGGGCAGGTCGTAAAAGGTGGACATCGGCGCTTCCACCTCGTAACCGACGCCGCCCACGTCGAGCGTGAGCTGCGGCGGGTGCTTCGCGACCAGGCGTCCGCGGAGGAAGCCGATCACGAGCCCATCCCACGCGCCAACGCCCGGCCGGCGCAGGCGCGGGCCTGGCGCGAATAGGCGTGACACAGCGCGATGCCGATCGCGTCGGCCGCATCGGCGCCGATCTCGCCCTGCAGCTTGAGCAGCGTGCGCACCATCATCTGCACCTGCTCCTTCTGCGCGCCCCCCTGCCCGACGACGGCCAGCTTGACCTCGCGCGGCGCGTACTCGAAGACGAGTGGGTCGCCGGTGAACGCGGCGCAAAGGGCCGCGCCGCGTGCCTGCCCGAGTTTCAGGGCACTGTCGGCGTTGCGGTGCATGAAGACCCGCTCCACGGCGACCTCGGACGGCCGGTACTCGCTCATCAGCTCCAACACCCCGTCGAAGATCTGCCGCAGGCGCAGCGCAAACTCGCCGCCGCGGGTGCGGATCACGCCGCTCGCGACATAGCAGGCATTCCCGGCCGCCCAGTCCACGACGCCGAAGCCGGTGACCTGGCTGCCCGGATCGAGCCCGAGGATGCGCACGGCGTCGACGCGCGCGCCCAGGCCAGTCGCCTGCACGACGATCTTCCGACCGGCACGTTGGGAACTCGGCAAGAAATCACCCGGCGTAGCGCGCGCGAACCGCGGCGTATGATAGCGTCAATCGCCCTGGCCCGACATTCGGCCGCGTGAGCTCCGAAACCCTGCGCAGCCCGTGAAGCCCGCCGAGATCAACCTCGCCGAACGTTCTGCCGAAGTGCGCGTCGCCGTGGACGCGCTGTTGGCGCTGGCGCCGGATCCGGCTCGCTCGACGGCGAGTGAACTCGCGGCGATGCTGGCCCAGCTGCAGGCGGACGACGTCACGTTGCTGGCCGGAATGCTGGTGCCACTGCTCGCGGCGGACGCCATCGACGACGCACGGGCCGCCGCGCTCTGCGGCGATCACCCGCTGCGGCTCGCGCGCGAGCTCGGTCGCGTCGGCGACAGCGGCCTGCCCGACGGCTGGAATCCCGGCGAGCACCTGAAGCCCGAGCAGGCCGAGGGGCTGCGCAAGCTGCTGCTCGCGCTCGCCTCCGACGTACGGCTGGTCCTGGTCCGGCTGGCGCTGCAGCTGGTGCGGCTGCGGGGACTCAAGCAGGCCGGCAGGCAAGAGCAGCGCGTCGCCGCGCTCGAGACCCAGGAAATCTATGCGCCGCTCGCCAGCCGCCTCGGCATCTGGCAGCTCAAGTGGGAGCTCGAGGACCTCGCGTTCAGGTACAGCCAGCCCGCCGAGTACAAGCGGATCGCGGGCTGGCTGCGCGTCAAGCGCGCGCAGCGCGAGAACTACATCGAGGACGTCAAGCGGCGGATCGCCGGACAGCTCGCCCGGGTCGGCATAACGGCCGAGATCAGCGGACGGCCGAAACACATCTACAGCATCTGGCGCAAGATGCAGCGCAAGGGACTCGCTTTCGAGCAGGTGATGGACGTGCTCGCGGTGCGGGTGATCGTCGGCAACGTCAGAGAATGCTACGCCGCGCTCGGCGTCGTGCACGGCCTGTGGCCGTACATACCGGGCGAGTTCGACGACTACATCGCGACGCCGAAGGAGAACGACTACCGCTCGCTGCATACCGCGGTGATCGGTCCCGGCAAGTTCCCGCTGGAGATCCAGATCCGCACCCGCGAGATGCACGAGCACGCGGAGCTCGGCGTGGCCGCGCACTGGCAGTACAAGGAAGGGCGGCGTGCCGCCGCCGACTTCCGCCAGAAGATCGTCTGGCTGCGGCAGTTGCTGGAGCCATCGCAGCGCGCCGGCGGGGAATCGGACCTGCTCGACGGCCTGAAGGCGGAGTTGTTCGAGGATCGCGTCTACGCGCTCAGCCCGCGCGGCGAGGTCGTGGACCTGCCGCGCGGCGCGACGCCGCTCGATTTCGCGTACCACGTCCACACCAGCCTCGGCCACTGCTGCCGGGGCGCGCGGGTCAACGGCCGGATGGTACCGCTCGATCATAAGCTCGCGAACGGCGACACGGTCGAGATCATCGCCTCGAAGCAGCCGGGACCGAGCCGCGACTGGCTCGTGCCGCAGCTCGGCTATCTCGCCTCTGCACGAAACCGGGCCAAGGTGCGGAGCTGGTTCCGCAAGCAGGACAAGGGTCAGAACCGGGAACAGGGCCGCCAGATGCTGGAGCGCGAGCTCGACCGCCTCGGCGTACGTGCACCGCCGTTGCCGGAGATCCTCGATGAGCTGAAGCTCCCGAACGCCGAGGCGTTGCACCAGGGCCTCGGCGAGGGAGAGCTGACGCTCGCGCAGGTGGCCGGCGCGATCCAGCGCCGGCTGCACGAGCGGGAGCCGCCGAAGCCGCGCGGCGTGCCGGCCCGTCCCGCGCGGGAGCCGGGCGGCATGGTCGTCGACGGCGTCGGCGACCTGCTCAGCTCGATCGCGAAGTGCTGCCGCCCCGTTCCGCCGGAGCAGATCGCCGGCTACATCACGCTCGGCAGAGGCGTCAGCATCCATCGCGCCGACTGCCCGAACCTGCTGCGCATGCGCGCCTCGCAGCCCCGGCGCGTGCTGAACGTGGACTGGGGCAAGGCGACGCCGGAGCGGACCTTCCCGGTCGCGATCGTGATCACCGCCTACGACAGGCGCGGCCTGGTGCGCGACGTGTCGGCCGTGCTCGCGGACGAGCGCATCAGTATCGAGGCGATGAACACCGCGACCGACGCGACCGAGAACATCGCCCACCTGGACCTGACCGTGGGCGTGCACGGCCTCGACGAGCTGAGCCGGCTGCTGTCGCGGATCGCGGGCCTGCCCAACGTGCTGAGCGCCCGGCGCCGGGCCTGAGCGATGGAAGCATCACGATGAAACTGATGCGACTCGGCGCCTTCATCGCGCTGGCGCTGCTGCTGGCGAGCTTCGCGGTCGACTGGTGGCAGTCCCGCCACGGCGCCGGGGAGCCTGAGCCGATCACGGCGTCGGCTTCGCAGCGCCTTCCCGCATTCCTGCCGCCGGAAGCCGTCGCCACGCTCGAGCGGATCGAGCGCGGCGGCCCTCACCCGTACCGGCAGGACGGCCGCGTGTTCGAGAACCGCGAGCGCCTGCTGCCCCAGCAACCTCGCGGCTACTATCGCGAGTACACGGTCGATACGCCCGGGTCCCGCGACCGCGGCGCACGGAGACTCGTGACCGGCGGCGATCCACCGCAGGTCGTGTACTACACGGACGACCACTATCGCAGCTTCCGCCGCGTGGAGATCGAGCCATGAACCGCGAGCCCGCCCCGACCGATCCGCTGCACATCGGGACGCTTCGACCGGGCGAGGCCGCGGAGCTTTGCGCGGCCGCGCAGGAATCGGGGTGGCTGTGCCTGCGCGCGGATGTCGCGGGCTGCACGGACAAGCAGGGACTGCTCGAGTGCCTGGCGCGCGACCTCGGCTTTCCCGGGTGGTTCGGGCGGAACTGGGATGCGCTCAGCGACTGCCTGCGCGATCTCGAATGGCAGCCGGCGGCCGAGGGCTATCTGCTGATACTCGAGCATGCCGACGGGCTGGCCGCCGCGGCGCCGGAGACGCTCGAAGTCGCGCTCGAGATCCTGCGCGATGCGGCCGCGGACTGGGCGAGCCGCGGCCGCCCGACGTTGGTCTACGTGGATCTCGCCGCGCCCGGGCTCAGCGGTTAGGAAAGTCGATCGCGCGCTTGTCCGCGCCGAGCGCCGCCTCGTGCAGCGCTTCGCTCAGCGTCGGATGGGCGTGAATCGTCCGCTGCAGGTCCTCGGTGCTCGCCGAGTACTCCATCGCGAGCACCGCCTCTGCGATCAGCTCGCCGGCCATCGGCCCGATGATGTGCACGCCGAGGATCTCGTCGTCGTCCTCGGCCGAGATGACCTTCGCGAAACCCGCGGTCGCCTCCATCGCGCGCGCGCGGCCGCTGGCCATGAACGGGAACACGCCCACCTTGTAGGGCCGGCCGCTCTTCTTCACCTCGTCCTCGGTCTCGCCGACCCAGGCGATCTCGGGCGCGGTGTAGATCACGGACGGTATCGTCTTGTAGTTGACCTCGGACAGTTGCCCGGCGATCAGGTCCGCGACCATCACGCCCTCTTCCTTGCCCTTGTGCGCCAGCATCGGGCCACGCACGACGTCGCCGACGGCCCACACCTGCGCCGCCTTCGTGCGGCACTCGTGGTCCACCTTGACGAAGCCGCGCTCGTCGAGCTCGACACCCGAGTCGTCGGCCAGCAGCTCCTGCGTGTATGGGCGCCGGCCGATCGCGACCACGACCTTGTCCACCGTCACCTGCTGCTCACCCGAGCCGTCCGTGTAGCTGAGCACCACGCCGCTCTTACCCTTCTTCGCGCCACTGACCTTGGCGCCGAGCCGGATGTCGAGGCCCTGCTTCTTGAACTGCTTCAGCGCTTCCTTCGCGACCTGCGGATCCGCCATGAACAGGAACTGCTCGAGCGCCTCGAGCACGACGACCTCGGCGCCGAGCCGGCGCCAGACGCTGCCGAGCTCGAGACCGATCACGCCCGCGCCGATCACACCGAGCCGCTTCGGGACCTCGCTGAACTCGAGCGCCCCCCAGGAGTCGACGATGCGCTCGCCGTCGAACGGCACGCTCGCGAGCTCCATCGGCACCGAGCCCGACGCCAGCACGACGTGCCGCGCGCGCAGTTCCTGCTTCTCGCCGTCAAACGGCGTGTACTCGACCCGGTTGCCCGACAGCAGCCGGCCGTGACCCTGCAGCGCCGTGACGCCGGCCGCCTTGAAGAGCCCCGTGATGCCCTGGGTCGAGCCCTTGACGATCTGCGCCTTGCGCTTCTGCATCGCCGAGAGGTCGAGCCCGAGGCCCTTTACCTTGATGCCGTGCGTGGCGAACTCGGACCCGGCGCGGTGGTAGAGCTCCGAGGACTCGAGCAGCGCCTTCGACGGGATGCAACCGGCGTTCAGGCAGGTGCCGCCGTAGGCGTGGCTGCCGTCGTAGTTTTTCCACTCGTCGATGCAGGCGACCTTCAGGCCGTTCTGCGCCGCGCGGATCGCGCAGGGGTAACCGGCGGGACCCGCGCCGATCACGATGACATCGAAGGACGTGGTGTCGGTCAT
>CAZKLS010000023.1:28494-30047 GCA_964553405.1 uncultured Steroidobacteraceae bacterium
CTGCAGCAGCAGCCGCGCGGGATCCTCCAGCGCGTCCTTGATCGCGACCAGGAACTGCACGGCCTCGCGCCCGTCGATGATCCGGTGGTCGTAGGTGAGCGCGAGGTACATCATCGGGCGAACCACGATCTCGCCGTCGATGACCATCGGCCGTTCCTGGATCTTGTGCATGCCGAGGATCGCGCTCTGCGGCATGTTCAGGATCGGCGTCGAGAGCAGCGAGCCGAACACGCCGCCGTTGGTGATCGTAAACGTGCCGCCAGTGAGCTCCTCGAGCGTGATCGAGCCTTCGCGCGCCCGCTTCGCGTACGCCGACACGCCCTGTTCGATGTCGCCGAAGCTCATCGCGTCCGCGTCGCGGAGCACCGGGACGATCAGGCCGCGGTCGGTGGAGACCGCGACGCCGATGTCGTAAAACTCGTGGTAGACGATGTCCGCGCCGTCCACCGAGGCGTTGACGATCGGGAACCGGCGCAGCGCCTCGATCGCCGCCTTGACGAAGAACGACATGAAGCCCAGCCGCACGCCGTGCGCCTTCTCGAAGGAATCACGGTAGCGCTTGCGCAGCCCGTTGACCTCGGTCAGGTCCACCTCGTTGAAGGTCGTCAGCATCGCCGCAGTGGACTGCGCCTGCACCAGCCGCTCGGCGATACGGGTGCGCAGCCGCGTCATCGGCACGCGGCGCTCGCCTCGCTCCCCGGCCGCCGGCGCGCTGGACGCGTCGCTGCCCGGCTTCGTGCCGGAGGGCGACTGGGACGCGAGATGCGTCAGCACGTCACCCTTGGTCACCCGACCGTCGCGTCCCGAGCCCGGGATCTGCGCGACGTCGAGCTTGTGTTCCCCGGCGAGGCGCCGAACCGACGGCGCAAGCTTCTCGCCGCCCGCAGCCGGCTGGTCGGCCGCCGCGGGTGCCGCCGCTTTCCCGGCGGTCGGCTCCTTCGCCTGCGGCTGCGCAGGCGCGGCCGCGGCCGAAGCGCCCTCCTCGAGCAGCGCGAGCAGCTCGCCGCTGGTAACCGTGGCGCCGTCCTTGACCTTCAGCTCCTTCAGCACGCCGTCCGCCGGCGCGGGCACTTCGAGCACGACCTTGTCGGTCTCGAGGTCGACGAGGTTCTCGTCCCGGCGCACGGCGTCGCCGGGCTTCTTGTGCCAGGCGACCAGTGTGGCGTCGGCGACCGACTCCGGGAGCTGCGGAACGCGTACTTCGATGGTCATGAGCCCTTCCTGCCACCGGCCACGCGCAGCCGCGAGGTCGCGCGCGCCGATTCTTCTTTGGTGGTAGCGGTGAGCGCGGCAGCGACCAGTCCCCGCTGCTGCGCGTTGTGCAACTGCATGATGCCCGTCGCCGGAGCCGCGGCGGGCGCGCGACCCGCGTAAAGCAGCTCCTGCTTCGGACCGAGCGCGTCCTGCAGCCGGTGACGGACCTGGTACCAGGCGCCCTGGTTCTGGGGCTCCTCCTGGCACCAGACGACCTCGCGCGCGTTCGGGTAGCGGGCGAGCACGGCCGCGTAGTCCTCCGCCGGGAACGGATACAGCTGCTCGATCCGGACCACGGC
>CAZKLS010000024.1:0-26209 GCA_964553405.1 uncultured Steroidobacteraceae bacterium
CGAGCGACACCGAGGCGATCACCGGGTTGCGACCGAGCTCGGGCTCGTCGTCGGCGTGCCATCCCATGCTGTCGGCACCGTCCCGGTACAGGTTCAGCAGCACGCTGTTGAAGACGACACCGGTCAGCGCCTCGACGCGGGTACGGATCTCGAGCAGCGTGGCCGTCCACGGCCGCGGCTCGTGCCCGGTTCCCGAATACGTGTAGCGGGCGAGCGGGTCGCCATGCCAGGCGACGAGCCGCGGCACCGGCCTGCGCCGGCCGAAGATCAGGATCTCCTCCTGCTGCCAATCGATTCCCCGGCGAAGCTCGAGCAACAACCGGTCCGACAGCGGCTGGTCGAATGCGCGGGCCCAGTAGCGGAGTCGCCCGTCCGCGATCACGGGTTCACGAACGGCGGCGGCAGCCGCGGACGGGGTCGCTTCCATGCGCTTAGCATGGCCCGGACCGGCCCACGATGCACGATGAGTGGGACCCGCCCGGCAGCGCAGCACCAACCGGATTCCCTGCTATGCTGTTGCGGCGCAGCATTACTGGAAACCGCCCATGCCGAGTCTCCGTGCCCGAATGACGAACGCGTTCCTGCGGCTGACGACCAAGTCGGTCTGGCGGCCCGGGCTCGACATCCAGCAGATCCGGGCGCACACGGCCCGGATGGACGCCCGCCTCGGCAGGCGCGCCCTGCCCGTGGACCGGGAGGACCTGAGCATCGAGGGCATACGGGCGAGCTGGTTCGGGACTCGCGAATCGGGCACCCGGGGCACGCTCCTGTACCTGCACGGGGGTGCGTGGTGCCTGCACCTGCCGGCGGTCTACCAGCGGCTCGCCACGACGCTTGCGAACCTGACCGGGATGCGGGTGCTGCTGGTGGACTACCGGCTCGCGCCGGAACACCGGTTCCCGGCCGGACCGGACGACTGCCTGGCGGTCTACCGCTGGCTGATCGAGCAGGGCTACGGCGCACGGCCGCTGGCGATCGCGGGCGACTCGGCCGGTGGCAGCCTGAGTCTCGTCACGATGATGCGGGCGCGGGACCTGGGGCTGCGTCTGCCGGATTGCGCGGCACTGCTGTCGCCGTCCACCGACCTGACGATGTCCGGCGCCTCGGCGCGCTACAACGCCGAGGCCGACCCGATGTTCTCGCCCGCCGCCGGCGATCTTCTGCCCGACGTGTACTGCCCCGGCGTCGATCGCAACGACCCGCTGCTCTCGCCGCTGTTCGGCGACTGGGCCGGGCTGCCGCCGCTGCTGTTCCACGCGGGTTCGACCGAGATGCTGCTCGATGATTCGATCCGCGCGCAGGATCGCGCCCGCCAGGCCGGCGTCGAGGCCGAGATCGAGGTCTGGCGCGAGCTGCCCCACGTGTTCCAGGTGTTCCACTGGATCCCGGAGTCGCGGCTCGCGCTGCAGGCCATCGCCGACTTCATCACTTCGCGGGCGGTCGACGCGCGACCATCGCTGGTGCAGACCGCGCCCGCGTACTCGCTCGAGCCTGCCATCGGAGACGGAATCACGCGCCAGGCGCTTTAGCGCCGGCTCAAGAATCTGCTCACTTCGGCCAGCGCGCGATCCGCGTCGGCCAGCACCCCGGCGTGGGTCTGGAAGACGTGCCAGCGCCCTGGATAGACGGTCAGCGTCGAGTCCACGCCGGCGTCCACGAGCCCGGCATGCAGGCGCTGCGAGTCCGGCAGCAGTACCTCGTCCGAGCCGACCTGGATCAGCGTCGGCGGCAGCCCGCCCAGCTCGGCGAACACCGGCGACGCGAGCCCGTCCCGCGGGTCGTGACCGCGCAGGTAGTAGCCGGCGCACTCCGCCACCCACGGCCGGGTGATCATGGGCTCGCCGGGCGGCTCCGGCCCGAGCTCGGCCAGGCTGAGGTCGGCCCAGGGTGAAAACAGCACCAGCGCCGAGGGCAATGGACGGCCCGTTTCCCGGAGACGCAGCGCCGTCGCCGCGGTGAGTCCACCGCCGGCCGAGTCGCCGGCAATCACGAGATCCGCGGGGCCATGGCCGTCGGCCAGCAGGCCCTCGTACGCTGAGACCGCGTCCTCGAGCGCGGCCGGGAACGGGTGCTCGGGCGCAAGCCGGTAATCCGCAACGAAAATTCGCGCCTCGGTCGCCAGCGCGAGATTGCCGGTCAAGGCCCGGTGCGTGAGCGGCGAGCCGACGCAATAGGCGCCGCCGTGCAGATAGAGAATGGCTCGTTGCGGTCTCGCAGCACCGCGCCTGGAGACCCACTCGCCCGGGACACCTCCGACGGTCGCGGCGGTGAACTGCGCGTCGCGCGGCACCAGCGTCAGGCGCGCGACGCGCTCGAGCCAGCGACGCTGCTGCCCGATCGGGCGGCCCGCACGGAATCCGGGCTTCAGCGCCAGATTGAGCGCGCCGCGCAGCACCGCGGCCAGCGCCCGCTGGCTGATCGTCTCATTGGAAATCGAACCCTGGACCATTCGCCTGACCCCACAACAGCGACGTGACCGGCAGTTTGCTGCCGACGATGCAGGCGATCATGGTTACGCAGCGCGACCGGCCCTGTCACGCGGACCGTTCGCGGGACGCTCAGCCGCGGCGGTTCGGCTCGTCCCCCTCGTCGAGCAGTGCCAGCCGGGCCTCCGCGACGCCGCGGCTGACCATGCCCAGGTCGGCAGCTGCGGCGCGGGAAAGATCGGCGATCCGGCCATCCACGAAGGGGCCGCGGTCGTTGACCCGCACCACGACTTCGCGGCCGTTGGCGAGGTTCGTCACCCGCACGCGGCTGCCGAACGGCAGGCTCGGATGAGCCATCGTGAGTTCCCCGGCGTCGAAAATCTCCCCGCTCGCGGTCGGACGGCCGTGGAAGCGCGGCCCGTACCATGAGACGAGCCCTTCCTCGGTCCAGGCGTCGGCGGCGCTGTGCTGCCCGGCGTCGCCGCCGAACCCTGCCAGAGAACTGGCTGCCGGCCCGGCCAGGCCGGTCAGCAGCAAGAGTCCGAACAACCAGGCCAGGGCGGGCAATGGGCCGGCGAGGGAAAGCGCGTCGGCTCGCGGATGCATGAGTCACCGTCTATGTTGCGACGCAGCATAGACTAGCAGAATCCGCCGAGGTTCCCCAGGAAAGGGGACAGGGCTATCTACAAGCGAGAAAAGGGCCCAGATCCATTCGGCCGAACAGATCTGGTCCCTTTTATTTAATTAGAAAATATTAATGAATGCCGGCCAGCGGCGGCCGCAACCGGGTCAGGCCTTGCGCCTGCGGAAGAACCAGATCAGCAGCGCGGCCCCGCCGACCGAGAACAGGAACGTGGTCGCCTGCGGCAGCGAAATCATCTTGTTCACGATCTGCCAGAGAATGCCGCCCACGAACGAGCCGGCGACGCCGTAGCCGATCGTCTTCGGCCAGCTCATCGGATCGGGCCCCGGGAGCAGCCAGCGCGCGAGCGCGCCGGTAATCAGGCCGCTCAGCAGGATCGCGATAATAAGGAACAGAATGAGCCCGAGGCCCGCTCCCGCCGCCTCAGCGCCAGTCGTTGCTGCGTCCATTTCCGAGTCCCCTCCCAGCTGTTGGTGCTTTGGCGCGCAAGCGTAGCAAAGCCGCTCGCGATCCTGAACGATTTTCATTCACAGGCAGGCTGCGCCGCCCGGGCGGGCCCGCCCCGATTGCTGCACTGCATTGACGTCACGCGGCGCAGCGTGTCATATGAGGGCCGTATCCCCGGGGCTCGCTCCAGCGCAGGGGTCCGGTCCACGCAGGCCGGGGCCGCGTCCTGTGCCCGGCCGCCCCAGCTGACCAGGTACAGGCCTTAAACGATGAGCAAGACGGATCGCCGGACGCCCGACGTCCCCCAGACTTCGCCGGCCCGCCCCCGGGCGGGCCTCCCCGCAAGGCAGGGCCTCTACGACCCGCGGCTCGAGCACGACGCCTGCGGCGTGGGTTTCGTCGTCAACGTGAAGGGTCATGCGTCGCACCGGATCATCGAGCAGGCGCTGCAGATCCTGCAGAACCTCGATCACCGTGGCGCATGCGGCTGCGAGGTCAATACCGGCGACGGCGCGGGCGTGCTGATCCAGATGCCGCACCTGTTCAACGAGGAGATCTGTCGCAAGGCGCGCATCACGCTGCCGAAGCCCGGCGAATACGGCAGCGGAATCATCTTCCTGCCACGCAATCCCACCGTGCGCCGCAAGATCGAGGAGAAGTTCGAGCAGGTCGTCCAGTCCGAAGGCCAGACCGTGATCGGCTGGCGGACGGTCGCCACCAACAACAGCATGCTCGGTGACACGGCCCGGTCCTGCGAGCCGTTCATGCGCCAGGTGTTCATCCGGCGCAACCCGGAGATCACCGACGAGCTCGATTTCGAGCGCAAGCTGTACGTGATCAGGAAGCGCGCCTACAACGAGATCCGCACCTCGACGATCTCCGGGGCGGAGACCTGGTTCGTCGTGAGCCTCTCGTGCCGCACGATGGTCTTCAAGGGCATGCTGCTCACCAGCCAGCTCGACCAGTACTTCCTCGACCTGCACAACCCGGCGATGGAGTCCGCGCTGGCGCTGGTGCACTCGCGGTTCAGCACCAACACGTTCCCGAGCTGGGACCGCGCGCACCCCTACCGCTACATCGCCCACAACGGCGAGATCAACACCGTCCGCGGCAACTCGAACTGGATGAACGCGCGCGAGGCGCGCTTCGAGGCGGAGGCTTTCGGCGAGGACATCCGCAAGATCCGGCCGATCATCAACCCGAACGGCAGCGACTCCGGGATGTTCGACAACACGCTGGAGCTGCTGTATCTCGCGGGCCGGTCGCTGCCGCACGCGATCATGATGATGATCCCGGAGCCCTGGTCGAACCACGAGAGCATGGACGACTCGAAGCGGGCCTTCTACCAGTATCACTCGAGCCTGATGGAGCCCTGGGACGGTCCCGCGGCCGTCTGCTTCACCGACGGCAAGCAGATCGGCGCGATACTCGACCGCAACGGCCTGAGGCCGCTGCGCTACTACGTGACCAGCGACGACCTGGTCATCATGGGCTCGGAGGCCGGCGTGCTCGAAGTGCCGCCGGAAACCGTGCTGACCAAGGGCCGCCTGCAGCCAGGGCGGATGTTCCTGGTGGACACCGAGCAGGGACGCATCGTCGACGACGACGAGATCAAGCGGTCCATCGCCTCGCAGCGGCCCTACCGCGAGTGGCTCGACGAGCACCTGCTGCACGTCGACGACCTGCCGCCGGCCCCGGAGATCCCGCAGCCGGACCCGGAAACGCTGATGCAGCGCCAGATGGCCTTCGGCTACACCTACGAGGACCAGCGCACGCTGATCGCGCCGATGGCCAGGGTGGGCGTCGAGGCGATCGGCTCGATGGGCAACGACACGCCGCTCGCCGTGCTGTCGAACCGGCCGCGGCTGCTGTTCGACTACTTCAAGCAGCTGTTCGCGCAGGTCACGAACCCGCCGATCGACTGCATCCGCGAGGAGATCATCACCTCCGCCGAAACGCGGCTCGGCGCCGAGGGCAACCTGCTGAACCCGCAGCCCGCGGATTGCCGCAGGCTCGAGCTGCCCTGGCCGATCCTGACCAACGAGGAGTTCGCCAAGGTGCGGCGGATGGACCTGCCGGGCCTCAAGGTCGGCGTGCTGCCGACGCTGTTCCGCGTCACCCGCGGCAAGAAGGGCCTGGTCAAGTCGATGGAAGAGCTGCGCCTGATGGCGCGGCGGCTCATCGAGGAGGAAGAGGTCTCGGTGCTGGTGCTGAGCGACCGCGGCGTGAACGAGGAGTTCGCCCCGATCCCGTCGTTGATGGCCGTGGCCGGCCTGCACCACTTCCTGATCCGCGAGGGACTGCGCACCCGCGTCAGCCTGGTGCTCGAGACCGGCGAGGCGCGCGAGGTGCATCACTTCGCCGCGCTGATCGGCTACGGCTGCAGCGCGATCAATCCCTACCTCGCCTTCGAGACCATCGACCAGATGATCGGCGAGGAACTGCTCACCGGCATCGATCACAAGACGGCCTGCAAGAACTACGTCAAGGCGGCCTCGAAAGGCGTGATCAAGGTCGCCTCGAAGATGGGCATTTCCTCGCTGCAGAGTTACCGCGGGGCCCAGGTCTTCGAGGCGGTCGGCCTGCGGCAGGACGTGATCGACGACTATTTCAGCTGGACGTCCTCGCGGATCGGCGGGATCGGCACCGACGTGATCGCGCAGGAGGTGCTGATGCGCCACCGCGCCGCGTTCCCCGACCGTCACCTGGAACGCCCGGCGCTGCCGGCCGGGGGCCAGTACCAGTGGCGGGCGGACGGCGAGTTCCACCTGTTCAACCCGGAGAGCATCCACCGCCTGCAGAAGGCCGTACGCACCGGCAACTACTCGACCTACCGCTCGTACGCCGCGCTGATCAACGAGCAGTCGAAGAACCTGTGCACGCTGCGCGGCCTGCTCGAGTTCAAGTCCTCCGATGCGATCCCGATCGAGGAGGTCGAGCCCGCCGAGCAGATCATGAAGCGCTTCAAGACCGGCGCGATGTCCTACGGCTCGATCAGCAAGGAAGCCCACGAGACGCTCGCGATCGCGATGAACCGCATCGGCGGCAAGAGCAACACCGGCGAGGGCGGCGAGGACCCGGAGCGGTTCGTGCCGCTGCCGAACGGCGACTCGCGGAACTCGGCCATCAAGCAGGTGGCCTCGGGCCGCTTCGGCGTGACCAGCGAGTACCTGGTGAGCGCCCAGGAGATCCAGATCAAGATGGCGCAGGGCGCCAAGCCCGGCGAGGGCGGCCAGCTGCCGGGCACCAAGGTCTATCCCTGGGTCGCGAAGACCCGCCACACGACCGCCGGCGTGGGCCTGATCTCGCCCCCGCCGCACCACGACATCTACTCGATCGAGGATCTTGCCGAGCTGATCCACGACCTGAAGAACGCGAACCGCGATGCGCGGATCAGCGTCAAGCTGGTCTCCGAGGTGGGCGTCGGAACGATCGCGGCCGGCGTCGCCAAGGCACATGCCGACGTCGTGCTGGTCAGCGGCTACGACGGCGGCACCGGCGCCTCGCCGCAGACCTCGATCATGCACGCGGGCCTGCCATGGGAGCTCGGCCTCGCCGAGACGCACCAGACGCTGGTGCTGAACAACCTGCGCGGGCGCATCGCGGTCGAGACGGACGGGCAGCTGAAGAGCGGACGCGACGTCGCGATCGCGGCGCTGCTCGGTGCCGAGGAGTTCGGCTTCGCGACCGCGCCGCTGGTCGCTACCGGCTGCATCATGATGCGGGTCTGCCACCTGAACACCTGCCCCGCCGGCGTCGCGACGCAGGATCCGCGGCTGCGCGCGAAGTACCAGGGCAAGCCCGAGCACGTCGTCAACTTCATGCGCTTCGTGGCGGAAGAGCTGCGCGAGATCATGGCGCAGCTCGGGTTCCGCAGCCTCGAGGAAATGGTCGGGCGGGTGGACAAGCTCGAGCCGCGGGCCGCGATCGAGCACTGGAAGGCGAAGGGCCTCGACTTCTCGAACCTGCTCTATTCCCCGGAAGTGGATCCGGACTGGGGCCGCTACTGCCAGGAAGAGCAGGACCACGGCCTCGAGAAGTCGCTCGACGTCACGACGCTGCTCGAGCTCTGCCGTCCCGCGATCGAGCGGCGCGAGGAAGTCGCCGCCGAGATCCCGGTTCGCAACGTCAACCGCGTGGTCGGCACGATCACCGGCAGCGAGATCACGCGCCGGCACGGCGCGAACGGCCTGCCCCCGGATACGGTGCGGCTGCACCTGCGCGGGTCCGCCGGCCAGAGCTTCGGCGCGTTCCTGCCGCGCGGCATGACGCTGTCGCTGGAGGGTGACGCGAACGACTACCTCGGCAAGGGGCTCTCGGGCGGCAAGATCGCCGTGTTCCCGCCGCGCGAAGCCACGTTCACACCCGAGGACAACATCATCGTCGGCAACGTGGCGCTGTACGGCGCGACCGCCGGCGAGGTCTACATCCGCGGCATGGCCGGCGAGCGTTTCTGCGTGCGCAACAGCGGCGTCGACGCGGTCGTCGAGGGCGTCGGCGACCACGGCTGCGAGTACATGACCGGTGGCCGCGTCGTCGTGCTCGGCGAAGCCGGGCGCAATTTCGGTGCGGGCATGTCCGGAGGGATCGCCTACGTGCTCGACGAGCAGGGCGACTTCGCCGGCCGGGTCAACATGCAGATGGTCGAACTCGAGGCGCTCGAGGATCCGGCCGAGGCAGCCGAGCTGCGCCGCCTGGTCGAGAACCACCTGGAGCGCACCTCCAGCCAGCAGGCCCGCCGGCTGCTCGACGACTGGGACGAAACGCTGAAGCGGTTCGTCAAGGTGATCCCGAAGGACTACAAGCGCATGCTCGCCTGCATCTCCCGCGCCGAGGAGCAGGGACTCGTCGGCGACGAGGCGATCATGGTCGCCTTCGAGGAGAACGCCCGCGACCTCGCGCGGGTCGGTGGCAACTGAGGCGCGCTCTGCCGGGGACTGCAACGATGGGAAAGCCAACGGGATTCATCGAATACCTCCGGGAACTGCCGGTGGATCGCGCGCCGCTGGCGCGCATCGCGGACTGGAAGGAATTCCACCCGCACATGGAAGAGAAGCGCCTGCGCCAGCAGGGTGCCCGTTGCATGGACTGCGGCGTGCCCTTCTGTCACACCGGCAGGCTGTTGAGCGGCATGGCCACGGGCTGCCCGATCAACAACCTGATCCCGGAGTGGAACGACCTGATCTACCGCGGGCTGTGGCGCGAGGCGCTCGACCGGCTGCTGCTCACGAACAATTTCCCTGAGTTCACCGGCCGCGTCTGCCCGGCGCCCTGCGAAGGCTCCTGCGTGCTCGGCATCACCGACCCGCCCGTGACGATCAAGAACATCGAGAACGAGATCATCGACCGGGGCTGGGACGAAGGGTGGATCATCCCGGCGGCCCCGACCGCCCGCACCGGCAAGCAGGTCGCGGTGATCGGCTCGGGACCCGCGGGCCTCGCGGCCGCGGCACAGCTCAACCAGGCGGGGCACCTGGTCACCGTGCTCGAGCGCGAGGACCGGGCCGGCGGCCTGCTGATGTACGGCATCCCGAACATGAAGCTCGACAAGCGCCAGGTCGTGATGCGCCGGCTCGAGCTGATGGAGCAGGAAGGGATCCGGTTCCTGCTCAACGCCAACGTCGGCGAGAACGTCGAGGGCCAGCTGCTGCTGCGCGACTTCGACGCCACGGTGCTGTGCACCGGCGCCACCCAGCCACGCGATCTCCCGGTGCCCGGACGGGAGCTCGACGGCGTGCATTTCGCGATGGAATACCTGACCGCCAGCACAAAGGCGCTGCTCGACGGCGGCCCCGACAAGAGTCCGCTGCACGCACGCGGCAAGGACGTCGTCGTGATCGGCGGCGGCGACACCGGCACCGACTGCGTCGGCACGGCGCTGCGGCAGGGCTGCAAAAGCCTGCTGCAGATCGAGATCATGCCGCGGCCGCCGCTGGAGCGCGCAGCCGACAATCCCTGGCCCGAGTGGCCCAAGGTGTACAAGCTCGATTACGGGCAGGAAGAGGCCGCGGCGAAGTTCGGCGCCGACCCCAGGGTCTACCTGACCACGGTGAAGCAGTTCGTCGGCGACGCGCAGGGCGGCCTCGAGGCCATCGTCACGGTACAGGTGAAATGGGAGCGCAACGAGCGCGGCCAGTTCACGCCGGTGGAAGTCCCGGGAACCGAGCAGACCCGGCCGGTGCAGCTCGCGCTGCTTGCGATGGGCTTCCTGGGCCCCGAACGGTCGCTGCTGAAGGAACTCGGCGTGGAGTGCGACGGACGCGGCAACGTCCTGGCGGAGCACGGCGCATATTCGACCAACCTGCCCGGGGTGTTCGCGGCGGGCGACTGCCGTCGCGGGCAGAGCCTGGTCGTCTGGGCGATCAACGAGGGGCGCGGCGCGGCGCGCGAGTGCGATCGCTACCTGATGGGCAGGACCGACCTGCCCTGACGCCGCGGCGGCGGCTCGATGACCCTGCGCCGAGTCGCGGTCAACAGCAGCTGGTGGATCTCCGAGAAGGCCGCCCTGCTGCTCACCTCGCTGGCCACCAGCATCGCGCTGGTCCGCCTGCTGGGCGCCGCGGGATACGGCTCGCTGAGCTACCTGTTGGCGGTCGTCGGACTGCTCGCGCCGCTCGCGCAGTTCGGGATCAGCGGGCTGGTGGCCCGGGCGCTGCTAGAGCGGCCGGACCAGGAGCGCGCGATCCTCGGCACGGCCCTCGTGCTGCGGCTGCTGGGGGCGGCGATCGCGCTGCTCGCGGGGCTCGCCTACTGGCTGCTGGCGGAAGATGCCTCACCGGAGCGGGCCGTTCTGCTGGTGCTGCTGCTCGCGCAGCTCGCGAGCTCGCTGCAGGTCGTGGAATTCTGGTTCCAGGCCCGGCTGAAGGCCGGCGCACTCGCGCCATGGCGCACCGCCGTGATGCTGGTCGCGGCGCTGGCGAAGATCCTGGTCGCCTGGCAGACGCGCAGCGCGACGGCGGTGGCCTGGGTGTTCGCTGCGGAGTATCTCGCCATCGGCCTCACGCAGCTCGTCGCATATACCCGGGCCTCGGGAAAGTCGCTGCGACCGCAGCTGGCCAGGCCGTGGGTCGGGTGGTTTGCGGGCCGTGCGCCCTGGCTGCTGCTCTCGGGGCTCGCCGAGATCATCTACCTGCGCATCGACATCGTAATGCTCGAACGGATGAGGGGCCTCGAGGAGACGGGCATCTACGCCGTCGCCGCGCGACTGTCGGAGATCTGGTACGCCGTGCCCGCGATGCTGGCGGCGTCGATGTTCCCGGTGCTCTGGGAGCGCCGTCACGATCCGCAGGCATATTCGCGCAGCCTGCAGACCGCGCTCGACTCGCTGGTCGTGCCTGCCTTCCTGCTCGCGATCCTGGTGCAGCTGCTGGCCGGGCCGCTGATCGAGCTGCTGTTCGGCGGGCAGTTCGCGGCCTCGGCGGCCGTGCTGCGCGTGCACATCTGGGCGGGGCTCTTCATCTTCATGAGGGCACTGCTCAGTCGCTGGCTGATCGCCGAGGACCTGCTTCGGTTCTCGCTGGTCACGCACCTGAGCGGAGCGATCCTGAACGTCGCGCTGAACCTGCTGCTGATCCCCGCGCACGGACCGATGGGCGCGGCGATCGCGACGGTGATCTCCTACGCCGTGGCCGGCTGGCTGGCGCTATTCTTCGCGGCAACGACCCGGCCGATGGCGGTCATGATGACCAGGTCACTGCTGCTGCCGCTGCGCCTCGACGCGCTCCGCGCCTATCGCGCACGCCTCACCGGCAGACGAGGCGCGGAATGAGCGGCGCGCCGCATCCGGCCCCGGGGCACGCGGAGGCACCGTGCTGATCGAGGTCAAGGGCGTGCAGTTCGAGAACAAGGGCGCCGAGCTGATGCTGCTCGCGATCCTGGAGCGACTGCGCCGCGAGTGGCCGGGGCTCGAGTTTGCGCTGGCGCCCAATCCGAACACACCGTTCCGCCGCATCGTCGCGGCTGGCGGCTGGCAGAGATTGCGCGCCGACGGCGCGCCGATCGACATCGATGCATGGTCCTACCGCCTGCCGGGTCGCCTGCTCGAGCTGGGCCGTCGCCATGGAATCGTGACCGAGCGGGAAGTCGATGCGGTACTCGATGCCTCCGGTTTCGCCTACGGCGCGAGCTGGGGCGATTCCGCGCTGGAGTGCGCGGCCCGCGAGGTCCGCCGGCTCGCCCGTCACGGGAAACCCTACCTGTTCCTGCCACAGGCTTTCGGGCCGTTCAACATCACCGGCGCGGCGCGTGCTTTCGGGCGTGCGCTGCTCGAAGCCGCGCTGGTGTGCGCGCGCGAGCCGGAATCGAAGCGACACCTGGCCGCGCTGCAGGACGGGCTCGAGCAGCGCATCGAAGTTTTCCCGGACTTCACGATGCAGCTGGCCGGCGATGCGGCGGCCGCCCGCCGGCACGGCGTGGATCGCGGGACGGCGCTGCTGGTGCCGAACCAGATGATGCGCAGCGAGTTCAATCCCGATCCGGCGTGGCGCGAGGGTTACGACTCGCTGATGCTGAGCATCGGTCGACGGCTGGCGCAGGACGGCTGGCGGGTGCGGGTGCTGAACCACGAAGGCCGCTCGGACGAGGCGGCGTGTCGCCGGCTGGCAGAGTCGCTGGCGGCCGGCCCGGTGATCGCGGAGCCCGATCCGCTGGCGCTCAAGGGCACGCTCGGCGCGGCAGGGCTGGTGGTCTGCTCCCGCTATCACGGCTGCGTCAGTGCGCTGGCCCAGGGCGTCCCCTGCCTCGGCACGGCCTGGAGCCACAAGTACGCCGCGCTGTTCGAGGACTTCGCGGCGGGCGAGTTCCTGCTGCAGCAATGCGACGAAGGACGGGCCGGGCACATGCTGTCGCGACTGCAGCAACAGCGCGAGACGCTGCCGCTGCAACTGGCAGGGCGTCTGGACGTGCTGGCGGCGCGCAGCGAGCAGATGTGGCAGCGGGTGATCGGGATACTGCGCCGGGCCGGCGGCGGCTGAGGACCCGGTGCCGGACACTGCGCCGCTGGTCTCCGTGTACATGCCGACGCGCAACCGCGCGGGCCTGGTGACGCGTGCTGCCGCCTCGGTGCTCGCCCAGGACCGTGCCGATCTCGAACTGCTGATCGTCGACGACGCCTCCGACGATTCGACGCCGCAGGTGCTGGCCCGACTCGCGGCCGGCGATCCGCGCGTGCGCGTGCTCAGCCTGCCGCGCCGCGGCGGCGCGCCGGCGGCACGCAACCTGGCGTTGCAGGCGGCCCGCGGACGGTTCGTCACCGGGATTGACGACGACGACGAGATGCTGCCGGGCCGGCTCGGCAGCCTGCTCGAAGCCTTCGACCCGGGCTATGCGCTCGTCTGCAGCGGCGCCTGGCTGCACTCGGGCACCTGGCTCAGGCCATCGCGCACGCGAGCGGCCGTGATCACGCTCGATGAACAGCTCTTTGGCGACCAGGTCGGCACCCAGATGCTGACGCTGCGCGAGCGGGTCGTCGAGGTGGGCGGATTCGACGAATCGCTTCCGGCCTGGCAGGACTACGACCTGTGGACCCGGCTGATCGAGCGCTGGGGACCGGCGCTGCGCATCGCCGAGCCGAGTTACCTCCAGCGCGTCGAGGCGGGCACCGAGCGCGTGACCGAGCGCGGTCCCGAGGGTGCGCGCCGGTTCATCGAGAAACACGCCGCGCGCATGCGCCCCGAGCAACTCGCGAGCCAGCAGCTCGAGCTGCTGATGCTCGAGCGCAGGCGCCTCGGGCCGGCCGAGGCATTGCGCTATCTCGCGCCACGAACCTGGCGCCGGGCGCTGCGTTACATGGTGACCTCGAACTTCCCGGGCCTGCGGCGCGTGGCCGAGCGGTACCGGCGCTGGCGCTGGCCGACGCGACCGGACGCACCGGTCGCCCGCCGGACGACAGACGAGGGCCGACCGTGAGCGGCAAGCCGCTGGTCTCCGTGTACCTTCCGACGCACAACCGTGCGCCGCTCGTGGCCCGGGCGATCGAATCCGTGCTCGGGCAGTCCCACGCCGAGCTCGAGCTGCTGATCGTGGACGATGCATCGAGCGACGGGACGCCGGCGCTGCTCGAGCAGGCCGCGCGGCAGGACGAACGCATCCGGGTCCTGCGGCGGGAAAGCGCCGGCGGGCCTGCGGCGGCGCGCAATGACGCGATCCGCTGCGCGCGGGGTGAGTTCATCACGGGCCTGGACGACGACGACCGCATGCTCCCGGCGCACGTCGAGCGGCTGCTCGGGGCATACCGGGACGAGTACTCGCTCGTTTGCAGCAGCTGCTGGCTGGACTACGGCGGGTGGCTGTGCCCGGAGCCGCCGGGACCGGAGACAATCGCGCTCGACGACCTGCTGCACTCGAACCAGGTCGGTAACCAGGTACTCACCCGGACGGCGCGGATTCTGGAGGCCGGGCTCTTCGACGAGTCGCTGGCCGCCTGGGAAGACTATGACCTGTGGACACGGCTCGTCATCCGCTTCGGTCCGGCGCGGCGCCTGTCCGAACCGGGCACGGTCCGTCGAGTCGATCCCGCGGCGGCGCGAATCACGACCTCTTCACGAGCCCCGCAGGGGGCGAGGCAGTATTTCGAGCGTTACCGGCACCTGATGAGCGACTCGCAGCGTCGCAGCCAGCGGCTGCTGCAGTGCTCGGTGGACGGACGGCGACTGGGCCTGGCCGAAGCACGGCAATGCTGGGGCCCAGGTACTCGCAGCCAGGTGCTGCGCACCTGGATCACGGGCAACCTGCCGTTCGCGAGGGGACTCCGGGACGCCTGGTGGCGCCTCAGGTACCGGCGAGCGGATCCGTTCAGGACATGAACGCGCAGCGTTTCCAGCTTGGCCTGGCCCGCATGCGCCCGAGGTACGCCTTGATCGCCGGATATGCGTCGATGTAGCTGCCGGCCAGTGCATAGGCATCCAGCACCGGGCCGTAGCAGCAATCGACCAGCGAGAAGCTCTCCCCGAGCATCCAGTCCCGCTCCGCGACGTGCGCCTCGAGCACGGCGAGGTAACGTGCCGAGACCTTTTCCGCGCGGCTCATCGCCATCGTGTCCGGGACCTTGCCCCGTTTCTGCTTCAGCCAGCCGTTGAACCACAGCTCGCCGATCGGCTCCGACAGGTGACGGGCCTCGAAGAACAGCCATCGCGCCGCGTCGCCTTTGCCCTCCGCCGCGGCCGGCCACAGCTGCCCGGTGCGCTCGCCCAGGTAGGTCAGGATCGCATTCGACTCCCAGAGCCGGTAGTCGTCCCAGACCAGGATCGGGACCTTGCGGTTCGGGTTCAGCTGGCCGATCAGCGGACTCTCCGCACCCCCCTGGGCCAGGTCCACCGTGACCAGCGAATAATCGAGCGCCATTTCCTCGAGGGCGAGACGGACTTTCTGGGGATTGAACGACCAGAACCAGTACAGCGTCAGCACGGCGGCTACCTCCCTCGATGCGCAGGGCTCGAGCGCTTCGAAGGATACCTCCATCCGCCCGGTCGCTGGCTCCCCCCGGCCCCGGGTTGAATCTGGACTCGGTCTCGATTCGGTCGCTCCGGTACGCCTGGTTGACGCGATTGCAGGGTTCCCGCAGTCTGTCGTCCCGCTCCCCGGCTCACTCCTCCCCGCAGGCCGTCCTTTGCGCCAGGAACCCGCCAAGCGTCCCGGTCCCCCCCGCTTTTCGTGGCGACTGCCGATCTCGGTCTGGCTGGTCGTCGGATTCGCACTGGTGATCGCGGCGATCGCGACCGGCAGCTTCAAGGCGCTGCGCAGCACCCGGGCCGCGACCGGCGACGTCGCGCGGATGCAGCAGGAGTTCGAGCCGCTGACCCGGACGGCCCGGGACCTCGGCGACGGCAGCAGCCGCTTCGACAACGCCGTGCTCGCCTACCTGCGCAAGGACTCGCCGGAGAATCGCGAGGCGGTCAACCAGTCCGCGATCGAGTTGTCCCGGTCGGCCAACCGCTGGCTCGAGCTCGAGAAGCCCGGGCTCGAAGACTCGTCCAACCGCGTCGTGGAGCAGATCCTGGCCCACCAGGCCGAGGGATTCCGCCTGGTCGAGCTGCGCGACGCGCGGCGAACCGCCGGATCCGGCTTGATCGCAGCCTTCGACCGGATGGACCGGCGGATCGAGGGAGCCGGCGGTCGCGGCCTCGTGGTTGGCGAGAACCTGCTGGCGCGCCCCTCGCTCGCGCAACTCGCCCGTGCGCTCGATTCGGCACGCAACGACGCGGTCAGCTCGCTGGACATGATCCAGCCGGGCCGGGCCACGACAGAAGGCGAAGAGGATTTCGAGCGGGTCCTGTCCACGTACGCGGATGAATTCGCCGCTTCGCCGGGACAGGCCTGGCTCGCGCTGATGCGGGAGGATTTCGCCCGCGCGGTGGAGTTGCGACGCCGGGTCGTGCGGCTGGACAACCTGATCGAAACCCGTCGCACCGGATTCTCCGAGGGCGGCAGCACGCTCTCGCAGCTGATCCGTTCGGACGTCGAGGATCCCGCCTGGGCCAGGTCCCTGCTGGTGGCCGAGCGCGCCAGGCATGCGGTGCAGAACGCCGAACGTACGATCGGCGATGCGACGGTGAAGGCGGTCATCCTCACGGTGCTCGGCCTGCTGGTCACCGGCTGGGCCGTCACCTGGCCCGTGCGCCGGCTGACGGCCGGTACGCGCCGGCTCGGGGCCGGCGAGCTCGGCACGCGGGTCCGCCGTGGTGGCGCCGCGGAGCTCGACGAACTGGCGCAGGCGTTCAACCACCTGGCCGCCGAGCTCGATTCGGCGGAAAAGGCGGTCAAGGCCTACCAGGCGCAGCTCGAGCAGCGCGTCGAAGAGCGCACGCTTCAGCTGCAGCACCTCGCGGACCACGACCCGCTTACCAACCTGCCGAACCGCCGACAGCTGTTCCAGCGGCTGGAGTCGATGATCCGCGAGGCTGCATCGGCGTCCGGTCGCGTCGCGGTCGTATTCCTGGACCTCGACAACTTCAAGACCGTCAACGACAGCCTCGGGCACGAGTTCGGGGATTCGGTGCTGATGCAGATCGGTGATCGACTGCGCGAGGTCGCCGGCGAGAGCGGCCTGATCGCCCGGCTCGGCGGGGACGAGTTCACGCTCGTGTTCCCGCTGAACGGCGCCATCGAGCAGATCGAGGCGCGGGCCGCGGACCTGGTGAGCAGCTTCCAGCGGCCGCTGCGCGTCAACCAGCGCGAGGTCGCGATCGGCGTCAGCTGCGGCGCCGCGGTGTTCCCCGACCACGGCCGCGACGCCGCGGCCCTGCTGCGAGCTGCCGACACCGCGCTGTTCCGCGCCAAGGAGCTGGGCCGCAATCGCCTGTGCCTCTACGACCCGGAGCTGCTGGTCGCAGCGTCCAACCGCTTCCGGATCGAGCAGTCGCTGCGCAGGGCCATGGACGGCGGCGACTTCATGCTGCATTACCAGCCCCAGGTCTGCCTCGGTCGCCGGCGGGCGACGGGCGTCGAGGCGCTGCTGCGCTGGCGGCAGGGCGGCAACCAGATCGTCGCCGCCAGCGAGTTCGTCGCGGTCGCGGAGCAGTCCGGCCTGATGCTGGACCTGAGCTCCTGGGTGCTGGAGCAGGCCGCGCGAGACCTGAAGGACTGGCACGCCCGCGGCTGGACGGATGCCCGGGTCGCCATCAACGTCTCGGCGCAGCAGTTCATGTCGGGCGACTTCATCGGCGAGGTGGAACGGCTGCTCGCCCGCCACGCGCTGGCGCCTGAAACCATCGAGCTCGAGCTGACCGAGTCCATGCTGCAGACCGGCGCGATCACGATCGAGACGCTCAGGCAGCTGCGCATGCTCGGCGTCGCGACGGCGCTCGACGATTTCGGCACGGGCTATTCGTCGCTGACGTCGCTGGAGCAACTGCCGCTCAGCCGCGTGAAGCTCGACCGCAGCGTGGTCGCCGAGGTGGACTGGAACCCCCGCGCATCGGCGATCGCCCGCTCGATCATCGGCCTGTGCCACAACCTCGGCCTGCAGGTCACGGTCGAGGGCGTCGAACGGCCGAACCAGCTCGACTTCCTGCTCGACTGCGGCGACGTCGCGGTCCAGGGCTACCTGGTGGCCTACCCCAGTGACGCGGCCGAAATCCCGGGCTTCGTCGAGCACAGCACCGACCGGATCGACTCGCTGGTCAGGGCGGCGGAATTGAGCCGCCTCGAGGGCTCCGACGACGGCGGGACCGGCACGGTCCGCCGCTTCCGGCGACGGCCCGGCTGAGGGCGGGCTGCGCTCACGGGCCGGATGGCGACGGCGCCGCAGCCGGTCTCTTCCTGCCGAGCGCGGCGATCCAGCGGAAGAACAGCGGCACGAACAGCGTCGCGATGAACGTCGCGGCGAGCATGCCGCCGATCACGCCGGTGCCGATGGAATGGCGGCTCGCCGCGCCGGCACCGCTGCTGATCGCGAGCGGCAACACCCCGAGGATGAAGGCCAGCGAGGTCATCACGATGGGACGCAGCCGCAGGCGCGCCCCCTCCACCGCGGCTTCCTCCAGCGGAAGACCCTCCTGCGCCTTCAGCTGCGCGAACTCGACGATCAGGATCGCGTTCTTCGATGCGAGACCGACCAGCGTCACGAGTCCGATCTGGAAGTAGATGTCGTTCTCCAGCCCCCGCAGGAACACGGCGAGCAGTGCGCCGAACACCGCGAACGGCACCGCGAGTATCACCGCGAACGGCAGCGTCCAGCGCTCGTACTGCGCGGCCAGGATCAGGAACACCATCAGCACGCCGAGCAGGAACACCGAAGTCGAGGCGCCACCGGAGACCTCCTCCTGGAAGGACGTTCCGGTCCACGCGAGCGCGTAGCCGTCCGGCAGCGCCTCGCGCGCCACCTGCTCGAGCGCGTCCATCGCCTCGCCGGAGCTGTATCCTGGAGCCGCGCCGCCGAGCAGCTTCGCGGACGTGAACACGTTGTACCGCTCGATCGTTTCCGGACCCGTCACCTCGCGCAGCGCGACGACCGCGGTCAGCGGGATCAGCTCGCCGCTCGCGGTGCGCACGTACACGTCGCGGATGTCGTCCGGGCGCGCCCGGAACTCGGGCTCCGACTGCAGGTGCACGCGGAACACGCGGCCCTCGCGGTTGAAGTCGTTCACGTACAGCGCCCCGAAGGTGCTCTGCAGCGTCGCGAAGAGCTCGGTCAGGTCGACGCCGAGCAACTTCGCGCGCTCGAGGTCCACGTCGATCCGGAACTGCGGGACGCTGGCCGAGTAGGTCGTGGTCACGCCGGCCAGCTCGGGCCGCTCGGAGGCTGCGGCGACCAGCTGCTGCACCGCCGACTCGAGCGCCTTGTAGTCGTTGCCGCGACGCGACTGGACGTAGGCGTCGAAGCCGCCGGTCGTGCTCAGGCCCTCGATCGGCGGCGGCTCGAAGGCCAGCACGAACGCATCGCGTATTCCCATGCCCAGCCCGAACACGTAGTTCACCAGCGCGGACGGCGAGGTCTCCGGCGTCGTGCGCTCGCTCCAGTCCTTGAGCGGCACCCAGATGATCCCGGTATTCGTGCGCAGGCTGAAAGTCATCACGTCGAGCCCGGCGAACGACATCACGTCCGCGACGGCCGGGTGCTGCACCAGTGCCTCGGTCACCGTCTCGCTGACCGCCTCGGTGCGCTTCAGCGATGCGGCGTCCTGCAGGATCGGTATCACCAGGATGTAGCCCTGGTCCTCCTCGGGCGCGAGCGAGCCGGGCACCGCGCGCGACAGCGCCAGCGTCGCGACCAGCAGTGCGGCGAACAGACCCAGCGCGAGCGCGCCGTGACGCAGCAGGTACCGCACGCCCCGGGCGTAGCGTCCTGTCATCCGCGCGAACCAGTCGTTGAAGCGCTTGAGCAGGCCGTGACCGACCGCGTCCTCGCGGCGCAGCAGCGAGGCGCAGAGCGCCGGTGTCAGCGTCAGCGCGACGAAGCCCGAGATGGCCACCGAGACGGCGATCGTTATCGCGAACTGGCGGTACATCTCGCCGACGAGACCACCGAGGAAGGCGACCGGAACGAACACCGCCGTCAGCACGAACACGATCGCGATGACCGGCCGCGTCACCTGCTGCATCGCCTTGACGGTCGCATCGCGCGCCGAGAGGCCCTCGGCGACGATGATGCGCTCGACGTTCTCGAGCACGACGATCGCGTCGTCGACGACGATGCCGATGGCGAGCACCATGCCGAACAGCGTCAGCGTGTTGATCGAGAAGCCGAGCAGCAGCATCGCCGCGAAGGTCCCGATCAGCGACACCGGCACGGCCAGCATCGGGATCAGCGTCGCGCGCCAGTTCTGCAGGAACAGGAAGACGACCGCGAACACGAGCAGCATCGCCTCGGCCAGCGTCTTGACGACCTCGCGTATCGACACGCGGACGAACGTCGTCGTGTCGTAGGGGACCGAGTACTCGAGACCGGGCGGGAAATTGACCGACAACTCGGCCATGCGCGCCTTGACCGCGTCGCCGACCTCGATCGCGTTGGCGCCGGGACTGAGGAATATCCCGAGCGGGATCGTCGGGCGGCCGTTGCGCCGGGCGGAGAAATCGTAGTCGCGCGACCCGAGTTCGATCCGGGCCACGTCCTCGAGCCGCACGATGCCGGCGTCCCCGCGGGTCGCGATGACGATCCGGCCGAACTGCTCCGGTGTCTGCAGCCGGCCCAGCGTCGTCACGGTGTAGGTGAAGTCCACGTCGGCGCCCATCGGCTCCTGGCCGATGCGACCTGCCGCGACCTGCGTGTTCTGCTCGCGCACCGCGGCCACCACGTCGCCGGGCGTCAATCCGAGCTCGGCGAGGCGGTCCGGCCGCAGCCAGATCCGCATCGAGTAGTCCTTCGAGCCGAAGATCTGCGCGTCGCCGACGCCCGGGATCCTGCGTAGCTCGTCCACGACGTTCAGCAGCGCGTAATTGGACACGAACAGGTCGTCGTGCTGCGGGGAGGTCGAGTCGAGCGCGACGATCTGCAGGAACGAATTCGAGCGCTTGCGCACCGTGACGCCCTGCCTGCGCACCTCCTCCGGCAACTGCGGCAGCGCGGACTGGACCCGGTTGTTGACGTTGATCGAGGCGATGTCCGGGTCGGTGCCGATCGCGAACGTGACGACGACGGACAGCGAGCCGGTGCTGCCGCTCGCCGAGGTGACGTACAGCATGTCGTCCACGCCGTTGACGGCCTGCTCGAGCGGCGGGGCGACGGTCTCGGCCACGGTCTGGGCGCTGGCCCCGGGGTAATAGGCCTGGATCTCGACCGACGGCGGCAGGATGTCCGGGTAGGAGGCGACGGGCAGGTTGCCGAGCGCCGCGAGGCCCGCGATCACGATGAACGCCGAGACGACCGACGCGAAGATCGGCCGGTCGATGAAATAGCTGGCGATCATCCGGCGTCCTGCGTCGCTTCTGCCGGAGGCGGCGCATCGCGTGAAGCGGCAGGACCGGCCGGCGCGATCCTCACCGGCGCACCGGGGCGGACCTTCAGCACGCCCTCGACCACGACCCTTTCGCCGGGCTCGAGACCACCCGACAGCACGGCGCGGTCGGAAACGACGGCTGCGATCTGGACCGGGCGCATCGCCGCCACGTCCTGTTCGTCCAGCACCCAGACGAAGCGACCCTGCGCTCCGCTCATCACGGCGCGCTCAGGCACGCTGACACCGCCGGGCAGCGTTATTCCCTCTACCCGGATGCGCAGGAACTGGCCCGGCACGAAACGCCCGTCCGGATTGGCCATCACGGCCCTGGCGCGCACCGTGCCGGAGCCGAGGCCCACCGCGTTGTCCACGAACGTCAGCCGCGCGACGCCGGCACCCTCCGCGGCGCCCTCGCCGGCGAGACGCACCGGCACCTCAGCGCCTGCCGCCAGCCGCGCGCGCAGCAGCGCCGCCTCGCTCTCGGGGACCGCGAACTCCGCGTAGATGGGATCGGACTGCACGATCCTCGTCAGCAGGCTCGATTCTTCGCCGGCCGTGACGAGGCTGCCTTCCGAGCGGGCCTCGCGGCTGGTCAGGCCCGAAATCGGAGCCCGCACCTCCGTGTAGCCGAGATCGAGCTCGGCGGCCCGCACCCGCGCCTCGGCCGCGGCCATGCTCGCAACGGCGACCTCGTAACGGGAGACGGCCTCGTCCCATTGCCTCTGGCTGACGAGCTGCCGGTCGACCAGCGTGCGCACGCGATCACGGTCCCGGCGGGCCTCGGCCAGCCGCGCCCGCTCCACCTCGAGTTCGGCCCTGGCCTGCGCGACCCGCACGCGGAACGGCTCCGGGTCGATCCGGAAAAGGACCTCGCCCTGCCGCACGGCGCTGCCTTCCTCGTAGCTGCGCTCGAGCAGGATGCCGCTGACCCTGGCGCGTACCTCGACCTCACGCGAGCCGACGGCCCGCCCCGAGTACATCAGCGCGAGCGGGACCGGTCCTGCCTGCGCCCGCTCGGCCGTCACCTCCGGCGGCGGCGGCGCCATGGGCTCATCCGACCGGCGCTCACAGCCGGCCAGCATCACGGCCGGCAGTGCGAAAAAGGCCAGCCACTGGCTCACGGTCCTGAATCGACAGTAGCGCATCGGTTGCTTCCCGGCCGGGTCGACCCGGGAATGGGTAGTCGCCTGGAGTCGCTACTATACCGAGGCCGACGGCATTACGGAGGCTGCGCTCAGCGGCCGGCGGTCATGCCGTGGCGTCGCCGCAGACCGATGGAGACCCGAT
Source organism: uncultured Steroidobacteraceae bacterium (assembly GCA_964553405.1). Classification (GTDB taxonomy): domain Bacteria; phylum Pseudomonadota; class Gammaproteobacteria; order Steroidobacterales; family Steroidobacteraceae; genus DATIRA01. The sequence goes on from CAZKLS010000024.1 coordinate 22,179, forward strand.
CGAAATGAAAATGACCCACCCGCCGTTCCGCCCCGATTCCGTCATGCGCGCGCTGGCATGGCCGCTGGCTCTGCTGCTGCTCTCGGTGAGCGCGTCGGCCGCCTCGGCCGAGGACTGGCAACCGCCGGCTCCGATGCCCGACAAGTTCGACTGGCTGCAGCTGACCTCCGGCGAATGGCTCAAAGGTGAGTTGAAGGTCCTCTACGAAAAGACGCTCGAGTTCGACAGCGACAAGCTCGGCCTGCTCGAGCTCGAGATCGAGGACATCGCGACGATCCGCACCGCGCAGACGGTCAACGTCAAAGCAGTCGGGGACCAGAATGCGGTCGGCCAGCTGCTGTTGGAAGGGAAGACCGTGAAGGTCCTCGGCGAGACCACCGCGCAATTCGAGCGTGACGGCCTGATCAGCATCACGGCCGGCGTTCCGAAGGAGCGCAATTTCTGGTCGGGCAAGGCCACGGCAGGCGCCAACCTGCGCAGCGGCAACACGGACCAGACGGAAGCCACTGCGCGGCTCGTTTTCCAGCGTCGCACCGTCGACGACCGGATCGGGCTCGACTACATCGGAAATTACACGATCACGAACGACATCGAGTCCGCCAACAACCACCGCGCCAACGGCGTCTGGGACCATTTCGTCTCGGACCGCTTCTTCCTTCGACCTGTGTTTCTCGAGTACTTCCGCGACCCGTTCCAGAACATCGCGCACCGCGCGACCGTGGGCTCGGGCCTGGGCTACCAGTTGATCGACAACTCGCGCACCGAGTGGAGCGTTTTCGCCGGCCCGGCGTACCAGTGGACATCGTTCGAGGACGTCGAGCCCGACGAGGACGACAGCGAGGGAACCTGGGCGCTGAGCGCAGGGACGAATCTCGATCACGAGCTGACCGGCGACATCGACCTGTTCTACGAGTACCGATTCCAGATCACCAGCGTAGACGCGGGCCGCTACAACCACCACATGATCGGTGGATTCTCGTTCGACCTGACCGACGACCTGAGCATGGACGTGTCGATGGTATGGGACCGCATCGAGGAACCGCGGCCCGACGCGGACGGCGTCGTGCCGAAAAAGGACGACTACCGGCTCGTGTTCGGGCTGGGCTACGACTTCTGAGCCGCGGCCAGCACACCGGCCTCAGGTCCTGCGGCGCGAACTCCCCGCCCCGCGCCGGGAAACGCCCGTGGCCTTGGTCCTGCTCCTGGTCCTGGTCCCGGACTTTGCCTTGCGCCGGGCGGCGACGCCTGCCTTTCTGTTGACCGCGGCGACCGCCTGCGACCCGAGCGCCTGCTTCATGGCCTCGAAACTCTCGTCCAGGCACTCCGCCAGCCCTTGCGGGTCCTTGACCCAGGATGCCGCACCGGTGAAGGAGATGATCAACCGGCCGTCGTAGCTCGTGATCGGGATGGTCAGGCCGGTTACCGGGGCGATCGGCGTGCCGCCACTGAACAGGACGAGCTTCGCACCCATGAAGTACAGCGGCTCCTGCGGCCCGGGCACGTTGGTGATGATCGCATTCGACAGCGGCCGGGTGCTCGAGGCACGCAGCGCGGCCTGCACGGCGATACGCGACGCGAGCGCGAGCAGCAGATTGGGCGCCTGTTTGCTCATCGCTACGAGCTCCTTCACGGAGCTGGCCTCCTGCACCTTCTTCGAAGTCCGCGTCCCGCCCGTCACCTTGCGCAGACGCTCCAGCAGGTCCGGCTCGGTCGTGCGCAGGTTGGCGGTCATCAGCGAGATGTCGTTGCCTGCCAGGCTCTCGTTGGTGAGCTTGTCGCGGCGGATGTTGATCGGACAGATCGCGTAGAGGTCGGACTTGACGCTCTTCTTCATCCGCGCGAGGTACCGCCTGAGCGCCTCGCCCACCAGCACGAGCACCACGTCGTTGACGGTGGAGCCCTCGACCGCGCGACGCATCCGGGCGATGTCCTCGAGCGCGAACACCCGCAGCTGGAAGACGCGCCGGTAGTCCATCTCCTGGTTGAAGATCGTCGCGGGCACCGGCCACAGCGGCCTGGATGGCTCCTCGGGCTGCTCGGTCGGCACGGCGTCGCGACGGCCGGGCAGCAGCTTGCCGGCAGCCGGCAGCACCATGCCACCGAGACCGGGCAACGCCTTGATCAGGTGCTTCTCGAGCTCCCAGATCCGGTACGCGTTGTTGATGACCGCGCGAATCGCCATTTCCGGGATCGTCGGTTCCGGCTCGCGCACCCCGACCGGCGGCTTCGGCAGCTCCTGCCCCTTGGCATGGTGCAGGGCCATCATGATGCCGCGGGCCGTGGTTCCGTCCGCGATCGAGTGATGCAGCCGGGTCAGGATCGCAAAGCTGTTCGGCGGGACGCCCTCGACGTTGTCGAGTCCCTCGACGACGTGCATGTCCCACAGCGGCTTGCTCAGGTCCATCGGGGTCGCCTGGATCTGGGCGACCAGGATGCAGAACTGGCGCCAGTCACCCGGCTTCGGCAGCGCGATGTGCCGGACGTGCGACTCGATGTGGTAGTTGGGATCGTCGACGAAATACGGCGCGTCCAGCTGGAACGGGACCTCGACGATCCGCCGCCTGAACACCGGCAGCGGCGTCAGGCGCTGCTCGAAGTACTCGAGGATGTCCCTGTATCGCAACCGCCCCCCCGGGACGGTGGACTGGTCATAGATCGTCAGCAGCGTGAAGTGCGTCTTGACGGTCGCCGTCTCCACGTGGAGAAAGGCCGCGTCCTGGCCGACGAGTTGTCGCATCGGGAACCCCCGGGGTTGATTCGTTTTCGAGTCTGTCATTGTAGCCCGGTGCAGCGGGGCTCATTCGACGGGCTGCGCGGTCGGTCCGCAGGCGACTGTCGCAAATCAACTGCCGGAACGACGATAATGCGCACTGGTTTCGCCAGCCACGCCGAGCGAGGTTTTCGTCCTTGAGTACCCTGACCGAGCCGGTGCCGATCCTGGCGGAGGCGACGCTCGCGCCGCTGTTCGACGGGTACCGTCCGCTGCACGGTCACTACGACGAGATGAAAGGCGAGGACGGACAGATCCGCCCGCACTGGCGCCGGCTCGTCGAGGCGCTGCGCAGGCTGAGCCCGGCCGAGATGGATGCGCGCTGGCAGCGGGTCGAGCGGATCCTCTACGAGAACGGACTCACGCACAACATCTACGCAGAGGGCCCGGCCGAGGAGCGGCCCTGGCGGCTCGACGCGATGCCGCTGCTGATCTCCGGCGAGGAATGGCGCGTGATAGCGGCCGGTCTCGTGCAGCGGGCCCGGCTGCTCGACGCGATACTCGACGACTGCTACGGCGAACAGCGGCTGATGCTGAGCGGGCGACTGCCTGCCCCGCTGGTGCTCGGCAGCCGCCAGTTCCTGAGACCCTGCCACGGTGTCGCACCGGCCCGGGGGCGGCGCCTGCACTACTACGCTGCCGACATCGGCCGCCGGGCCGATGGCAGCTGGTGCGTGCTGCGTGACCGCTGCGAGCTGGCGGTGGGCGGCGGGTATGCGCTCGAAAACCGGATCGCGCTGCGCAACTGTCTGCCGGACGAGTTCACCGCCAACCGCGTGCAGCAGCTGGCCGGTCACTTCCAGCAGGTCAACAGCGGCCTGCTGGCGCTTACGCCGAAGCCCGACCCGCGCATCGTCGTGCTGACACCGGGCCCCACGTCACCGGACTACTTCGCTCACTCGTACCTGAGCCGTTACCAGGGCCTGATCCTGGTCGAAGGCGCGGACCTGACGGTCCGCGACAATGCGGTCTTCCTGAAGACGGCCGAGGGGCTCCGGCCGGTGGACGTGATCGTCCGCCGCGTGATCGCCTCGGACTGCGACCCGCTCGAGCTCCGCGCCGGTTCAGTGGACGGCGTTCCGGGACTGATGGAAGCCGTACGGGCCGGGGGCGTCATCGTCGTCAACGCGCTCGGCAGCGGGCTCGTGGACACCGAGGGCCTGATGCCGTTCCTGCCCGATCTCTGCGGCGACCTGCTGGACCAGGAACTGTCGATGCCGTCGATTCCTTCCTGGTGGTGCGGCGCGGCGCAGGCCCGCGA
>CAZKLS010000024.1:26309-29002 GCA_964553405.1 uncultured Steroidobacteraceae bacterium
GTCGAGGACGACTACGTCGTGATGCCCGGCGGCCTCGCCCGCCTCTGTCCACCGCATCCGGGCGAGGCTTTCGACTTCCGGCATTCCGGGAACGGCAAGGACACCTGGGTGCTCTCCGAGGGGCGCGCGCTGCGAGCGACGCCCCGGCGTCCGCTCTCCGGATCAGTCAGTCTGCGGCGCAGCGGCCGCGAACTGCCCAGCCGGACCGCCGACAACCTGTTCTGGCTCGCGCGCTACGCCGAAAGGGCCGAGGGCATCATGCGGCAGGCACGTGCCTCGCTGATCCGCCTCGCCGACGAGGAGTGGCCGACGGAAGACCTGCACGCGATGGCGGACGTGCTGCGCCCGGTGCTGGAGCGCGCGGCCGTCGCGGCACCGACGGCAGAGGAGACGGAACGCGGTCCCCGCGCATACCTCGAGCGCCAGCTCGAGGAACTCGTCTTCGATCCGGTCCGCTCGTACGGACTCCGCCAGACCCTTTCCGAGCTCGGGCGCACGCTCGCGCTCGCGCGCGACAGGCTGTCCGCAGACTCCTGGCACATCCTGCGCGGGCTGCGGGCCGAGGACTACGCTCACCGTCCGGCGGTCGCGCCGGTCGTGCACCGCTTCGACGTCGACGCGACGGTGCTGAAACTCCAGGCCGACATCCAGCGCCTGTCGGCGTTCAGCGGCATGTGCACGGAGAACACGACGCGCGCGCTGGGCTGGCGGTTCCTCGACATGGGCCGCCGGATCGAGCGGAGCACGCAGACGCTGGCGATGCTCGCAACGCTCGCCGGCTCGGAGTCCCCGGAGGACGACGGCAGCCTGATCCTGGTGCTGGAGATCGCGGACAGCTTCATGACCTATCGTTCCCGGTACCTCTCCACGCCCCAGCTGGCGCCGGTGCTCGACCTGTTGCTCGCCGACGAGTCGAACCCGCGGTCCGTCGCGTTCCAGCTCGCGGCGCTCGCGGCGAACTGCGAGCAGTTGCCGCGGGACACCGCCGCCGACAGCCCGGGCATCGAGCTCGCGGTGATCGGCGAAGCGCTCGCGGCGTTGCGGGGCGCGGATGTCGCCGCACTCTGCCGCCGCGACCGCAGCGGCGATCGCCCCGGCCTGCGCGCCCTGCTCGAGGAGGTTTCGGCGTGCCTGCCGCAGTTCTCCGACGGACTCACCCGCGCCTATTTCAGCCACGCCGACGCGCGGCAACTCGCCGCGGCGAACCGTCCCGCCGGGGACTGACGCAATGCGGTACTCGGTCCGCCACCGCACGACGTACCGGTACGAGCAGCCGGTCGGGATCTCGCACCACGTGCTGCGTCTGATGCCGCGGCAGTGCCCGCAACAGCTGTTGCACGGCTCGGAGCTGGTGCTGCATCCGGCACCGTCGGTCGGATCACGGAGCAGCGATTATTTCGGCAATCCCGTCACCTACGCGACGATCCAGCAGCAGCACCACGAGCTCGTGATCGAAGCGCTCTCGAGCGTCGAGGTCATCGCCCCGGCCGCCCCGTCGCCGGAGCGGACCCCGCCCTGGGAGTCGGTGTTCGGGACGCTCGAAAGAACCGGCAGCCGCGAGGCCATCGACGCGCTGCAGTATGCGTTCGACTCGCCCTACACGCTGGCGAGCGCCGACCTCGCCGGTTATGCGGCCCGCTCGTTCACGCCCGGCCGGAACGTGCTCGAGGCGACCCGGGAGCTGACGCGGCGCATTCACCAGGACTTCCGCTACGACAGCACCGCCACGACCGTGTCGACTCCGGTGGACGAGGTCGTGCGGCTCGGGCGCGGAGTCTGCCAGGACTTCGCGCACCTCGAGCTCGCCTGCCTGCGGGCGCTCGGCGTTCCCGGGCGGTACGTGAGCGGCTACCTGATGACGCGGCCGCCGCCCGGCCAGCAGAAGCTGATCGGCGCGGACGCCTCGCATGCCTGGATCTCCGTCTGGTGCGGCGAGGCCGGCTGGGTGGACTTCGATCCGACCAACGACACGATCGTGGGCGACGAGCACGTGACGCTCGCCTGGGGCCGCGACTACGGGGACGTGAGCCCGATCAATGGGGTAATCTTCGGTGGCGGAGCACACCGGATCGAGGTCAACGTGGACGTCACGCCGGTGCCAGGCAACCCAGGCGAGGAGCACATCCCGGGATGAGCGACTGGAGGCCGGAAGGCCTGCTGCAGCAGTACGACCCTGGCGGCTACTATTGCGAGCTGTCCGGCGGGGAGGGCCGCAAGGCCGCACACACGCTGCAGATCCGCAAGCGGCTCGACGGTTACAGCCTCGCCGAGCTGAGGCGACGTGCGCTCGCCGCGGAACGCGAGTTGTTCAACCTCGGCGTGACGTTCACCGTCTACACGAGCCGCGAGCAGATCGACCGGATACTGCCCTTCGACGTGATCCCGCGCGTGCTGTCTGCGAGGGAATGGGACACGATCGAGCGAGGCGTGGTGCAGCGTGTCACCGCACTGAACCGGTTCATCGAGGACATTTATCACGACCAGAAGGTCCTCAAGGACAAGATCCTTCCCGCCGAACTGGTGCTCGGCAACGCGAACTACCGTCCACAGATGCAGGGACTCAAGGTTCCCTACGGGAACTACGTCAACATCTGCGGCGTGGACATCGTCCGGGGCGGCGACGGGCGCTTCCTGGTGCTCGAGGACAATGCGCGCACGCCCTCGGGCGTCTCGTACGTCGTCGAGAACCGCCA
>CAZKLS010000025.1:0-27985 GCA_964553405.1 uncultured Steroidobacteraceae bacterium
CGCGCGCTTCTGCCTCGGCGATGAGGACGTGATCGAACTGGCGCGGCAGGCGCTGGTGATCGAGCAGCACTATGGCGCGCCGATGGACATCGAGTGGGGCAAGGACGGCCAGACCGGAAAGATCTACATCCTGCAGGCGCGTCCCGAGACCGTGCAGAGCCGCGCCGGCCGTACCGTCCAGCGCTTCCGGCTGAAGGACAAGGGCAAGGTGCTCGTGACCGGGCGCAGCATCGGGCACCGCATCGGCGCGGGGCCGGCGCGCGTGATCCGCAGCCCGAAGGAGATGAGCCGCGTCGAGAGCGGCGACGTGCTGGTCGCGGACATGACCGATCCCGACTGGGAACCGGTGATGAAGCGCGCCTCTGCGATCGTCACCAATCGCGGCGGCCGGACCTGCCACGCGGCGATCATCGCGCGCGAGCTCGGCATTCCGGCGGTCGTCGGCTGCGGCGACGCGACGACGACGCTGCGCGAGGGGCAGCCGGTGACGGTGTCCTGCGCCGAGGGCGACACGGGCTACGTCTACGAGGGCGAGCTGGCCTTCGACCAGCGGGAGATCGAGCTCGACACGCTGCCGCCGGTCCCGGTCAAGATCATGATGAACGTGGGCAACCCGGACCGCGCGTTCGACTTCGCCGCCATCCCGAACCGCGGCGTCGGCCTCGCGCGGCTCGAGTTCATCATCAACCGGATGATCGGCGTGCACCCGAAGGCGCTGCTCGAGTTCGACGAGCTCGAGGACGGGCTGAAGGACACGATCCGCCGGCAGATGGCCGGCTATGCCGGGCCGGTCGAGTTCTACGTCGAGAAACTCTGCGAGGGCATCGGCACGATCGCCGCGGCTTTCGCGCCGCAGCCGGTGATCGTCCGGCTCTCGGACTTCAAGTCGAACGAGTACGCGAACCTGATCGGGGGCGACCAGTACGAGCCGTCGGAGGAGAACCCGATGCTGGGCTTCCGGGGCGCGTCGCGCTACGTCGACGAGAGCTTCCGCCCGTGCTTCGAGCTCGAGTGCCGGGCGCTGAAGCGCGTGCGCGGCGAGATGGGACTTCGCAACGTCTGGGTCATGGTGCCGTTCGTGCGCACGCTGAAGGAGGCGCAGCAGGTCGTCGAACTGCTCGAGGCGAACGGGCTGAAGCGCGGCGAAGACGACCTGAAGGTGATCATGATGTGCGAGGTGCCGACCAACGCGCTGCTCGCCGAGCGGTACCTGGAGTTCTTCGACGGCATGTCGATCGGCTCGAACGACCTCACCCAGCTCACGCTCGGCCTCGACCGGGATTCATCGATCATCGCCCGGCTGTTCGACGAACGCGACGACGCGGTGAAGGCGCTGTTGCGGATGGCCATCCAGGCCTGCCGGAAGCACGGCAAGTACGTCGGCATCTGCGGCCAGGGTCCCTCGGATCACCCGGACCTGGCCCGCTGGCTGCTCGACGAGGGGATCGAGAGCATGTCGCTGAATCCCGACACGGTGGTCGAGACCTGGTTGTTCCTCGCCGGCCAGAAGGCCGAGTGAGCCCCGCGGGGCCGGCCGTGGCCCGCGCCTCGCGCGGCGGCGGCCCGGCGCGACGCTAGCTGACGGCCTGGCGTCCGGCCAGCGCGTGCGCGAGCGTTCCGCCGTCCACGTACTCGAGTTCACCGCCGACCGGCACGCCGTGCGCGATCCGCGAGGCGCTCAGCCGATGGCGCTTCGCGACGTCGGCCAGGAAGCCCGCGGTCGCCTCGCCTTCCACGGTCGGGTTGGTGGCGAGAATCACCTCGCGGACCTCGCCCTCGCCGAGCAGCTTCTCCAGCGCGGCGATGCCGATCTCCTGCGGCCCGATTCCGTCCAGCGGCGAGAGGTGGCCCATCAACACGAAGTAGCAGCCGCGATATCCACCTGATTGCTCGATTGCGACGACGTCGGCAGGCGACTCGACCACGCACAGCAGCGAGCGGTCGCGGCTCGGCGCCCGGCACACGGGACACAGCTCGCCCTCCGCATACATGCGGCAGCGGGCGCAGTGGCCGAGCTTCTCGAAGGCGGCCAGCATCGACTCGGCGATCTCCCGGCCACCCGGCCGGTCGCGCTCGAGCAGGTGGAACGCCATGCGCTGGGCGGACTTCGGCCCGACGCCGGGCAGGCAGCGCAACGCCTCGATCAGCCGTTCCAGCGAGGGCGGATACAGCATCCGGGACGCGGGATCAGAACGGCAGCTTCATGCCGGGCGGCAGGTTCATGCCCCCGACGAGGCCCGACATCTTCTCCTGCGTGGCCGCTTCGAGCCGGCGGGTCGCGTCGTTGATCGCCGCCGCGACCAGGTCCTCGACCATCTCGCGGTCGTCGAGCGGCACGGTCGGGTCGATCTGCACGCGACGCGCCTCGTGGCGGCCGTTGATGGTCACCTTGACCATCCCGCCGCCCGATTCGCCGGTCACTTCCATGCCCGCGATCTCGGCCTGCGCCTTCTGCATGTTCTCCTGCAGCTGCTGCGCCTGCCTCATCAGGTTTCCAATGCCACCTTTCATTCGGGTCAGCTCTCCTGGTGATGGTTGCTTACAAGGGCTTGATGGAGCCGGGCTGCACGGTCGCGTTGAAGACGTCGCGCATCGCACGCACGGCCGGGTCTTCGTCGATGGCCCGGGTCGCGTCCCGGAGGCGCTGCTCTGCCGCCTCGGACTGCCGCCGGGCGGGCGTATCCGCCTCGGCCGGACCGGCGGTGATCTCGAGCCGCACCGGCTCGCCGAAGTGCGCCGAAAGCGCATCGCAGAGCTTCTGCTCCAGCTGGGGCCGCCGGTAGACCTCGCCGGACGCGTCGAGCCCGAGCCGCACGAAGCCGGGCTTGCGCTCGAGCAGCAGGCAATGGGCTGCCAGCTGTCCGGCCGGCCCCTGCAGGTCCAGTGCCGCGACCGTACTCTCCCAGTCCGCGCCACCGCGGTCGCGAGCCGCGACCGCAGCCGGCTTGCGGGCCACCGCGCCTGCGGGACGTTCCGGTTCCGCCTGGCGGCGGCCGCCCGATGAGCGCGCGCCCGCCGCAGGCTCCTCGCCGCCGGCAGCCGGCGGCAGCGGCCGGAACGTCAGCATCCGCAGCAGCGTCATCTCGAAGCCGCCGCGGGCGTCCGGGGCGAAGTCCAGGTCGCGCCGGGCCATGATGCCGATCTGGTACAGCAGCTGCAGCTCCTCGGGCGTGAACCGGTCTGCAAGTCGGGCCAGCGCCTCGTCCTGATCCGCGTCCTCGCCGGACGCGAGCTCCGGGATCGCCTGCAGCAGCGCCATGCGCTGCACAGCAGCCGTCAGCTCGCCGAGCGCCTGGTGATAGTCGGGCGCCCGCTCGTCGAGTTCCGCCACGCAATTCATCAGCGCCGCGCCGTCGCCTGCCGCCAGCGACTCGATGATGCGCTCGACGTGATGGCGATCGAGCGTGCCGAGCAGCGAGCGGACCTCGCTTTCGATCACCCGGCCGCCACCGAAGGCGAGGACCTGGTCGAGCAGCGACAGCGCATCGCGCATGCTGCCCTCGGCGCCGCGGGCCACGGCCCGCAGCGCGGTCGACTCGAACTCCACGCCCTCGGCCGTCGCGATCTGCTCGAGCCGCTCGCAGATCTGCTGCGGCGGCAGGCGCCGCAGGTGGAACTGCAGGCAGCGCGACAGCACCGTCACCGGCAGCTTCTGCGGGTCGGTCGTCGCGAGCAGGAACTTGACGTGCGGCGGCGGCTCCTCGAGCGTCTTCAGCAGCGCGTTGAACGAATGCGCCGACAGCATGTGCACCTCGTCGATCAGGTACACCTTGTATCGGCCGCGCGCCGGCGAATACTGCACGTTGTCCAGCAGCTCGCGGGTGTCGTCCACCTTGGTGCGGGAGGCCGCGTCGACCTCCAGCAGGTCCACGAAGCGCCCGGAATCGATGTCGACGCAGGCGGCGCATTCGCCGCAGGGCTTCGACGACACGCCTCGCTCGCAGTTGAGCGCCTTGGCGAAGATCCGCGCGATCGTCGTCTTGCCCACGCCACGCGTGCCAGTGAACAGGAACGCGTGATGCACGCGGCCCGAGTCGAGCGCGTTGGACAGCGCGCGGCGCACGTGGTCCTGCCCCACCAGCTCGTCGAAGCTGCGGGGACGCCACTTGCGTGCGAGAACGAGGTAACTCATCGGCGCTGGCCTGCCCCCATCCGTTGCGGGCGAAGGGAGGCGGCCCGCGCCAGAATACCCCCGGCACCCGGCAATGCCGCTACCGCTGCTCCCTTCCGGGCCTGACGGGATTTACGGCTGACCGTCGCGAGGGACCCGACGCGAGCCACCATCGGTCTGAAAACGTGGCCGGCTCGCGGCCCGGCACGCCCGGGCCCGCGCGCCCGGCGGGCCGCGACTATAACAGCCGCGGCGTCGCGCTCAAACCCTGAATGACCAGCGAACAAAACCCTGTAAGCTCTTGTATTCAATGCCAATCAGCGAGGCCCGTGCTCAGCCGCGCCCCCGATAGGGCGCCACGCCCTGCTCCGGTATCCACAGCCCAGCCGGCGGCTTGCCGCTCTGCCAGAAAACGTCGATCGGCATGCCGCCGCGCGGGTACCAGTAGCCGCCGATGCGCAGCCAGCGGGGCGCGAGGAAGTCCTCGAGTCGCGCTGCGATCGCGAGCGTGCAGTCCTCGTGGAAAGCGCCGTGGTTGCGGAAGCTCGCCAGGTAGAGCTTCAGCGACTTGCTCTCGACCAGCCAGCGCGCCGGGACGTAGTCGATGACGATGTGCGCGAAGTCGGGCTGGCCCGTGATCGGGCACAGCGAGGTGAACTCCGGCGCGGTGAAGCGCACCAGGTAGCTGCGGCGCGGGTGGGGATTGGCGACGCGCTCGAGCGTCGCGGCCTCCGGGGACTGCGGCACGCCGACGACGGCGCCGAGCTGGCCGAGGCCCTGGTAGCGCGCCGCGCCCGGCTTCGATCGCTTCGCCACGCTCAGCGCGACCTCGCGTAGATCTGCTCGATTTCGTCCATGATCCGGTTCATCTCGCGCATCGCGGCCTCGAAGGGCTGCGACGTGGTCATGTCCACGCCCGCGTCCTTGAGCAGCTCCACCGGGTACTTCGAGGAACCGGCGGCCAGCATGTCGAGGTAGGCGTCGCGATGGGCGGCGGCCTTGCCGGAGGAAACGGCCTCGCGGCCGACGATCCCGTCCACCAGCGACATCCCGCCGATCATGCTGGTCGCGTACTGGTAGACGTAGAAGTTGCTGTAGAAGTGCGGGATGTAGGCCCACTCCGCGCCGTACGCGTCGTCGATCCGCACCACGCCCTGCTCGGCGCCGTAGTAGGTCCGCAGCAGCTCGAGGTACAGCTTCGACAGCGACTCGCCGGTGAGCGGCTCGCCCCGCTCGACCGCCTCGTGGATGCGCAGCTCGAACTCGGCGAACAGCGTCTGCCGGAACAGCGTCGTGCGCATCCGGTCGAGGTAGCTCGAAAGCAGGAACAGCCGCGTCCGGTCGTCGCCGGCCTTCGCGTAGGCATGACGGAACAGCAGGTTCTCGTTCAGCGTCGAGGCCACCTCGGCGACGAAGATCGAGTAGTTCGACGTCGCGTACGGCTGGGCGGCGCCCGCCAGATAGGAGTGCATCGAGTGGCCGGACTCGTGCGCGAGCGTCGAGACCTCTTCCCAGGTGCCGTTGAAGTTCATCAGCTGGTACGGGTGCACGCCGTAGACCATCGTGCTGTAGGCGCCGGCGCTCTTGCCTTCGTTGGGCAGGAAGTCCACCCAGCGGTCCGCGTAGCCCTTGCGCAGCGTCTCGACGTAGTCCTTGCCGAGCGGCTCGAACGCCTCCAGCGTCAGCTGCATCCCCTGCTCGGGCGTGTACTCGAGCTCGACCTCGTCGACGATCGGCGCGTAGAGGTCCTCGTAGCCCAGCTGGTCGAGACCCATGATCTTCTGGCGCAGCCGCAGGTAGCGGTGCAGCGTCGGCAGGTTCGCGTGCACGTCGGCGATCAGCTGCGTATACACCGAGGTCGGGATGTTGTAGTCGAACAGCGCCGCCTCGAGCGAGCTGTCGAACTTGCGGGTGTCCTTGTAGAACACGTGGGACTGGACGTGCGCGTTCAGCGACGTCGCCAGCGTGCGCGTGAACTCGCCGTAACGCGTCCAGAACGCCTTGAACACGAGTTCGCGGTCGGCCTGCACCGGCGAGCCGCGGTACTTCGTGTAGGCGGCCGCGTCGAGCCGGACTTTCTCACCGGTCGAAAGCGTGACCTCCGGGAACGGCAGCTCGGCGTTGGTGAAGATCGAGTGCACCGCCCCGGGGCCCTGCGCCATGATTCCGGCGCGCGCCACGATCTGCTCCTCGGCCGCCGACAGCGTGTGCGGCGCGGCCCGCAGGATGTCGTCGAAGAACATCCGGTACGGGGCGAGCGCGGGTTCCGACCGCAGCAGGCCCTCCACGGCCGGCCGGCCGAGCGCGAGGATCTCAGGCCGCATGTACGCGGTCGCGGACTGCAGGTCGGTGTACACCTGCGCCGCCTCCTGCTCCATCTGCTGGTGCCGGCCGACGCGGGTGTCCTGGCTCGACAGCTGCGCCGCGTACGAGTACAGCCGCTCCACGGCCAACATCGTGGCCTCCCAGTCCTTCATCGCGGCCAGCAACGTGGCCGGGGACTCGCCGAGCCGGCCCTGCCACCGGGCCAGCTGCGGAATGTCCTCATTGATCTTCTTCTTCGCCGCGACCCACTGCTGCTCGCCGGCGTACAGGGCCGACAGGTCCCACTTGTAACGCTCGGGAATGTCCGCCCGCTCCGTGGCCCGCGCGCCGAGCGGCGCCAGTGCCACGAGCACCGCTGCCAGGACGCCGGCGAACCTGCCGCCGACCCTGAAAAACCTGCTGAGATTCGTCATATGTTTATGTTCCAGAACCGTTTTGTTGACGCAACCGGGCGTGCCGGCCTTTCAAGTGGCTGCAAGCATCACTGATTGCTAATATTGCTGCAGCGCAACCATCCTCGATCGGCCGCGACAAGGCAACAGATGGCAAACACAGCGAAAGCTCCCAGCCTGCTGAACACGCTGCTCGAAGGCCGCGCGCTGCTCGAGGCGGCCATCCTGCCCGCGTTCCTGCCCATACTGCAAGGCACACCGCGCGGCGACGGCCATCCCGTGCTGCTGGTGCCGGGCTTCACGGCCGGTGACGCCACGATGGTCGGACTGCAGATGTTCCTGCGCTCACGGGGCTACCAGGTCGAGACCTGGGGCTTCGGTCGCAACACCGGCTTCAAGCTGAAGTTCAGCCAGGCGCTGGAGCAGAAGCTGCGCTTCATGCACCACCGCCACCATCGCAAGGTCAGCCTGGTCGGCTGGAGTCTCGGCGGCGTGTACTCGTTCTATGCCGCGCATTCGGCGCCGGAGTGCGTGCGTTCCGTGGTCTCGCTCGGCAGCCCGATGCGGTTCTCGGTGGACGACGTCAAGGTGCCGCTCGCAGTGCAGGCGCTGTACCGTTACTTCGCCCACCCGATGGGCCCGGTCGCGCACCTGTCGAACGTGCGCGCGAAGGTGCTGCGCGAGCCGCCGCCCGTCCCGTCCACCTGTGTCTATTCCGAGGGGGACGGCGTCGTGCCCGCCGAGGCGGCCCGGATGGAGACCAACGATCCGCAGCACGAGAACATCTGGGTACCGGGCAGCCACCTGGGCCTCGGCTTCAACGCCGCGGTGATGTGGATCCTCGCGGACCGGCTGGCGCAGCCCGAAGGCGCCTGGTCCCCGTTCGAGCCCTCGGGCCTGATGGGCTCGCTCTACCAGCGGGCGGCCAGCGTCGCGCGCAGCGCCTGAACCGGCTGCCGCCTCAGGCGGCCGATCGCCGGCGACGCGCCCCCTGTTTCGCCGGCTTGGCCGTGCCGGTCTTCTTGCCGCGCGTCGCGGCCACGGTCTTCTTCGCCTTCTTCCGCTTGCCACGCTGCTCCGACCTGGCCGCGAGCGCCAGGTATTCCTGGAAGCTCTCGCGTATGCAGAAGGCGAAGAACTCGGGGTCCGGGATCTGCTCGCGACAGGAGGTCGGCGAGATGATGATCTGCCCGTCGTAGCTGGTGACCGCAAACACGAGTCCCATGCCGTCGGAGATCGGCATGATCGCCGAGAAGTAGCGCATCCGGGAGCTGTTCAGGTACAGCGGCACCGACGAGCCCGGCACGTTGGTGATCGTGCAGCTCGCGATCGGCGCCCGCCGGCCGAGGCCCATCGACGCGGACGAAAGCAGGCGCGCTGAAAGCGCCAGCGTCGCGGCCGGCGCGTGCTGCGTCACGTCGGTCAGCTCCTTGGCGCCGACGGCCTCCTCGATGCCCTCGGCGCTCGCGGTGGACTCCATCACCGAGCGCAGCCGCCTGACCGGATCCTCGATGTGCGTGCCGAGCGGCACGCGCAGCATGTTCAGCTCGGCCGGTCCGTCGCCGCCGACACCGGCAGTCCTGATCGACACCGGGGCGATCGACACCAGGCTCGGCCCGGGCAACTCGTCGTGGGCCAGCAGGTACCGCCTCAGGGCTCCGCCGCAGACCGCCAGCACCGAGTCGTTGATCGTCGCGCCGTTGACGAGGCCGCGGATGCGCTTGAACTCCTCGAGCTTGAAGCGACGCGTCTCGAATACACGGTGAGGCGACACCTCGGAGTTGAACCGCGTGATCGGGAAGCGCTCCGGATGCAGCACCAGGTCGCTGAGCGTGCCGAAGATCGCAGGCCCGAGGTCCTTCAGTGCCCGCGTCAACGGCGCGGCCACCATGAACGGCTGGATCGCGTTGTGGCAGGCCGCGCGGGCCAGCAGCGAAAGCGCGCCCGGCGGCGACTCCGGGAACCACGGCTCGGGCGGCTCCGGGACCGGCGGCGTCGGCGAGGTGTCGTGCAGCAGGGTCGTGATCTCCGCCCCGCGCGAGAGGTCGATCGCCGCGTGGTGGATCTTGGCCAGGATCGCGAAGCTGTCCTTCGGCAGGTCGATGAACGAATCGAGCTCCTCGACCAGGTACAGCTCCCAGAGCGGCCGGGTCAGGTCCAGCGGGCGGGCGTGGATCCGCGACGCCTGGATGCAGAACTGCCGCCAGTCGCCCGGCTTCGGCAGCGCGATGTGACGCACGTGGTACTCGAGGTCGAAGCGCTCGTCCTCGATCCAGTACGGGTAGTCGAGCTCGAGCGGCACACGCAGCAGTTTCTGCCTGAATATCGGCGACAGGTGCAGGCGGCTCTCGACGTGGCTCAGCAGCCCCTTGAAGCGGACCCTGCCCTCCGGAGAGGTCGAAGGATCGTAGATGAAGACCAGCGTGATGTTGGAATTCGCGTGGCCGGAATCCGTATAAAGGAACCGGGCATCTTCGCCTTGCAGTTGACGCATATCCTCAGCAGTTCCGCTCCGCGGCGCGCCGCCACTGGCCCGAGTCTAGCACCGCGAGCATGGCGGGGAGCCTGCGGCTTGTCGCATACTCGCCGGCGATGGCACGGATCATTCCACTCGTCGATCTGGTGTTCCTGCTGATCGACCGGCCGGAAACCCCGGCCAACGTCGGCGTGCTGATGCAGTTCGATCCGCCGGCGGGTCGCAGTGCGACGTCGGTCGTCGGCGAGATCCTGCGCAGCTACAGGAAGGCCGTTCCGTCCGCCCCGTTCGACTGCATACCGGACATGCAAGGACTGGGCCTGCCGCAGTGGCAGGCGGTGCCGAAGATCGACCTCAGGTACCACGTGCGCAAGGAGGTGCTGGCCGAGCCGGGCGGCGACGCCGAGCTCAACGAGCTCGTCTCGGAGCTGCATCGCGAGCCGCTCGATCGTTCGCGTCCGTTGTTCCGCATACACCTGATCGAGGGGCTGGCCAGCGGGCGCTTCGCGCTCTACCTGAAGTCGCACCACGCCTCCTGGGACGGCCGCTCCGCGCTGCACCGGGTGTTCGGCTCGCTCGGCACGGAGCCCGGGCCGTTGAAGCCGCCTTTCTTCGCCGGCGAAGGCAGCTCGACCGGCGTGCTGCCCACCGCCGCGGACACGATGCGCTGGGTGATGGCGCAGGCGCTCGGCCTGCGCGAGTTGCTGCCGGCGCTCGCGAGCCGGACGAATCGACCGGCCGACCTGCTGCCAAAGGTGATCGGCAACCAGCCGTTCGCCGGACCGCAGACGCGCTTCAACCTGCCGCTCACGGCGGAGCGCAGCTTCGCCGGGTTCTCGCTGCCGATCGCGGAGATGCGCGAGGTAGCCGCCGCCTTCGACGCGAAGCTCAACGACGTGGTGCTCGGCGTCGTGGACGCCGGGCTCGAGCGCTACCTCGCCGCGCTGAAGGAGCGGCCCGGCAAGCCGCTCGTGGCGATGTGCCCGGTGTCGCTGCGCGACCCGGGCGACCTGGAGACCACGACCAAGGTCGCGACGCTGTTCGTACCGCTCGCGAAGCCGCGGGTCGCGATCGCCGAGCGCATGCGCCAGATCGCCGCGAACACCGTCGCGGCGAAGCGGGAACTGGGCGCGCTGTCGAACGAGGCCAAGATCGACTTCGCGCTGCTGGCCTTCGGCCTGTGGTGGGGAGCGCACGCGCTCGGGCTCGACGCATTCACGCGGCCGGTCATCAACGTCGTGATCTCGAACGTGGGCGGCCTGCCCGAGCCGCACTTTCTCGGCCGTTCGCGGCTGGTGGCCGCCTACCCGGTCTCGATGCTCGCCGACCCGGTCGGCCTGAACGTCACCACGCTCTCCGGTGACGGCCGCATGGACTTCGGCATCGTGGCGAATTACGCGGCCGTGCCCGACGCCGCCGAGATCGCCGCGCACTGCGTCGCTGCGTTCGAGTCGCTCAGGCGACAGCGACCGAAGGCCGCCCGCGGCGCGGCGAGGAAACGCCCGGCCCGACGCCGGACGGCTGCGCGGGTCAGGTCTTGACCTTGAGGAATCCGCCCGCCCGCAGCCCCTCGCGCAGCTTGCGCATGCCGGCGAGCCAGCGCGGGTAGTCCGCGGCCTTCTTCTGGAAGTAACCCAGCACCTCGGGATGGGTGAGCAGCAGGAATTCTCCCTGCTCGATGCCATCCACGATCGCACGGGCGGCCTGCTCGACGGTCAGCACGCCCGGGATCGCACCTTCCACTACGTCCTCGCCGAGCCCGGTGATCGCGGTCGCGACGTACTGCGGACAGGCCACTGACACCTGGATGCCTCGATCACCGTAGGTGATCGCCAGCGACTCGGCGAGCGAAACTGCCGCGTGCTTGGTCGCGCTGTAGGCGGCATCGCCGACCTGGCTGAGCAGTCCCGCCGCCGAGGCGACGTTGACGAGGCAGCCCTCGCCGCGCTCCAGCATGCCGGGCAGCGCCGCCCGACAGGCGTGCACGTGGGCCATCACGTGCACGTCCCACATCCGCTGCCAGGTGGCGTCGGGCTCGCCGAGCGCGTCGTCCAGGTCCAGCTCCGCGCTGCCGAACCCGGCATTGGAGACCAGCAGGTCGAGGCGCCCGTAACGCTGCTCCGCCTGCGACACCGCCCGCGCCACGGCGCCGGCGTCCGACACGTCGCACTCGAGCGCCATGGCGCCGAGTTCCGCGGCGGTGCGGCGCGCAAGCTCGCCGTCGAGATCCGCAACGACCACCCCGGCCGCGCCGCGCCGCAGGAACTCCCGGCAGAGCGCGCGACCGATGCCGCGTCCGGCGCCGGTGACCAGGGCGACCCTCTTCTGCAACAACATCGGCGGTCTCCGCTCAGCGCTTCAGGTGGCTCGCCATCTCGATCTTGGCGATGTGGTTGCGGTGCACTTCGTCGGGCCCGTCGGCGATCCTGAGCGTGCGGGTGATCGCATAGGCCCAGCCGAGCCCGAAGTCGTCCGAGACGCCCGCGCCGCCGAACAGCTGGATCGCCCAGTCGAGGACCTGGCAGCCGACGTTCGGCGCGACCACCTTGATCATCGCGATTTCCTTCTGCGCGGCCTTGTTGCCGGCCACGTCCATCTTCCACGCGGCGTGCAGCACCAGTAGTCTCGCCTGGTCGATCAGCATCCGGGACTCCGCGATGCGCTCGCGCCACACGCCCTGCTCGGCGAGCGGCCTGCCGAATGCGACACGGGACATCGCGCGCCGGCTCATCGCCTCGAGCGTTCGCTCCGCGAGCCCGATGATGCGCATGCAGTGATGGATGCGTCCCGGACCGAGCCGGCCCTGCGCAATCTCGAAGCCGCGACCCTCGCCGAGCAGCAGGTTCCCGACCGGTACCCGCACGTTGTCGAAGTCGACCTCCGAGTGTCCGTGCGGAGCGTCGTCGTAGCCGAAGACCGGGACGTTGCGCAGCACGCGCACGCCCGGCGCGTCCATCGGCACCAGGATCATCGACTGCTGACGATGACGGTTCGCATTGTCCGGGTCCGTCTTGCCCATGAAGATCAGGATCCTGCACCTGGGGTCGCCCGCGCCCGAAGTCCACCACTTGCGGCCGTTGATCAGGTAGTGGTCCCCATCGCGCTCGATCCGCGCCTCGATGTTCGTCGCGTCGGACGAGGCGACGGCCGGCTCGGTCATCGCGAAGCCCGAGCGGATTTCGCCTTCGAGCAGCGGCAGCAGCCACTCCCGCTTCTGCGCCTCGTTGCCGTAGCGCACCAGCACTTCCATGTTCCCGGTGTCGGGCGCCGAGCAGTTGAAGACCTCCGGCGCGAGGTGGGAGCGACCCATGATCTCGCACAATGGCGCGTACTCGTGGTTCTTCAGCCCGGCGCCGTACTCGGACTCCGGCAGCCACAGGTTCCACAGCCCCTGGGCCCTGGCCTTCGGCTTGAGTTCCTCGATGACCCGCGTCGGAATCCAGGCGTTGCCCTGCGCGCGGTTCTCGGCCACCTCGGCGTGAAAGCGGGACTCGTTCGGATAGATGTGCTCGTCCATGAAGGCGACGAGACGCCTCTGCAGGTCCTGCACCTTTTCAGAATGCGCAAACTCCATCTTCGTCTCCTTCGGTTGACCGTCAGTTTTCGACCCAGCTCCAGGCCAGTTCCGCGAGGTCGCGCGCGCGGCGTCCGGTCTGCATCGCTTCCGCGCTGGAGGCGTTGCCCTGCAGTGCGCGGGCGAGCACGCCCTGCAGGATCGCGGCCAGCCGGAACAGGTTGTAGATCATGTAGTACTGCCACTCCTGCGCCGGGATCGCGTCCCGTCCGGTCCTGCGGCAGTACATCTCGACGTACTGCCGCTCGGTCGGGATGCCGAGCGCCGCGTGGTCCACGCCGGCGAGCCCGCGGAACGTGCCCGGCGGGATGCGCCAGGTCATGCAGTGATAGGCGAAATCCGCGAGCGGATGGCCGAGCGTCGAGAGCTCCCAGTCGAGCACCGCGAGTATGCGCGGCTCGCTCGCGTGGAAAATGACGTTGTCGAGGCGATAGTCGCCGTGGACGATGCGCGTCTCGTCACCGGCCGGGATGTTGGCCGGCAGCCAGTCGATCAGCCGGTCCATCGCCTCGATCCGCTCCGTCTCTGCGGCGCGGTACTGCTTGCTCCAGCGGGCCACCTGACGCGCGATGTACTCGCCCGGCTTGCCGAAATCACCGAGGCCGAGCTGCGCCGGATCGAGGCTGTGCAGGCTCGCGATCACCCGGTTCGTCTCGTCGTAGATCCGGCCCCGCTCGTCGGCCGGCAGGTCCGGCAGGCGGGGATCCCAGAACACCCGGCCCTGCACGAACTCCATCAGGTAGAACGCGGAGCCGATCACGCCGTCGTCCTCGCAGAGCGCGAAGGTCCTTGCGACCGGTACTTCGGTGCCGGCCAGCGCGGTGATCACGCGGTACTCGCGATCCACCGCATGCGCGGACGGCAGCAGCTTTCCCGGCGGCTTGCGGCGCAGCACGTAGCGTTGCGCACCGGCACTGAGCAGGTAGGTCGGGTTCGACTGCCCGCCCTTGAACTGTGCAACCTCGAGCGGACCCTCGAGCGGCGAGACGTTCCGGGCGATCCAGTCCGACAGCCGGGCGGTATCGAAGGCATGCTGCGGGGCGACCGGACGGGTGCCGGTGAAATTCTCGCTCATGCTGGCGGCCTCCTGTTCGGGCGGGACGGCGCGGCTGCATCCGGCTGATCGTGCGGCTTGCGCGGTCGCGGCGCGAGCAGCGCGGTGGGCAGCAGCGACAAGAGCGGCGCGATCAGCGTCCAGGGCAGCACCGGGACCAGGCGGTAACCCGGCTCGCGCTCGATCATCCGCGCCATGATCGCGGCGCCCTTCTCCACCGGGATCACGAAAGGCCGCCGCGCGACGTTCCGGTTCATGTCCGTGTCGATGTAGCCGGGCGCCAGCTCGGTGACGCGCAACGGCTCGTGCCTGAGTTCGGCTTTCAGCGATTGCAGATAGCGGTGCAGGCCGGCCTTGGCGGCCGAGTAGGCGCCCATGAAAGGCAGACCGCGCCATGCCGCGATCGAGGTCACCGCCACGATGTGACCGCTTCCCTGCTCGCGCAGCAGCGGCAGCGCGTGCTCGATCGTCGCAATCGCGCCGGTCAGGTTCGTGTCGATGGTCTGCCGGGCCTGCTCGAACTTGCCGCGACCCACCGGCAGCGAGTAGCCCACGCCCGCGTTCACGACCAGGATGTCGATCCGGCCGAGCGCCTCTGCCGCGCCGGCCAGCGCCGCGGGGATGCGCTCGAACTGCGTGACGTCGAGCACGCAGGGCCAGGCGACCGGCGCACCGGCGGCCCGCAACCGCTCGCAGAGGCGCTCCAGGCGGTCGAGGCGACGGGCCGCGACCGCGACCGCGAAGCCACGCCGGGCGAACTCGAGCGCCAGCGCCTCACCGATGCCGGACGATGCCCCCGTGATCAGTATGCTTCGTGTCATCGCGGCCCTAGAACCATTCGTCACGCATCGCGAGCGTGGTCGTGTCGAGGCTCGCGAGCAGGCTGAACTGCGGGCCGGTCCGCGGCAGTTCCCAGCGGAAAAAATAACGCGCGGCCTGCCGCTTGCCCTGGTAGAAATCGCCGGTCCTGCCGGCCGCGGCGCAGGCCTGCTCGAGCCACATCCACGCCACCACCACGTGTCCGGCAGCCTCGAGGTAGAGGCTCGCGTTCGCCAGCGTGCGCTCGACGTCGCCGGCGCCATGCAGCCGCGCCGTGACGCCGGCCAGCTCCTGCAGCGCGCTTTCCAGCGCAGCCGCCTGCTCGTCGAGTGCAGCGTCGGCGGCGCTGCGCGCCCGCGCGATGCTCTGGCCGATGCGGCCACGGAGCACTTCCAGCGCCCGGCCGCCCTGCATCGTCACCTTGCGGCCGAGCAGGTCCAGCGCCTGGATGCCGTGCGTACCCTCGTGTATCGGATTGAGGCGGTTGTCGCGGTACAGCTGCTCTACCGGATAGTCGCGCGTATACCCGTAACCGCCGAGCACCTGTATCGCGAGGTCGTTGGCGGCCAGGCACCATTGCGCGGGCCAGGACTTCGCGATCGGCGTCAGGATCTCGAGCAGCAGTCGTGCCGACTCGCGGTCTTCGGCCGATGGCGCGCTGCGTTCCTCGTCCACGAGCCGCGCGCAGTAGAGATTCAGCGCCAGCCCGCCCTCGACGTAGGACTTCTGCGCGAGCAGCATCCGGCGCACGTCGGCGTGGCGCAGGATCGGCACCTGCGGGACAGCCGGATCCTTGTTCGCGAGCGGCCGCCCCTGCAGCCGCTCGCGGGCGTATTCGAGCGACTCGAGGTAGCCGGCGTAGCCGAGCGCCACCGCGCCGAGCCCGACGCCGATCCGCGCTTCGTTCATCATGTGGAACATGCAGGCGAGACCCTGGTGGGCCTCGCCGACCAGGTAGCCGATCGCGCCCGGGCGACCGCCGGGCCGGAAGCGCCCTTCGCCGAAGTTGAGCACCGTGTTGACCGTGCCGCGGTAGCCCATCTTGTGGTTCAGGCCTGCCAGCGCGACGTCGTTGCGACCGCTGCCCGCGGTTTCCTGCTCCGGGAGCAGGCGCGGCACCGCGAACAACGAGATCCCCCGGGCGCCGGGCGGGGCGCCGACGATCCTGGCCAGCACCAGGTGCACGATGTTCCCGGTGAGCTGGTGCTCGCCTCCGGAAATCCACATCTTGTTGCCGACGAGCCGGTAGCGCGGTCCGAGCGCGGACTCGCCGTCCGGCTCCGCACGCGTGGCGAGGTCGGCGAGCGAGGACCCCGCCTGCGGCTCCGACAGGCACATCGTCCCGGCAAAGCGGCCCTCGAGCATCGGCCTGACGAAGGCGTCCACCTGCGCCGCCGAGCCGTGCGCCAGCAGCAGGTTCGCGTTGCCGATCGTCAGCAGCGGATAGCTCGCCGTGCCCACGTTCGCGGCCAGGAAGTACGCGAAACACGCCTTGTCCACGACGGTCGGCAGCTGCATCCCGCCGAGCTCGTAGTCCTGCGCGGCGGCGAGCAGCCCCGCCTCGGCAAACGCGTTCCACGCCGCGCCGATCTCCGGGATCAGCCGCACGCTGTCGCCGTCGAACTCCGGCTCCTCGAGGTCGCTGCGGCGCCGGTGCGGCAGGAACTGCTCCTCGGCGATTCTCTCCGCGGCGTCGAGCGCCGCGTCGAAGGTCTCCCGTGCGTGGTCCGCGAAGCGCGGGCGCTGGCACAGCTCCACGACGTCGAGCCATTCGTAGAGCAGGAACTCGAGGTCGCGACGCGAGAGGAGATTGCCTGGCATCCGCTCATGATACCGAACCGCGCGACCCGGCCGCGCTGCCGGGCCGATCGGCCTGTCCAGCCGGCGTGAGGTCTGCTAGCTTTCCGGGATGGCAAAGTCTCCGAGCCTGCTGGATATCATCGCGCGGGTACCCGCCCGGGACCTCGCAAGGGCGGCCAAGGCCATGGGCATCTCGCCCGACGCGCTGAAGAAGCGGGCCGAGGCCTTCGAGTCCGCGCTGGGCCTGAACCTGCTCGACACGGCGGCCAAGGCGCTCAAGCCCGGCGAGGCGAGCCGCCTGGTGATGGACCACGCGAGCCGGATCTTCTCGCAGGCGCGCGACCTGACCCGGGACCTCGAGGAACTGGCCGGCTTGCAGGCGCCGGAGCTGAAGTTCGGCACGGACATGTTCGCCGCCGAGTTGCCGCTCGGCACGGCGCTCGGGCGCATGGCCACGGCCAACTCGCGCCTCAGGGTGCATGCGCAGCTCGGCGACTTCGAGGAGCTCGGCAAGGCCGTGCTCGCCGGCCGCCTCGAGTTCGCGATCGCGGACACGACCAGCGCGGAGCGCCATCCGACGCGGCTGGCGATCGAGCCGGTCGCTGAGCATCGTGTGTTCTTCTACGTCCGCCAGGGGCACCCGCTGACCTCGAAGACGGACCTCTCGCTGGACACGATCCTGGTCTTCCCGATGGCGGGTCCGAGGCTGCCGCAACGCATCGCCGTTCACCTGACCAAGGCACTGCCCCATCCGAAGGTCGACCGCGAAACCGGCGACCTCTCGCCCAGCCTGGCGGTGGACAGCTTTTCCGTGGCCCGCAGCGCCGTGCTCGCAGGTGATGCGATCGGGCTGGCGCCGCTTGCGTCGATCGAGCCGGACCTGAAGTCGGGCAAGCTCGCGCTGGTCCCCTACGACGCGCCGTGGCTGCACCTGAGCTACGGGCTGTTCTACCCGAGGAAGAACTCGCTCTCGCGCGTGGCGCAACTGTTCGTCACGCAGCTGCGGCAGGTCGAGACGATGATCCAGGCGCGCGAGCAGCGCGCGCTGCTGCGGATGGAGGGCAAGAGCTCGGGTCGCAAGACGGCGACCCGGAAGACCCGCAAGTCGGCTGCACCGCGCAAGCGGGCGGCGAAGAAAACCGCAAGACGGGGCCGCTGAGTTGCGGTTCGCCACCGCGATCGCATCGCTCGCGCTGCTCGCCTCGGGGCCGCTCGATGCCGGCGCTGCCACGAGCGAACCGACGGGCCCGCAGACGCTGCGGGTGGACTATTTCCACACCGGCGGCAAGGGCGTCGAGGTCTTCGCGGTCGACCAGGTCGTGCTGGAGCCGCTGCCCTGGCCGGACCACCCGGACGCCCGCAGCGACGATCCGCTGACAGGCGCGTATCGCTTCGAGGTCCGCGGCGCGGACGGCGGGCTGCTGCTGTCGCGCGGGTTTTCGTCGATCTTCGCCGAGTGGGTGACGACCGCGGAGGCCGCCTCGGCCCACCGCACGTTCCACGAGTCGCTGCGCTTCCCGGCGCCCGATGGCCCGGTCACGGTATCGGTGCTGCGAAGGGCCGGTGAGCGATTCGAGCAAGTCTGGTCCGTCGACGTGGACCCGCGGGAGATGTTCGTGCAGCGTGCCGCGCCGCCGCGGCAGCAGCTCGTCGAGGTCGTGCGGAACGGCCCGCCGCCCGGCAAGGTGGACGTGCTGCTGATCGGCGACGGCTACACGGCAGCCGAGTGCAGCGCGAAGTTCCGCTCCGATGCGCGGCGCATGGCAGACGCCCTCTTCCGCACCGAGCCGTTCGCCAGCCGACGCGGCGATTTCAACGTCTGGGGACTGTGCCCGCCGGCGGGCGAGTCGGGGGTTGCGCGGCCGTCCACGGGCCTGCAGCGGCGCTCGCCGGTCGGCAGCACCTACGATGCGTTCGGCTCCGAGCGTTACGTGCTGACGTTCGACAACCGCAGCCTGCGCGACGTGGCCGCCTGGGCGCCCTACGAATACCTCACGATCCTGGTCAACGCGGAAACCTACGGCGGCGGCGGCATCCACGGCGCGTTCTCCACCGTGGCGGTGGACAGCGAGTGGGCCGATTACCTGTTCGTGCACGAATTCGGCCACCACTTCGCGGCGCTGGCCGACGAGTACTACACATCCCCGGTCGCCTACCAGCCCGCGGACCACGTGACCGAGCCCTGGGAGCCGAACGTGACCGCGTTGCTCGATCCGGCCGCGCTGAAGTGGCGCGAGCTGCTCGGTGACGGCACGCCCGTTCCCACGCCGTGGCCCAAGGCAGAGTTCGAGGAGCGGCAGCGCGACTTCCAGGCGCGACGCAAGGCGCTGCGCGCGGCCGACCGGCCCGAGAGCGAGATGAACGCGCTGTTCCGCGAGGAGCAGGCCTTCACCACCCGGCTGCTCGCCGGCGCGGAGCATGCCGGCGAGGTGGGCGCCTTCCAGGGCGCCAACTACGACGCACAGGCCTACTACCGCTCGCAGCTCGACTGCGTGATGTTCAGCCGCGACGAAGTGCCCTTCTGCCGGGTCTGCAGCCGGGCGCTCGAGGACATCATCGACCTGCACACCGGCGTGACCGCGGCCCGCTGACCCCGTTGCGGCAAGCCACGGACACGGCCGGGGCGTGCCGTGCTAGCGTGGTTCCGAAGGCCAGGAACGACGCGGCATGGGCTTCGACGTAGACCTCACTGTCGTCTGGAATTTCGCGACGGCGCTGCTGATCGGCGCGATGCTCGGGGTCGAGCGGGAGAAGCACAAGCGCCTCGAGGGCGACTCGATCGGCGGCCTGCGCACCTTCATCCTGTTCTCGCTGATCGGGGCACTGGCCGGCTGGCTCACGCTGGTGCTCGAGACGCCGTGGATACTCGCGGCAGCGCTGGTCGTGACCTCGGCGCCGGTGCTGGCGGGCTACGTGCTGACGGTTCGCGCCCGCCCGGAGTCGCTCGGACTCACGACGGAACTCGCCGCGATCGCCGCGTGCCTGCTCGGCGCGATGTGCGCGCTC
Source organism: uncultured Steroidobacteraceae bacterium (assembly GCA_964553405.1). Taxonomy (GTDB): domain Bacteria; phylum Pseudomonadota; class Gammaproteobacteria; order Steroidobacterales; family Steroidobacteraceae; genus DATIRA01. Next base: position 19,558 of record CAZKLS010000025.1, read on the forward strand.
GGCCAGCGCGAGCTGGCCGTCGCGCTCGGCGTGGTCGTCGCCGCGGCGCTCGCGTACAAGAAGCCGCTGCACGGCGTCGTGGACAAGCTCGATCCCGACGACGTGTTCGCGGGCCTCCGGCTGCTGATCGCCACGTTCATCATCCTGCCGCTGCTGCCGGACCGCGCGGTTGATCCGTGGGGCGCGCTGAATCCACGCTCGCTGTGGATGCTGGTGCTGCTGATCGCGAGCCTCTCGCTGGTGGGATACGTCGCGACGAGGCTGCTCGGCAAGAACCGCGGCATACCGCTGACCGGCCTGACCGGCGGCCTCGTGTCCTCAACGGCGGTGACGCTGAGCTTCTCCCGGCAGAGCCGGGACGAGGCCTACGCCGACGTACCGCGCATGCTCGCCAGCGGCATACTGATCGCCTGGGGCGTGATGTTCCTGCGGGTCGTCGTCGAGGTGCTGATCGTCAATCGCGACCTCCTCGAACGCGTGGCCGGCCCGATGATCGCAATGGCGGCGGTGGCGGCATTCTTCGCCTGGCTCTACCGCCGGCAGGCGTCCACGGTCGGCACCAGCGAGGGCGTCCCGCTCAGGAACCCGTTCAGCCTCCGCTCCGCCGCGAAGTTCGCAGCCTTTTTCGCCGCCGTGCTGCTGCTGGTGAAGCTGGTCGAGACCTACGCGCCCGACCGGGGCCTGTATTTCGTCGCGGCGCTCGCCGGGACGACCGACGTCGATGCGATCACGTTGTCGATGGCGCAGTACGCCAGGGAGGGGGATCCCCGCCTGGCCGCGCACAGCATCGTCATCGCGGCGCTGACCAACACGCTGGTCAAGGCCGGGATGGTGGTAGCACTCGGCAGCGCGAGCCTGCGCCCGCCGGTGGTGGTCGCGACCGCGGCCGTCCTGGCGGCTGGCGTGGCCAGCCTGTTCATCGTCTAGGATTGGCAATCGATCGACCAGCCGGTAGCCTCCGGCCATGCCTCACTCCGCCACGCTGCCGCTCGCCTCCCCGTTGCGCCGCCCGCGGGTCGCGCGCACGGTCACGGTCGTGCTGGCGGTGTTGCTGGTGCTCGCGGCGCTGATCATCTGCGCCGCAGTCGGCGGCCTCGGGTCGGCGGCGACCGGCGTGTTCGTCAAGGCGCTCGCCTGGTCGTCGCTGCTCGCGATCGTGCCGCTCGCGATCCTGCGCTTCCTGGACCGCCGCGAACCTGAGTCCGGGTGGCTGTTCGCAGCGGCTTTCCTGTGGGGCGGACTGATTGCGACCAGCCTCGCATTGCCGTTCAACACCGCGTTGCTGGTCGTCGTGGCCCAGTGGCTCGAGCAGAACGCCGCGCTGACCGAGATGCTGGGGCCGGAGGCGGCGCTGATGGTCGGCGCGCCGCTCGCCGCGCCGATCGTCGAGGAGACCACGAAAGGCATCGGGATTGTGCTGCTGTTCTGGCTGATGCGCTCGGAGTTCGACAACGTCCGCGACGGGTTCATCTACGGCGCGCTGGTCGGCGTGGGTTTCAACTGGTTCGAGTCTGCGCTGTACGTGCAGCAGAATTTCGCGCAGTTCGGCGCCGCTCCCTACGGTTTCCAGCTCGGCGCGCGTTACGCGTGGCTCGGCATGGCGGGGCATGCGATGTTCTCGGGTCTGTTCGGCGCCTCGCTGGGCCTCGCTCGCGCGACATCCCGCCGCTGGCTGCGCTGGCTCGCGCCGCCGGTCGGCTTCCTGCTCGCGGTGCTCGCGCACGCCTGGAACAACTCATTGCCGCTGTTCATCGCGCTGGCCTCGTCGCGCGCCGGCGAGGCGGCACCGACCGAGATCGAGCCTCCACCCGACATCGGCCTCGTGGAAGCGATGGTCTCGGCGAGCCTCTCCAACCTGGTCATTTTCCTGCCCTTCGTGCTGCTGCTGGCCTGGGTGATCCGCCGCAGCGGGCAGTGGGAACGGGAGGTCATCGGCGAGGAACTGCGTTCGGAACTGGGTCGGTCGATCACGGAGCAGGAGTACCAGGGCGTGATCGCGGACCGGCGTTACCGGACGCGGCGCATCGAGGGCCGTAACCGCGCGGCGGCCGACGCCATCGTGCGCGCGCAGAACGAGCTCGCGATCCGCAAGCGGCGCCTCGCGGACCGGGGCTTCGACCCGGAGTCCGATCCCATCGTGGCCGGGAGACGCGCCGAGATCGCCGAGTTGCGCGGCCGCCTGGAGGCCTGAGCGCCACGACCCAGGGGCGTCGTGCCCCGGCCGAGGTCCCGGGACTGCGCGAACCGGGACTTCCGCGAGACGCTCAGAGTAACTACGTATTTGCCTCGAGCCCGCCTGGTCCTATTTGATTGTCCCCATACGACCCGCTGTGGTCCCAACCCGAAACCCGCGACTGGAGACGTCATGTCGAAGATCCGAAACATCGCGCTGGTGCTGGCGACGGCGACACTCTCGCTGGGCGCAATGTCGCTGCACGCCCAGCAGAGCACGTTCAGCGCCACGCTGACCGGCGCCGCCCACCTGCCCGAGCCGGTAGTGACGAAAGCCGAGGGACAACTCGAGCTGACGCTGAGCCCCGACGGCAAGAAGCTGACCTACAAGCTGACGGTGAAGGACCTGATCAACGCGGCTGCAGCGGACCTGCACCTCGGTCCACCCAGTGCCAACGGCCCGCTGGTCGCGAAGCTGTTTCCACGCGGCGGCGGGGCCAAGACCGGCTCGTTCAACGGCGTGCTCGCCGAAGGCACGATCACCAGCAGCGACCTGACCGGCCCGCTCACAGGCGCGCCGCTGTCGGACCTCGTCGAGGAGATGCGCGCCGGAAACACCTACTGCAACATCCACACCAACGACGGCAAGGAGCCGCCGAACTCCGGGCCCGGCGATTACCGCCTCGGCGAGATTCGAGGACAGATCCAGTAGCCGGAGCGTCGTCTCAGGCGGCCAGCCCGTAGACGCGCGAGGCGTTGCCCGACAGGAACGCCTCGCGCGTCGGTTCGTCCAGACCCAGCGCCTCCAGGCCTTCCAGCGCCTTGCGCGGCGCGATCATCGGCCAGTTGCTGCCGAACATCACCTTGCCGCGTCCGTGCGCCTTCAGGTAGGCAACGAGTTCCGCCGGATAACGCCTGGCCGTGTACGCCGACGTGTCGATGTAGACGTTCGGATGCTTCGTCGCGACCGCGATCATCTCGACGGTCCACGGGTAGCCGATGTGGCCGCAGACGATCACGAGTTCCGGAAAGTCGATGGCCAGCTGGTCGATGTAGGGAATCGGACGTCCGACCTCCGAGGGCATCAGCGGACCGGTGTGACCCACCTGCGTGCAATAGGGAACGCCGAGCTCGCAGCACTCGCTCAGGACCGGGTAGAAGCGACGATCGGTCGGCGGCAGCTCCCACAGCCAGGGCAGCACCCGCAGTCCCTTGAAGCCCAGCTCCCGCACGCAGCGGCGCAGCTCACGGACCGCTGACCTCGGACGCGAGATGTCCACCGAGCCGATGCCGACCAACCGATCCGGTGCCTCCCGGACGAATCCGGCCACCTCGTCGTTCGAGATCAACTCGCCTCGCGGGCCCACCCAGGCACAGATCAGGCTGCGGCTCACTCCACCCTCGTCCATCGCCTGCAGCGTCCGCCCGACCGGCCAGTCCGAGGCGACCAGGCCGCCGTCCGCCCGCGCCCAGCGGCGCAGCGACTCGAACATCGGGTGCGACAGGTGGCGCTCGGTCGGATGCTGCGCCCAGGCATCGATGATCATCATGGTATCGATCTCCGAAGAAGTTCCGCGTTGTCAGACCGGCGCGAGCACGCTCCCCAGGTGCAGGCTCCCGCCGGCGGCCAGTTCCTCGGCCTGGGCCAGGAACAGCTCCGCCGCCGCCAGCGCATCGCCGAGCGCATCGTGTATCGCATGCGGCGGCAGCCCGTAGTGTTCGCGCAGCGCATCGAGGCGAAGCTCGCCCCGGGCAGGCTCGCGGCCGCGCAGGACGAAGCACTGCCTGGCGAGTTGCAGCGTATCGACGGCGGGAACCAGCATGCCCACGCCGAAGCAGCGCCGGCAGGCGGCGTCCAGGAAACCGAGTTCGGTCGGCGTGTAGTGCGCGACCAGGACCCGTCCGGCCAATGCCTCCAGCAACTCGGCGAGCACCGACTCGAGCGACTCGCCACCCGCGGCCTCGTCGTCGGTGATGGCGTGGATCACCGCGCTGCGCTCCGGCATCGCCCGCGAAGGGCGGACCAGCCGCCGGCGCGCGGTCCCCAGCTGTATCACGGCGCCGTGCAGCTCCACCCAGCCGGCGCTGACGATCTCATCCGACTGCGCGTCACGACCGGTCGTCTCGAGGTCGACCGCGACGTAGTCCACGTCCCGCCAGTTGCTGCCCGACGACGGCAGGGGCGCCTGGTACAGCCGGCGCAGCGGTCCCTCCGGAGCCCGCCGCGCCCGGCGCCGGCGTCGAAACTCGAGCGGCAGCAGCGTCCGCAGGATCACAGCGGCAGGCGATCGCCATGCGCGCTGCGAATCGCATCGTGCATGCGCGCTATCGCGGTGAAAGCGTCCTTCAGGTGCCGGCGCTCGATCGGCGTCAGCGCGTCCGGCGCGACGTAATTGTCGATCGGCTCGTTGCGACGCAGCTGGCCCACCTGGTGCCGTGCCCGAAGCGTCCAGAGGAACTCGAACGCAGCCTGCAGGCCTTCGGCACCCTCCTCGCTGAGGCAGCCGGTGCCTGCCGCGTTCGCGAGCCGCTGCAGCGTTCCCACCGCCGCGGCGCCGGCCCGCAACGCGAACACCCTGGCCATGTCGACGATCGGCAGCAGCCCGTGCATCTTCAGGTCCACGGTCCCCTCGTGCTCCCCGGATCGCACCAGCACGAAGCCGCGAAAGAAGCCGAGCGGTGGCCGGTTCGCGAGCGCGTGCGCCGCCATGTAGGCGAGGAAGACCTCCTCTTGCGGACAGCGCGGCAGCACGTCGGCCATCAGCCGCCGGCGCAGCGAGTCGTCGCCCCAGACGCCGCGCATGTCGAAGAAGTTCGCAGCCAGCGTCGCGGCCTTGTGGTCCGTGTGCTCGAGCCACTGCGAGAAACAGCCCCGCCACGATTCGAGCGGCTGGCGCCAGCGCGGATTCGACGCCATCACCTCGCCCGGGCAGTTCGCATAGCCGCAGGCGTCGAGCCCGTCGTTGACGAAGCCCGCCAGCGACTCGTAGTACCCGGCGTGCCGCTGCGGATCGTAGCGATCGTCAAGGATCATCGAGTTGTCCTGGTCCGAGTGCAGCGTCAGCTCGCTGCGACCCTGGCTGCCGGTCGCAATCCAGACGAACGGGACGGGTGGCTCGCCGAGCCGCCCGATCGCCAGCTCGATCAGCCGGCGCGTCAGCGCATCGGCCACCGTCGTGACGGCCTGCCCCAGCTGCGTCGCGGTCGCGTGCGCCGCCACCAGCTGCAACTGCAGCTCGCGCGTCTGCGCGGAGGCTTCCTTCAACTCGTCCACCGAGCGCAAGCGCCCGATGCGGTCCGCCAGGTAAAGGGGGTTCGAGCTCTGCGCCCGGAGCAGGTCCTGGGTCGAGACCAGGCCCGCCAGCCGTCCCTCGTCGACGACCGGCAGATGATGGACCCGCAGGCGGCTCATCGCGAGCAGCGCCTCGAACGCCGAGGCGGAGCCGGATATCGTGTGTGGATCCGGCGTCATCACCTCCTCTAGCCGCGTGGCCGGATCGCGTGCCCGGGCGACGCAACGGGAACGCAGGTCCCGGTCGGTGAGAATCCCGGCGAGACGCCCGGCCTCGACGACCAGCAGCGAGGAGACGCGCTCGCGAGTCATCAGTTCCGCGGCCTCGCCGATCGTCGCGTCGGGCCGCGCGGTGACCGGGTCCCTGGCGACGAGGTCGCCCACCGTCAGCCGCATCAGGTTTCCGCCGACCAGCGGCGCGACGTGCACCGCATCGCGCGCGCGCATCAGGCGCTCGTTCAGCGAGCGCTCGAAGTCTGCATCGAACTCGGGATTGGCACGGCGCAGCTGCGCGAGCGACCTGGCCGGCAGCACGTAGACCAGCGAGTCCTCGACGACGCGGCTGTCGGCCGGACGGTTCTCCCCTTCGACCACCGCGTCGAAGCTGTCGCCCTCGGCCAGCTTTCCGTGCAGCACACCGGTTTCGTCGCGCAACTCGACCGCGCCCTTGCGCAGCATCAGCAGGCCCGGCGTCTCGTCGTCCTGCGGCGGAAAGCGGCTGCCGCGCCTCAGGTAGCGCACCGAGAACAGGCGAGGAAGCTCGTCCAGCACCTGCTTCGGAAGCGACGCGAACGGCGGATGCCGGGCCAGGAAGTCGCGAATGTCACGTAGCTCGCTGACCATGCGGGTGTTCCTCGTGCCGACGGGATGCTACCACCGCCGCGGCCGGCGGCCGTGCGGGCACGGTCCGGCTCCGGCTCAGCCCGGCGCCGCCTTCAGCAGCCGCGATTCAACCTCGTAGCAGGACCCGTCGCGGGCCACGAGGTTCACCTCCCACAGCTCCTCGTCCGGAATCATCGTGCGCTCGTGACCCGGCAGCTCGCGCTCGTCGTCCACCTGCAGGCCCCAGACCCGGACGCTGCGGATTCCCCTGACCGGGATCCTGTCGGGATCGAACAGCGCGCGGAAATCGGGCGAGACGTCCTCGCTGGCCCAGATTGCGTAGCCACAGTCCCGGATTGCCGCCACCGGCGCCGGCATCGCCCCGGACCTTCCCTGCTCGCTCATATCCGACCCCCCTTTCGCCTGGACTGAACAGATCGAAGCTAGTCCGACCTCCGCTGCCGCGCATCCGCATGAACCGAAAGCGCGTAAGCTGCAGGCATGAACGTCGGACCTGCGCGCGCAGCGCTGCTGGCCATGCTGCTGGCGGGCCTCGCGTTGCCGGCTCGCGCGGCTGGAGACGGGCCCATGGACCCACTGGTGGAAGAAGCCGTAGCGGATCTCGCCGACCGCCTGTCGCTCGAGCGCGCGGCGATCGAGGTGCTGGGATTCGAGCAGGTCACCTGGCCGGATGCCAGCCTCGGCTGTCCGCAGCCTGGCATGCAGTATCGCCAGGTGCCGGTGGACGGTTACCGGATCCTGCTCAAGGCGCAGGGACGGGAATACGCGTATCACGGGGACGGCCGGCGCGGTCCCTTCTACTGCCCGGTGCCGGCCGCGCCGGCCGGCGCTGCGGCTGATCCCCGCGCGGATACCTGAGCGGCATCGGAGCGAAAAAGGGGGTGCTCCTTGCGGAGCACCCCCATCGTCAGGTGACGAGTCTTTCTCGAAACCGAGCTAGCGGTTGTCGACTTCCACCAGCGTCAGGCCCATCAGGCCTGCGTCGCCGGTATGGGACACGGCCCCGAGGTGCCATTGCCCAGCAGTCGCACCGGCCCAGCTGAGATCGATCGGCTCGATCGAGCCGATCGTCGCCGAGGTCGGTGCCGAGTCGATACTCAGGTTGCCGCCCGGCGTCGCCGAGATCACCCAGCTGTACATGTCGTAGTTCGCCGACGGCCCGGCGGTGTCCCAGCCGTGGACGTAGACGCTCCAGGTGCCGTCCATCGGCAACAGGATGTCCACCAGCTCGTTCGTCCCGCCCTGGGTGCTGGAGGCAACCTGATCGCCGTTCGGGTCAAAGACGAAGATGTCGATATCCACGCCCGCAGCCGTCGATTCCGGCGGCATCGCCACGCGGAACAGCGCCGCACCGGACAGGTTGAACTGGTGCAGGTTTGAGTAGCCGTCGGCCGGATCGAAGTTCTGGTCCGGATCCTGCACGACGTTGTCGGACGTCACGATAGCCGGTTCGAGGCCGTGCGCGGCGGCCGAGTAGCTTCCGGTGTAACCGAACGCCACGTCGAAGCTCGCCGAGCCGCTCTCACCGCTGCCGGTGACCAGCGACGGCGCGCCGAACATCGCGGCCTTGACCGCGATCGGGCTGCGCACCTGGTAATGGCCGGTCTTGTCGGCCCAGGTAAGCGAACCGAAGAACCACTGCCCCGCCGGGGCACCCTGGTTCGTGATCGTGACCTCGTAGGTCGCCGACTGACCGGGCTTCAGGCGCAGCATCGACGGCGACACGGTGACGTCGAATCCCGCCGGCGCATCGACGGACACCATGTAGTCCCGCCAGCCGCTGTCGCTGGCCACGCTGGTGACGGTTCGCGTCACCGTCTGCGCACCGGCCAGCTCGGCTACGCCGATCGAAGGCAGGTTCAGGTCGCTCGGATCGGAGGGAACGCCGATCGACTCGAGGAACGCACAGCTGCCCGGCGTGAACACGCCGAGGTCCGCGCCGCAGGTGAACGCCGCGTACTCGAACAGCCCGGCGTCATAGGCGAGGCCTGGCTGGAACATCGAGCCCTTGTGGGGAAAACCGCCCGGCCGCATGTGGCCCGCGCCGAAATCGAACGGGTCTGCCGGCGTCACGCCGTCTTCCTTCATCACGTCCTGGTAGGCCGTGGTCATCAGCGCGGA
>CAZKLS010000026.1:0-2409 GCA_964553405.1 uncultured Steroidobacteraceae bacterium
AAGCAGTACGCGATCCCGCTGTCGATCCATGCGACCCAGATGCCGGACCTGCCGGGCACCGTCGTCACCGCGACCGGCGGCGACGGCGGCGCGCGGGTCAAGGCGGTCACGACCAAGAAGGGCATCACGCTGGTGACGATGGAGACACTCGGCATGTGGCACCAGGTCGGGTTCCTCGCCGACGCGTTTGCCGTGTTCAAGCGGCGGGGCCTGTCGGTCGACCTGGTATCCACCTCAGAGACCAACGTGACGGTGTCGCTGGACCCGGCCGCCAACGCGCTCGACAGCCGGACCATCGAGGGCCTGATCGGGGAGCTCTCGCGGATCTGCCGCGTCGAGGTGATCGGCCCGTGCGCCGCGGTGAGCCTGGTCGGCCGCAACATCCGCGCCACGCTGCACCAGCTGGGCGACGCGCTGGCGCTGTTCGAGGAGCAGAAGATCTACCTGGTCACCCAGGCTGCGAACGACCTGAACATCACGTTCGTCGTGGACGAGGAGCAGGGCGACCGGCTCGTCCAGCGACTGCACGAGCTGATGATCAGGCACGTTCCTTCGGACCGGGTCCTGGGGCTGACCTGGGAGCAGATTCACGGCGACGGCACCGAGACGCTGGGGCCCCCGCCCTGGTGGAGGAATCGCGGCGAGGAACTGCAGCGCATCGCCCGGGAGCAGGGCTGCGCCTACGTATACGACGGCGAAACGATGGCGCGCTCGGCCGACGCCCTGCTGGGCCTGCGCGGCGTGGAGCGGATCCTGTACGCGGTCAAGGCCAATCCTCATCCGCAGGTGATCAGCACGTTCGCGGCCAAGGGACTGTCCTTCGACTGCGTATCGCGCGGCGAGATCGAACGGGTGCTCGAGGTCGTGCCCGACATCGACCGGTCGCGGATCCTGTTCACCCCGAATTTCGCGCCGCGCGAGGAGTACGAGTGGGCGCTCGGCCAGGACGTCTGGATCACGCTCGACAACCTGCACCCGCTGCGCCATTGGGGTGCGCTGTTCCGCGGGCGCGACGTGTTCCTGCGCATCGACACGGGCTATGGACGCGGTCATCACGATCACGTGCGCACCGCCGGCGTGCACTCGAAGTTCGGCATCCCGCTGTTCGAACTCGATGAGCTCGAGAAGCTGGTCTCCTCGGCCGGCGCACGGGTCGTCGGGCTGCACGCCCACACCGGCAGCGGCGTGTTCGACGTTCGTAACTGGCTCGAGGTCGGGCATCTGCTCGGCGGCCTCACGGAGCGATTCGGAGGCGTGCGTTTCGTGGACCTCGGTGGCGGGCTCGGCGTCCCGGAGAAGCCCGGGCAGGCGCCATTCGACCTCACGGCCATGCAATCGGCGCTCGACGACCTGCGGGCACGCTGGCCGCAGCTGGCCTGGTGGCTGGAGCCGGGCCGTTACCTGGTCGCGCAGGCCGGTGTGCTGGTCGCCGAGGTGACGCAGCTCAAGGGCAAGGGCACGGTGCAGTATGTCGGCGTGACGACCGGGATGAACTCGCTGATACGACCGGCGCTGTACGGCGCTCACCACGACATCGTCAATCTCAGCCGCATCGAGCAGCCCGGCACCGAGCTCTACAACGTCGTCGGCCCGATCTGCGAGTCGGCGGACCATCTCGGCCACGAGCGCCTGCTGCCACCGACCGCCGAGGGCGACGTGCTGCTGGTGGCGAATGCCGGCGCCTACGGCCACGCGATGAGTTCGTGGTACAACCTGCGCGAACCGGCGCGGGAAGTGGTGCTCTAGCCGGACGAGGGGAGTCGGCATGAAGACTGGATTCGTAGGCTGGCGCGGCATGGTCGGCTCGGTGCTGATGCAGCGCATGCGCGAGGAAGGCGACTTCGACGGCCTCGAGCCGCTGTTCTTCAGCACCTCGCAGGCCGGCCGCATCGCAGCGCCGGTCGGCGGATCCGCCGGTGCGGTGCTCGATGCCGGGGACCTCGACGCCCTGGCTGCGTGCGAGGTGATCGTCACCTGCCAGGGCGGCGACTACACCAGCGCGGTACACCCGCGCCTGCGGGAAAACGGCTGGCAGGGCTACTGGATCGACGCCGCCTCGACGCTCAGGATGCGCGAGGACGCAGTGATCGTGCTCGACCCGGTCAATCGGGCGGTCATCGAATCCGGGCTGGCCGCCGGTCTGCGCGACTACGTCGGCGGCAATTGCACCGTGTCGCTGATGCTGATGGCGCTCGGCGGGCTGCTGCAGGCGGACCTGGTCGAGTGGATCACGTCGATGACCTACCAGGCGGCCTCGGGCGCGGGCGCGCAGAACATGCGCGAGCTGGTCGGGCAGATGGGAGCGCTGCATGCGGCGGCCGGCGAGCTGCTCGCCGATCCCGCGAGCGCGATACTCGACATCGACCGGGTCGTGACCGAGACGCTGCGCAGCACGGAGCTGCCGGTCGC
>CAZKLS010000026.1:2509-26972 GCA_964553405.1 uncultured Steroidobacteraceae bacterium
GGAGATCGAGTCGCTGATCGCCGGCGGCAACGAATGGGTCCGGCTCGTGCCGAACACGCGCGATGCGTCGATACGGGAACTCTCGCCGGCACGCGCGAGCGGCAGCCTCGAGATCCCGGTCGGCCGGGTCCGCAAGCTGGCGATGGGCGGCGAGTTCATCGCGGCCTTCACGGTTGGCGACCAGTTGCTGTGGGGTGCCGCCGAGCCGCTGCGCCGGATGCTGCGTCTGCTCAAGGAACGGCAGGGCTGAACCGGTGTGATCGCGCGGCTCGGGAAGGGACTGCCTCGCACGGTGGTCGTGCTCGGCTTCGTCTCGCTGCTGAACGACTCGGCGAGCGAGATGATCACTCCGCTGATACCGCTGTTCCTGACCGCGACGCTGGGTGCGGGACCGGCGATCGTCGGCTTCATCGAAGGCCTGGCCGAGGCTACCGCAAGCGTACTGAAGCTGGTATCGGGCCGGCTCGCGGACCGCGGCGTGCCGGCGAAGTCACTCGTGCTCGGCGGTTACGGGCTCTCCAATGTCGCGCGACCGCTGATCGGCCTCGCGGTCTCCTGGGCCGCCGTGCTGACGCTGCGCTTCCTGGACCGGGTCGGCAAGGGTTTGCGCACGGCGCCTCGTGACGCCTTGATCGCCGGCGCGACCGAAGCGAGCAGGCGAGGGCGGGCTTTCGGGTTCCACCGGTCGATGGACCACGCCGGGGCCGTGATCGGCCCGCTCGCCGCATTCGGGCTGCTCAGCGCGAACGTCCCGCTCGGTGGCGTATTCCTCGCCTCTGCGGTCCCGGGCGCGCTGGTGCTGCTGTTGCTGGTGTGGGGGCTTCCGGAGACGCCACCGGGAACCGCCGCAGTGTCCCGCGCGCCGCTGGCCTGGGGCTCGCTGCACGGTCGCCTCAGGGCCATGATCGTCGTGGCGGGGCTGCTCGCGCTGGCGAGCGTGCCCGAGGCCTTCATCGTGCTCTGGGCGCGCGACGCAGGCCTCGACCTGCTGTGGATCCCGTTGATCTGGGCGGCCGCCAGTCTCGCGAAGATGTTCGTCACGTTGCCCGCCGGAATCGTCTCGGACCGCGCCGGGCGGCTGCCGGTCCTCACCTTCGGCTGGAGCGCGCGCGTGCTGGTGCTGGTGATGCTCGCGTTGAGCGAGCCCGGTCCGAGCGGCGTGTGGCTGCTGTTCATCGCATACGCGGCATCGCTCGCGGTCACCGAGCCGGCCGAGCGCTCGTTGATCGGCGATCATGCCTCGCCGGGCGAGCGGGGCACGGCCTTCGGCCTGTATCACCTCGCCAGCGGCCTGCTGGTGCTGCCGGGGGCGGTGTTGTTCGGCCTGATCTGGGAATGGTACGGCGCTTCGACGGCGTTCATCGCGGCCGCCATCGTCGTCGCTGTCGCCGCGGCCGCAATGCTGCTGGTGGCGCGGACCGGCGAGTCAGGGCCGCGCGCCGTGTCGTGAGCGGAGCTCCTCGATCACGTCGGCGAAGGAAAGGCCGCGTGCCTTGAGCAGCACCAGCAGGTGGAAGAGCAGGTCCGCCGCCTCGCTGCGCACCCCATCGTCGTCCCGGGTCACCGCGGCGAGCGCGGTTTCGAGGCCTTCCTCGCCGACCTTCTGCGCCAGGCGGCTCGGGCCCTGCGCGAACAGCCGGGCCGTGTAACTGCCTTCGGGCTTGTCCGCGATCCTCGCCTCGATCGTGGCCTCCAGCAGCCCGAGGAAGGCGAGCCGCTCCGCGGCCGTGCGCCGGGCGTCGGCGAAGCAGGACTCCGTGCCCTTGTGGCAGGTCGGTCCGGTGGGCTGCGCGAGCACCAGCAGGCTGTCCCGGTCGCAGTCCGTCGTGACCTGCACCAGGTCCAGGTAGTTGCCCGAGGTCTCGCCCTTCAGCCACAGTTCACCGCGCGAGCGGCTGAAGAAAACGACCCGGCCGCGTCGCAGCGTCTCGACGAGCGCAGCCTCGTTCATGTAGCCAAGCATCAGCACGCGACCGCTTCGCGCATGCTGCACGATCGCGGGCAGCAGCCCGCCTCCCTTGTCCCAGTTGAGGTCCTGCAGCGATTCCGGGATCACGCTCTCACCTCGACGCCCTGCCCACGAAGGTAACGCTTGAGTTCCGGGATTGCGATCATTCCGCCGTGAAAAACGCTGGCCGCCAGCGCGCCGTCCACCCGGGCCTGCGAGAACACCGCCGCGAAGTGCGCCATGGTACCCGCGCCGCCGGAGGCGATCAGCGGTACCTGGCAGTGGGCGCGCGCCTCGAGCAGTTGTTCGACGTCGTAGCCCTGTCGGACGCCGTCGCTCGCCATGCAGTTGAGCACGATTTCGCCCGCGCCCCGCTGCTGGACTTCGCGCAGCCAGTCGAGCGTCCTGCGCCCGGAGGCCTGCGTCCGGTCCGGATCCCCGGTGTACTGGTACACGACGTAGCCATCGGCGACGGTCTGGCTGTCGATTCCGACGACGACACACTGGGAGCCGAAGCGACGGGCGAGACGGTCGATCAGGTCCGGGTCGGCCAGCGCGGGCGAGTTCACCGAGACCTTCTCGGCGCCCGCATTCAGCACGCCCTCGGCTTCCGCGACGCTGCGTATGCCCCCGGCGACGCAGAACGGGATGTCGAGCACCCGGGCGACGCGCGACACCCAGCTGCGGTCCACAGAGCGCTGCTCGGGACTCGCGGTGATGTCGTAGAACACCAGTTCGTCCGCGCCCTCGTCCCGGTATCGCGCCGCGAGTTCGAGGATGTCCCCGACCACGCGGTGGTCCCGGAATCGCACGCCCTTCACGACCTGGCCGTCGCGGACGTCCAGGCAGGGAATTATCCGTTTCGCAAGAATGGCTCGAGCTCCGTTGCCTGCATGCGGCCCTCCAGCAGGGCCCGGCCGCTGATCACGGCGGCGACGCCGGTATCGGCGAGCGCCGCGAGGTCGCCTGCATCGCGGACGCCGCCCGAAGCCTGCCAGGCGAGCCCCGGGAAGCGCCGGACGGCCTCGGCATACAGCTCGAGGTTCGGTCCGGACAGCGCGCCGTCCCGCTCGACGTCGGTGCACAGCACGTGCCTGAGGCCGCAATCGAGGTAGCCCTCGATCGCCTGCCAGAGGCTTACCGGTGACTGACGTTCCCAGCCGTGGGTCGTCAGCCGCGGGATCCGGTCCGCGTCGACGCGAACGTCCAGTGCCAGCACGAGCCGGTCCGCGCCGTGCTGCTCGAACCACTGCCTGACCAGCGGCGGGTCGGTCACGGCCACGCTGCCCACGACGGCGCGCCCGACGCCGAGCGCAAGCAACGCCGCGAGTGAAGCAGGGCTGCGGATGCCGCCGCCGACCTGCAGCGCCGGTTCCCGTCCTGCCGCCAGCGACGCGATGACGCCACGGTTCGTGGCCGCCTCGCCACGCGCGCCGTCGAGATCCACCACGTGGACCCGGCGGGCGCCCAGCGCCCGATAGCCGTCGAGCACCGAGGCCGGATCGTCGGAGTAGACGGTTTCGGCGTCGAATCTTCCCTGCAACAGGCGTACGCAGCGTCCTGCACGCAGGTCGATCGCCGGGATCAGCAGCATCAGTTCAACTCCAGGAAGTTGGCCAGCAGCCTCGCGCCGACCGCGGCCGAGCGCTCGGGATGGAACTGCGTGCCGTAGAAGTTCGCCTGCGCGACGACCGCCGAGAATTCCCCGCCGTAGTCGCAGCTCGCGAGCGTAGCGGCTCCGAGCGGCGCAGCATAACTGTGCACGAAGTACACGTAGTCCCCGGGGTTGATTCCGCGCAGCAGCGGCGAGCTCTGCCCCGGGAGCAGCTGGTTCCATCCCATGTGTGGCACGGGCAGGCCCTCGCGCACGGGAAACCGGCGAACCTGTCCCGGCAGTATGCCCAGGCAGCGCGTGTCGCCTTCCTCGCTGCGCTCGAACAGCAGCTGCATGCCCAGGCAGATGCCGAGCACCGGCTGCCTGAGTGTCGGGACCAGCTGCGCGATCCCGAGTGCCCGCAGTCGCTGCATCGCGTCGGCCGCGGCACCCACGCCGGGAAGCAGGATCCGCGGGGCTGCCCGCAGCTCGTCGGGGTCGGTGGTGAGCCGCGAGTCCGCGCCGAGTCGCTGCAGCGCGAACTGCAGCGAGGCGATGTTGGCGCCGCCGCTGTCGATGATCGCTACGCTGCTCACGCGGCCGGCCTCAGAGCACGCCCTTGCTGCTCGGCAGCGCCGTGCCCTCGCGGCGTATCGCCTGCCGCAGCGCGCGACCGAGTCCCTTGAAGCACGCCTCCACCATGTGGTGCGTGTTTTCGCCACGGACCTCGACGTGGATCGCGGCGCCCAGGCTGTCAGCCAGCGACCGGAAGAAGTGCGGCACGAGCTCCGTCGGCAGCCCGCCGACGGCGTCGCGCCCGAAGCGTCCCTCGAAGACGGCATAGGGACGACCCGACAGGTCGACGGCGACCTGCGCGAGCGCCTCGTCCATCGGCAGCACGAAGCCGTAGCGGCCGATGCCGTGCTTCTCGCCGAGCGCGGCGCGCAACGCCTGTCCCAGTGCGAGCGCGCAGTCTTCGACGGTGTGGTGCTCGTCCACGGCGAGGTCGCCGTTGCACTCGAGCTGGAGCGCGAAGCCGCCGTGGCGTGCGACCTGTTCGAGCATGTGGTCGTAGAAGCCGATGCCCGTCGCAATCGACACCGGACCCTCGGCGTCCAGGTCGACCTCGACGGCGATGTCGGTTTCCCGGGTCCTGCGCGTCACGCGCGCGGTCCTCGGGGGACTGCCGAGTCGCGCTGCGATGGCGGACCAGGTCTCGCCGGAGTCGCCGTGGCGCCGGACGCGCAACCCGGCGAGACCCAGGTTCTCGGCCAGTTGCATGTCCGTGTCGCGGTCGCCGATCACGAAGCTCCTCTCCCGGTCGATGCGTGTGCTGGCCAGAAACTCGGTCAGCAGGCCGGTCCGCGGCTTGCGGCAGCCGCAACCGTCGTGGGCGAAGTGCGGACAGAAGAACTCTGCATCGAACTCGATGCCCTGCGAGGCGAACAGGCTGCGCAGGAAGTCCTGTGGCTCGCGGAAGCTCGGCTCCGGGAACGAATCCGTGCCGAGGCCGTCCTGGTTGCTGACCAGAACCAGCCGGTAGCCCGCGCGCTGCAGCTCGAGCAGCGCGGGAATCACGCCGGGGAGCAGCCGCAGCTTGCCGAGGCTGTCCACCTGCTCGTCGGGCGGTTCCTCGATCAGCGTGCCGTCGCGGTCGATGAACAGTACGCGCGCGTCACCCATCAGCGCTCCAGTGCGCCGAGCAGGCGCTGGTTCTGTTCGGGCGTGCCGACCGTGATGCGGACACAGCCCGCGAGCCCCGGGGCGCTCGAGAAGTCGCGCAGCAGCAGCCCCACCGAACGCGCGGCCTCGAGGACCTGCGCCGGGTCGTTGCAGCGGACCAGCAGGAAATTGGCGTCCGAGGGAAAGACCCGGCTCACGACCGGTAGTCGCGCCAGGCGCCGGGCGAGCAACTCCCGCTCCTCGAGCAGCGTCGCGATGCGCGCCGCGCCCAGCGTTCGTTGCGGCGCCTCGGTCAGCGCGAGCACCTCGTCCACGGTGGAGGAGGTGATCGCATAGGGCGGGATGATCCGTCGCAGCAGCGCGACGATTTCCGGCGCCGCCAGCATCGCGCCGCAACGGGATCCGGCCAGCGCGTAGGCCTTCGAGAGCGTGCGCAGCACGACCAGGTTCGGCAGTGCGTCGAGATGCCGCGCGAGGCTCGGGCGGTCCGCGAACTCGACGTAGGCCTCGTCCACGACAACCAGCGCCGATCCGGCGAGCTCACGGGCCAGCGCGAGGATGTCCCGCTCCGCGAGCAGGTTGCCGGTCGGGTTGTTCGGCGAGCAGAGAAAGACGATCTTCGCCGCGAGGCCGGCCGCGGTCACGGCCGGCAGGTCGAGCGCGCAGCTCTCCGCCAGCAGCGGCACCTCGACGACGTCGGCTCCCTGGATCCGCGCCGCGACCCGGTACATGCCGAAAGTGGGCGGACAGATCACGACCGCGTCCTGGCCCGCGCGGCAGAAGGCGCGCACCAGCAGGTCGATGGCCTCGTCGCTGCCGCGACCGGCGAGGATGCGCTCGGGCGGAACCCCGTACAGCAGCGCGAGTCGCTCGAGCAGCGCCACCGGCTGCGGTTCCGGGTAGCGATTGAGTCCCTGCGGCGTGTTGTCTCCCTGGGCGCGCCAGGGCATCTCGTTCGCGTGCATCCGTTCCAGCGACGCGTTCCAGACTGCGTGCTGGTACGGGGCGAGCCTGAGTATGTCGGGGCGAGCCAGGTCCAGGACCGATGCCATCGTCAGCTCCCGCGCCCGAGGGCATCGAGCCGGACCGTCACCGCGTTCGCGTGGGCGTCCAGCGACTCGAGCCGGGCCAGCGCGCGCGCGGTCGGTCCCAGGTCGAGCAGTCCTTCCGGCGAGAGCTCCTGCACCGTGATGCGCTTGACGAAATCGAACACGCCGAGACCGCTGTAGGCGCGCGCATGGCCGTAGGTCGGCAGCACGTGGTTCGTGCCGCTGCAGTAATCGCCCATCGTCTCCGGCGTCCACGGGCCGAGAAAGACCGAGCCGGCATTGCGCACCTTCTCCAGCCAGCGGCGGGGTTCCGCCAGCTGCAGTATCAGGTGCTCCGGGGCGTACTGGTTGCTCAACTCGAACGCGCTCTCGAGCTGGTCGACGACGATCACGCGGCTGCTGGCGATCGAGCGCTCGATGATCGCCCGCCGCGGCAGGTTGGCCATCTGCAGGCTCAGCTCGGCGATCGTCTCCGCGGCGAGTCCGGTGGAGGTCGTCACCAGCAGGACCTGTGCGTCCTCGCTGTGCTCGGCCTGGGCCAGCAGGTCCGAGGCGACGAATTCCGGCCGCGCGGACTCGTCCGCGATCACCAGCACCTCGCTCGGTCCGGCGGGCATGTCGAGCGCGGCGCCGGCGGAGTCCGTGGCCACGAGCTGCTTCGCGGCTGTGACCCAGGCATTGCCCGGCCCGAAGATCTTGTCCACCTTCGGCACCGAGGCCGTGCCGTAGGCGAGCGCCGCGACGGCCTGGGCACCGCCGATCTTGAATACCTGGTCGACTCCGCAGAGGCGCGCGGCGGCGAGCACCGCCGGATCGGCCGAGCCGTCCGGCCGCGGCGGCGTGCAGATCACCCGGACCGGGCAGCCGGCGATTCGGGCCGGCACGGCCAGCATGATGGCGGTGGAGGGGAGCGGGGCGGTGCCCGCCGGAACGTACAGGCCGACCGCGTCCAGCGGCACCATGCGCCGCTCGCACAGCACGCCGGGCGAGGTCTCCATCCTGACGGGCTCCAGCGACTGCGTCTCGTGGAACCGCTGGACGTTGTCGATCGCGCGGGCGAGCGCGGCGAGTGATTCATCGGAGATCGCAGCCATCGCGGCGTCGAACTCGGCGCCGCTGACCGCGAGCGAATCGAGCCTCGCGCCATCGAGCTGCGCGGTGTATTCCAGCACGGCGTCGTCGCCGCGGGCCCGCACGTCCTCGACGATCCGCGAGACGCGCGCCATCAGCGTGACCGAGTCGCGCTGCGCCGGCCGCTGCAGCACTTCGCCTCGTTCGGCCGGCCCGAGGTCGGCCCAGACATAGATGCCGAGAGACACGCTCATGGCAGGATCTTCTCCACCGGTATCACGAGTATCGCGCTGGCCCCCGCGGCCTTCAGGGCCTCGAGAGTCTCCCAGAATACTGTCTCCCGGCACACGGCGTGCACCGCCACCTTCTCCGCCGTCGGGTCCAGCGGGATCACGGTCGGCGACTCGCTGCCCGGGAGGAGGCTGCGGATCCGGTCGAGCGCGCTGCGCGGCGCGTGCAGCATGATGTACTTGCTCTCGCGCACCTGCTGCACGCCGTCTATCCGCATCAGCAGCCGCCGGACCCAGTCCGCCTTGACCTCGGGCAGCGGTACCGGCGTGCGCACCAGCACCGCCTCGCTCTCGAGCACCACGGCCAGTTCGCGCAGGTGGTTCGCCGCCAGTGTCGAGCCCGTCGAGACGAGGTCGCAGATCAGGTCCGCGCGCCCGAGCCGGGGCGCGATTTCGACCGCGCCCGAAAGCGTCACGACATCCGCCTCGATCGAATGCTCGCGCAGGAACCGCCCGAGCACGTGCGGGTAGGTCGTCGCGATCCGGCTGCCCGCGATCGATTGGATTCCGTCGAACGGCGACTCCTGCGGCACCGCGATCGCCAGCCGGCAGCGACCGAAGTCCAGCCGCTGCACCAGTTCGAAGCGCGGCTCGCGCCCGCGCGCCGCCATCGCGAGGCGCTTCTCCTCGATGACGTTGAGGCCGACGATCCCGAGGTCGCAGACGTCCTCCTGCACCAGGTCCGGGATGTCGTCGTCGCGGACGAACAGCAGGTCCAGCGGCATGTTCTCGCCGTAACACATCAGCTGGTCCCGTCCGCGGCTGTACTTGAGTCCGCAGCGACCGAGCAGGTCGAGCGAGTGCTCGGTCAGGCGGCCGGACTTCTGGATGGCGATCTTCAGGCGGTTGCCGTCTTCCAAGTTCAACGCTCCTTCAGGCGACGGGCGGCCAGCGCATAGCCGCCGTTTCCGGCCGCGAAATATCGCGCCACCCGGCCGATCGTCGTCACGCTCACGCCGGTGGCCTGGTGAATCTGGCGGTAGGGAATGCCCTGCTGGAGCAGCCCGACGACCGCCCAGCGATCGGCCAGCGCCTGCAGCTCCGCCGGCGTGCACAGGTCGCGGAAGAAGTCGCGGCACTCCTCGACGGTGCCGAGCGTGAGTATCGCCTGGAACAGCGCCCGCTCGGCGGCGGCCTCCTGGCGGGGCGAAAGAGTGCGGTGGTGCTTCACGGCGACCGGATCCTGTTGCAATGTATTAGCACATTAGTGCATTGTCAGGAGCACCGCAAGCTCGCTTGACGCTGGCGCGGGGCGCCCTCTACACTCGCCACCGCTCATCGAGACCGGCTGAGGGAATGGCCCTGCGAAGCCGGGGCAACCGTCGGGCAATACCCGCCCGAAAAGGTGCCAACTCCACGGGGGCGTCGCCTGCCGAGAGATGAGTTGCCGTAAAGCTGGCCCGGCCGGGTACCGGGCCGCATGCTCCGGCAACCTCCCGCGCCGTTCCCTGGATGCTCGAGTTCGTGGCAGGCCCTGCCTGCAGCCGTGGAGTCGTGCGCGCCGATGACCTCGATCGTCCCTGAAAAGGGTGCCGTCGTCCTGCCGGAGGGGTACCAGTGCCTCGAGGATCGGCTGATCCTCGACGGGCCACTGGCGCTCGCCTGTGGCGGGCGGCTCGACCACGTCGAAATCGCCTACCGGCTGGCGGGTCGCCATGATGCCCCGGTCGTCGCGGTGCTCGGTGGAATCTCCGCCGGCCGGGAGGTGTTCGCAGTAAGGGCGTCGGAGCAGGGCTGGTGGGGTGAGGTCGTCGGGCCAGGGCTCGCGCTGGATACCGACCAGTTCCGCGTCCTCGGCTTCGACTTCCTCGGCGGCAGTCACCGCAGCAGCGGTCCGCGCGAGGGCGAACTGTTTCCGAGCATCAGCACCTTCGACCAGGCGGCGGTGCTGGTCGCGCTGCTCGACCACCTCGGCATCGCCCGTCTGCGGGCCGGTGTCGGCGCCTCGTACGGCGGCATGGTCGTGCTCGCGCTGGCCGCCGTGCAGCCGGAGCGGATCGGTCACGCCGTCGTGATCAGTGCCGCCCATCGCACCCATCCGATGTCCACGGCCTGGCGCAGCGTGCAGCGGGCGATCGTGCGCTATGCGCTGACGCACGGCGAAGGTCGCAAGGGACTGGTGCTGGCGCGGGCGCTCGCGATGGCCACGTACCGCTCGGCCCGGGAGTTCGCCGATCGTTTCCCCGATCCGCCCGTGCGCACCGACGCGGGCTTCGAGTTCCAGGTCGAGTCCTACCTGATGGCGCGCGGCGAAAGCTATGCGGCTCACTATCGCCCCGAGGCATTCGTGTGCCTGTCCGAGTCGATAGACCTGCATCGCGTCGCGCCCGAGGACATCGGCGTCCCGGTCACGCTGCTGGCCGTGACCGAGGACCAGCTGGTGCCGCTCGCCGACATGCGCGAGCTCCGCGACCGGCTCGGGGGCGGTTCCCGGCTGGTCGAAATCGAATCACTCTACGGCCATGATGCCTTCCTCAAGGAGACAGAGGTGCTGCGCGACCTGTTCGCCCAGGCACTGAACTAGCAATGAGCGACGCAACGAAGATCCGGACCCGCACGGTCCGTGCGGCACTGGAAAGCGACAGCCAGTACGGCGCGGTGGTCCCGCCGATCCACCTGAGCTCGACTTTCGCATTCGAAGGCTACGGCGCGAAGCGGACCTACGACTACTCGCGGTCCGGCAATCCGACGCGCGATGCGCTGGCTGCCGCACTGGCCGATCTCGAGGGCGGGGCAGGGGCCGTGGTCACTTCCTCCGGCATGGCCGCGGTCGGCCTGGTGACCCAGCTGCTCGGCCCGCAGCAGCTTGTCGTCGTGCCGCACGACTGCTACGGCGGGACCTACCGGCTGTTCAACGCGCTGTCGCAGCGCGGCTCGCTGCGCGTGCGATTCGTGGACTTCCAGCAGCCCGGCGAGCTGGGTGCGGCTTTCGCCGAGGGACCCTCGATGGTCTGGATCGAGACGCCGAGCAATCCTTTGCTGCGCATCGTGGACATCGGCGCCGTGGCAACGCAGGCGCGCGACGCGGGCGCGATCGTCGTCGCGGACAACACGTTCCTCTCGCCGGTCTGGCAGCGCCCGCTCGCGCTCGGCGCAGACCTCGTCGTGCACTCGACGACGAAGTACCTGAACGGGCACAGCGACGTGGTCGGCGGGGCCGTGATCGCGGCCCGCGCCGAGCATCACGAGCGCCTGGCCTGGTGGGCGAACTGCACCGGAGTCACCGGCGCACCGTTCGACAGTTTCCTGACGCTGCGCGGGTTGCGCAGCCTGCACGCGCGGATGCGCTGTCACGCGGAGAACGCGGAGCGGGTGGCGGGAATGCTCGCGCGGCACCCGGCCGTCCAGCGGGTGTACTACCCCGGGCTCGAGAGCCACGCGGGACACGCGATCGCGATGCGGCAGCAGCTGGCGGCGGGCGCGATGGTCAGCTTCGAACTCGCCGGAGGACTCGGGGCCGTGCGCGCATTCCTCGGCGCCGTTCGTCTGTTCTCGCTGGCCGAGTCGCTCGGCGGAGTCGAGAGCCTGGTTGCGCACCCGGCCAGCATGACTCACGCCGCGATGGACCCGGAGGCGCGGCGGCGTGCAGGGATCGCGGATTCGCTGCTGCGCCTTTCGATCGGGATCGAGGAGGGGGACGATCTGCTGCAGGACCTTGCCGACGCGCTGGACGCAGTCGGGCACGCGAGCGAGGCATGATCAGAAAAAAAGAAAGGCCGGCGATAAATGCCGGCCTTCCGGGACGGGACCCGAGCGCCTCATTCCCTGAGGCTAGACTAACCCGACTCGTGTCCGCATCACTCCAGGTGACTGTAGGCCCTGGAACCAGGGCCGAGCCGAAACGCGGTTCCGGCGCGGACGGGGAGTATAGCGCCTGATTTCCGAGGGTTGAACACCGATGGCCGAATACTGTTCCCGGGGGTACCTGAACAGTCTTCAGATTTAATAAGTAATCTGTGGAAAACCCTGCAAGCTATTGATTTATATTGGTCTAGTCGTGCTCGAGCCGGCTGCTGACCGCGCGGCCGATTTCCGCCGTCGAATGCGTCGGCTTGCCGCTGGCAGCCATGTCCGCCGACCACAATCCGTCGTTCACCGCATGCTCGACGGCCGCTTCGACCGCCAGCGCTTCCTGCTCGAGGCCGAGTGAATGGCGCAGCAGCAATGCCGCACTGAGGATCGTGCCGTAGGGATTGGCGATCCCGCGGCCGGCGATGTCCGGAGCCGATCCATGGATGGGCTCGTAGAGGCCCGCATGCCCGTCCCCGAGTGACGCGGACGGCAGCAGGCCCAGCGATCCGGCGAGCATCGAGGCCTCGTCGGTCAGGATGTCGCCGAACATGTTCTCGGTCAGCAGCACGTCGAAGGAGCGCGGCCGCCGGAGCAGGTGCATCGCGGCGGCGTCCACCAGCATGTGCTCGAGGCGGACGTCGGGAAACTCGCTGTGGAGGACCTGCTCGACGACCGAGCGCCAGAGCCTCGAGGTCTCCAGCACGTTGGCCTTGTCCACGGAAACGACCTGGCGGCTGCGGTCCATTGCAAGTCGCCCCGCGACCCGCGTCACGCGCGCCACCTCGTCGGCGGTGTACGTGCAGACGTCCTCGGCCTCGTGGGCCGTACGGCTCTTGCGCCCGAAGTAGATGCCGCCGGTCAGTTCCCTGACGACGATGATGTCCACGCCCTCGACCACTTCGCGCTTGAGCGGGGATGCGTCGAGCACGGCCGGGAGCGTTCGCACCGGCCTGATGTTGGCGAACAGTCCCAGCGTGCGCCTCAACTCCAGCAGGCCCTGCTCGGGCCGGACCCTCGCGCTGGTGTCGGACCACTTCGGTCCGCCGACCGCGCCGAGCAGCACCGCGTCGCTGCTGCGGCAGGCGTCGATTGTGCGCGGCGGGAGCGCAGAGCCCGTGGCGTCGATGGCGGCGCCGCCGATCAGCGCCTCGGTGAACTCGAATTCGTGGCCGAAGCGCCTGGCGACCGCCTGCAGCACGGCCACGCCGGCGGCCGTGACTTCCGGGCCGATGCCGTCGCCGCCGAGCACCGTGATCCGCGCCTTCACTGGCGTGTCCGCTCGAAGCGCTCGATGGCGGGCAGTTGCTGCAGCAGATAGCCGAGCTCATCCACGCCGTTGAGCAGGCAGTAGCGCGCGAATGCCTCGACCGGGAAAGGCGTCTCGCGGCCGTCGGGGAGCCGCAGCAGCGTATTGACGAGATCCACCTCGACCTCGGTCCCGGGATGCTCGAGCAGCCAGCGATGCGTGGCTTCGTCGACGACCACCGGCAGCAGGCCGTTCTTCAGGCTGTTGCTGCGGAAGATATCCGCGATCTCGGTGCTGATCACGGCCTGGAAGCCGTGGTCGAGCAGCGCCCACGGCGCATGCTCGCGCGAGGAACCGCAGCCGATGTTGGGCCCTGCCACGAGGATCCGGCAATGCCGCGAGTGCGGCTGGTTCAGGACGAAGTCGGGACGCGGCCGGCCGTCGGAGTCGTATCGCCAGTCGGCGAACAGCGCCTCGCCCAGCCCCGCGCGGCTGGTCGTCGTCAGGAAGCGGGCGGGGATTATCTGGTCGGTGTCGATGTTGCTCGAGGGCATCACGACTGTCTTCGACCGTATCGTTGTGATCGGCTCCATGGGTCCTCGGTGGCTCGATCAGCCGCTCAGTGCAGGAATTCGCGTGGATCGGTGATGCGCCCGCGCACGGCTGCCGCGGCTGCGGTGGCCGGACTCGCGAGCAGCGTGCGGGCGCCGCTGCCCTGCCGTCCCTCGAAGTTCCGGTTGCTGGTGCTGACGCAGTACTGGCCGGCCTCGACCGTGTCGCCGTTCATTCCGAGGCACATCGAGCAGCCCGACTCGCGCCACTCGGCCCCGGCGTCGAGGAATATCTGCGCCAGCCCGCGCTCTTCGGCCTGTCGCTTGATCGCCTGGGATCCCGGAACCACCAGCAGGCGGACGCCGCTGGCCACCTTGCGGCCCGCGAGCACGCGTGCAGCCAGCTCGAGGTCCGACAACCGCGAGTTCGTGCAGCTGCCGATGAATACCACCTGCACCGGCCGGTCCCGCAGCGGCTCGCCGGGCTGCAGGCCCATGTAGCCGAGCGCACGCGCGAACACCTCGTCTCCAGCGCGCTCGGGCACGCTGCCGCCCACCGCCATCACCATCCCGGGATTCGTGCCGTAGGTGATCATCGGCTCCACTGCGTCGGCCGCGAGCGTTACCTGCCTGTCGAACCGGGCGCCGGCGTCCGTGCGCAACTGTCGCCATCGCTCCACGGCTGCCTCCCATCGTGCGCCGGAAGGCGCCCGGGGCCGGCCCGCGAGGTACTCGAACGTCGTCTCGTCCGGCGCGATCATGCCGGCGCGTGCGCCGGCCTCGATGGACATGTTGCAGACAGTCATCCGCTCGTCCATCGACAGCGCCCCGATCGCCTCGCCGCGGTATTCGACCACGTGGCCGGTCCCGCCGTTGACCCCGATGCGTCCGATGATCGCGAGGACCAGGTCCTTGGCGGTCACGCCGTCTGCCAGCCGGCCGGTCACGTCGATCGCGAGCGTGCGGGGCTTGCGCTGCAACAGGCACTGCGTCGCCATCACGTAGCCGACCTCGGTCGTGCCGATGCCGAATGCCAGCGCGCCGAACGCGCCATGGGTGCTGGTGTGGCTGTCGCCGCACACGATCGTCTTTCCCGGCTGGGTCGCGCCGAGCTCAGGCCCGATCACGTGCACGATCCCACGCCGCGCGTCCTTGAGGCCGATCAGGTCGAGGCCGAACTCGCTGCAATTCGCCTCGAGCTGTCGTACCTGCTTCGCCGCGGACTCGAGCGCGATGGGTTTCCCGCCGAAGATCTGCGCCGTGTCGGTCGGAGTCGAGTGGTCCATCGTGACCAGCGTCCGCTCCGGGCGTCGAACGGGAAGTCCGCGGTCGCGCAGCACCGTGAACGCCTGCGGCGAGGTGACCTCGTGGACGAGGTGCAGGTCGATGTACAGCACGGCCGGGGTTTCCGCCGTCTCCGGCACGACCTCGTGGCTCTCCCACACCTTCTGAAACAGCGTCTTCGCGCTCATCAAAGCTCCGCTCGTCCCGCCGTGGTCAGATGGCCGACGCCGCAGTCTGCAGTTCCGCTTCGGTCCGATCCGGACCGCTGCGGGCGGCCACGGCCCGGGCGGACTCGATCCGGTTCACGACTTCGAGGAACGCCCGGACACCGGACTCGACGATGTCCGTGGTCACGCTCGAGCCGCGATAGGCGCGGCCGTTGTACTCGACCGTGACCACCGCCTCGCCCTGGGCGTCCTCGCCGACCGATACGCTGCGGACCTCGAACTTGCGCAGCTTCGGATCCACGCCGGTCGCCATCTCGATGGCCTTGAACGCGGCATCGACGGGTCCGTCGCCCTGGGCCTGCTGCGCGACCTGCCTGCCGTCCGAGTGCCGCAGGTGGACGCGCGCGGAGGCCGGGGAAGTGGGGTCGCTCACGACGTGCAGGCCCTCGAGTTCCCAGGGACCGCTCGCGTCGGTTTCCGCGCGCAGCACCAGCGCCTCGATGTCCCCGTCGAACAACTCCTTCTTCTTGTCGGCCAGCGCCTTGAAGTTCTCGAAGACCTGGTTGAACTCCTCCTCGCCGAGCTCGAAACCGAGTTCGCGGACCCTGTCGCGAAACGCGTGGCGGCCGCTGTGCTTGCCGAGCACGAGATTGGTGCGCGACATCCCGACGTCGGTCGGGCGCATGATCTCGTACGTGGAGTGATGCCGGAGCATGCCGTGCTGGTGGATCCCGGACTCGTGCGCGAACGCGTTCTCGCCGACCACCGCCTTGTTGCGTGGAATCGGCATGCCGGTGACGCTGGAGAGCAGCCGGCTGGTCGGGAAGAGACGCCGCGAGTCGATCCCGGTGTGCAGGCCGAAGAACGACTCGCGTGTCTTCAGCGCCATCACGATCTCCTCCAGCGAGCAGTTCCCGGCCCGCTCGCCGATGCCGTTGATCGTGCATTCCACCTGGCGCGCGCCGGCCCGCACGGCCGCGAGGCTGTTGGCGACCGCCATGCCGAGGTCGTCATGGCAGTGGACGCTGAACACGACGTCGTCGGCGCCGCGGACGTTGCGGCGCAGGTACTGGAAGACCTCGTAGAACTCCTCCGGGACCGTGTACCCGACCGTGTCGGGCACGTTGATCGTCGTCGCGCCGGCTGCGATGGCCGCCTCGACGACTTCGGCCAGGAACTCGAGCTCGGTCCGCGACGCGTCCTCCGGCGAGAACTCCACGTCTTCGCAGCGCTCGCGCGCGAGCTGCACGCCGTGGACGGCCGTGCGGATGATCTCGTCCTTCGCCATCTTCAGCTTGTGCTCGCGATGGATCGCGCTGGTCGCGAGAAACACGTGCAGGCGGGGGCGGGCGGCGTCCTCGATCGCAGTCCAGGCCCGCTCGATGTCGCCGGCGTTGCAGCGCGCGAGGCCTGCGATCACGGGCCCCTGCACCTCGCGCGCGACCGCGCGCACCGACTCCCAGTCGCCCCGCGAGGCAGCCGGAAAGCCCGCCTCGATGATGTCCACGCCGAGTTCCGCCAGCGCCCGAGCGACGCGCAGCTTTTCGGGCTGCGTCATGCTGCAGCCGGGCGACTGCTCGCCGTCACGCAGCGTGGTGTCGAAAATCAGGACTCGGTTCGGGTCTCGGGCGGACATCGTGCTCACCTCCCTTCGTTCAACCAGGGCATCCGGGCGCGCAACGTCACGCCCACTTTCTCGATCGGGTGCTCGAGGTCCTTGCGCATCAGCGCGTCGTACCGGCGGCGTCCCGCCTTGTTCTCCCGGATCCACTGCCGGGCGAAGGTACCGTCCTGGACCTCCTTCAGGATCTTCTTCATTTCCTTCTTCGTCTGCGCGTTGACGACCCGCGGGCCGCGGGTCAGGTCGCCGTACTTGGCGGTCTCGGAGATGAAGCGGTGCATCTTCGCGATGCCGCCCTCGTGCAGCAGGTCCACGATCAGCTTCAGCTCGTGCAGGCACTCGTAGTAGGCGACCTCGGGCTGGTAGCCGGCTTCGACCAGCGTTTCGAATCCCTTCAGCACGAGCTCCGTCGCGCCGCCGCAAAGCACGGCCTGCTCGCCGAACAGGTCGGTCTCAGTCTCCTCGGCAAAGGTCGTCTCGATGACTCCGGCGCGGGTGCCGCCGATGCCGTCCGCGTAGGCCAGCGCCCTTTCCTTGGCCTTGCCCGTGGCGTCCTGGTAGACCGCGATCAGGCACGGCACGCCGCGTCCCTGCTCGTACTGACGGCGGACCAGGTCGCCGGGCCCCTTCGGAGCGATCAACACGACGTCCAGGTCCTTGCGTGGACGGATCTGGCCGAAGTGGACGTTGAAACCGTGCGCGAACAGCAGCGCGGAGCCCTCGGCGAGCTGCGGCTCGATCTCCGCGTAGATCGCGGGCTGCGCGAGGTCCGGGGCCAGCAGCGACACCAGCGCGGCATCCTTCACGGCCCGGGCCGGCTCCATCACCTTGAACTTGTCCTTCTTCGCCTTCTTCCAGCTGTCCCCGCGGCGCACGCCGATGACGACGTCGTAACCGGAGTCGCGCAGGTTCAGCGCGTGCGCCCGGCCCTGGCTGCCGTAGCCCAGCACGGCGATCCTGGCGCCTTTGAGGGCCTTCTTGTTCACGTCCTTCTTCGAATAAGCGCGCATCAGTGACTCCTCGCAAAATCGACGATCAGTGGTTCCGAAACGAAAAACCCCGCTCCGGCTGCGGGCCGGTGCGGGGTTTCTGGTGTACCTACACGCTTTCGCGCGTTCAGTGTCCGGCCCCGCACCTCCCCAGGGGAAGCAGGCCGATGAGTCCAAGCAGCAGGCCCGGCAGTCGGATCGCCAGCAGGAAATCGCGCGATTCGCCGAACGACAGGACCATCTTGAAATCCACTCGAAACACCGGTGCCGGAGGCCCGAGATAGCATCACAGCGCGTGGCGCATTGTCAACCGCACTGCAAAAAGAAACTCGGCTAAGCTCTTGCGGATCCAGGTGCCCGATGCGGGAGACTCCACGCATGTTCGTGACCGATGGTTCCGTCGAGACGCTGCCGCTTCACCTGGTCGGTGAGCAGGAGTTGTCGGGCTGGCTGCAAGGGCAGCCTGCCGCGACCCGGGCGTGGCTCCAGGCGATGCGGTTCCGGGCCGCGCGCCACGAACTCGTCGTGCTGCCGGGCGACGGCGCCGCGCCAGGCGGGGCCGTCCTCGGACTGGGCTCGCTCGCGGACCTGCGGCAACTCGAGCCCTGGCATGTCGCGGGCCTGCCGTCGCGACTGCCTGGCGGTTCCTGGAGGATCGCGACCGTACTGCCGGCCCCGGCGGCGACCCAGGCCGCGCTCGGCTGGGCTCACGGCGCGTACCGGTTCGAGCGCTACAAGGCGCGATCCGAAGGGCAGGGCGCGGCGGCCACGCTGCTGCCACCGCCGCTGGCAGACATGACGTACGTGCGGCGGATGTCGGCCGCGGTTGCGATGGCGCGGGACCTGATAAACACGCCTGCGGGCGACTTGGGTCCCGCGGAGCTCGCCGACGAGGCCACGGCGCTCGCCACGCGATGCGGCGGCGAGGCGCGCATCGTGCGAGGCGACGCCTTGCAGGAAGGGTATCCGGCCATCCACGCCGTCGGGCGGGCGGCGGCCTGCGAGCCCCGGCTGATCGACCTGGGCTGGGGGAACCCGGCGCATCCGCGGGTGACGCTCGTCGGCAAGGGCGTGTGCTTCGATTCGGGCGGACTCGACATCAAGAATCCGGCTTCGATGCTGCTGATGAAGAAGGACATGGGCGGCGCGGCCTGCGTGCTGGCGGTTGCGCGAATGGTCATGGAGAGCGCGTTGCCGGTCCGACTCAGGGTGCTGGTGCCCGCCGTCGAGAACGCGATCGCAGGCAATGCCTACCGGCCGGGTGACGTGCTGCGGACCCGCAAGGGCCTGACGGTCGAGGTCGGCAACACGGACGCCGAGGGCCGTCTCGTGCTCTGCGACGCGCTCGCCGCCGCGGACGCCGAGGACCCGGAGCTGCTGATCGACATGGCGACGCTGACCGGCGCGGCGAGGGTTGCGCTGGGGCCCGAGCTTCCGGCGCTGTTCGGCACCCGGCAGGACACAGTGAACGCGCTGCTCGGCCACGGCGAAGCCCTGGCCGATCCGATGTGGGCGATGCCGCTGTGGGAGGGGTACGCAGAGGAGATTTCCAGCAAGATCGCCGACCTGAACAACGTCTCCGGCTCGACGCACGCCGGAGCGGTGATCGCGGCGCTGTTCCTGCGGAAGTTCGTCAGTGACTCGCGCGACTGGCTGCACCTGGACGTCTTCGCCTGGAACCCGAAGGAGCGCCCCGGCAGGCCCGTGGGCGCGGACGCCCACGCCGTGCGGGCGGTCTACGCGCTGCTGGCCGGGCGCTTCGGCTGAAGCGCTCCGCGGGCCGGATGAGCCTCGCACGCGAGCGCCGGGCCTGGGCGCTGCTCTACCTGTGCCTCGGCGTGGTCGAGGGAGGCACCGCCGCGGTCATCGTTCGCGCGCTTTTCGCGGACGATGTGCCGACGGTGCTGGTGGACCTGGTGCTGGCGATGGTCAGCGCCGCGCCGGCCTGGGCCAACCTCGCCAGCCTCGGGTATGCCCGGCTGGCCCAG
Organism: uncultured Steroidobacteraceae bacterium; assembly: GCA_964553405.1. Classification (GTDB taxonomy): domain Bacteria; phylum Pseudomonadota; class Gammaproteobacteria; order Steroidobacterales; family Steroidobacteraceae; genus DATIRA01. The sequence goes on from CAZKLS010000026.1 coordinate 21,783, forward strand.
GGCCGTCCGAAGATCCGGTTTCTCAGGCCCCTGCTGGTGGCGATGAGCGTCTGCGTCGGCGCGCTCGCGCTGCTGCCGACCGAAGGCGTCGGCCTGCTGCTGTTTTTCATCCTGTACGGCACGGCCCGCCTGCTGTGGGCAGGCGTCGAGACCGTGCGGTCGGTGCTGTGGAGCAGGAATTACCCGCGCCGCCTGCGGGCACGCATCACCGGGCGCATCCTGGTGTATTCGTCGCTGGCGTTCGCCGCCTCGGGGCTGATGCTGGGATGGCTGGTCGACGAGCACGGACTGTGGTTCCGCCTGGCGATCCTGGCCGCGGCCGGCTGCGGCCTGGCCGGCAGCGCCGCGTTCTCGCGCCTGCGGGTGCGCGGCGAGCAGGCGCTGCTCGAGGCGGAACGCAGCCGCACCGCGTCCGGCGCGAGCTTCAGCGTCGCGGGGATGGCGGAACTGCTGCGGAGCGACCCGGCGTTTCGTCGCTACATGTACTCGATGACGATTTTCGGCGCCGGCAACCTGATGCTGACGCCGCTGGTCGTCATCTCTCTCGACGAGGTGCTGGCGCTGCCGACGTTCTGGCAGGTCGTCGTGACGACCGCGATGCCGGTGCTGGTCATGCCGTTCGCAGTGCCGCCCTGGGCCGCGCTGCTCGACAGGGTGCACGTCGTCGCGTACCGCTCCGCGCACGGCTGGGTGCTGGTGGCGGCGGCCGTGCTGCTGGCATGCGCGGTGCTGATGCGCGTGCCGGCGCTGCTCGCGCCGGGCGCGCTGCTGATGGGCACCTCGCTTGCCGCCGGCAGCCTCGGCTGGACGCTGGGACACAACGATTTCGCGCCGCGCGGGGAAGAGACCCGCTACATGGCGCTGCACGTGACGCTGACCGGCATCCGGGGATTGCTTGCGCCCCCGCTCGGCGTCGCGGCCTACTACCTGCTCGAATCGGTGTTCCCGGGCCACGGCAGCTTCGCGCTTTTGCTGCCCGTCGCGCTGGTCGGCATCGGCGCCTGGGAGTTCACCGCGATGCGGCGCGACTACCCCGGGCTCGGTCGCCGCACGTGACCCGCGGGCGCGGACCGCTCAGAATGCGAGGTTCAACGAGGAGCCGGAACCATGAGTCGACGAAAGCCTGACCCGCGCGAGCACTCTAAGATCGTTTTCGACGGAGTGAAACAGACCCCCAGCCGCGCGATGCTCCGGGCCGTCGGCTACTCGGACCGGGACTTCCGGCGGCCGCAGGTGGGCGTCGCATCCACCTGGAGCAACCTGACCCCGTGCAACATGCACATCGACAAGCTCGCGGCCGCGGCGGCCGCGGGCGCCGACGGGGCAGGGGGGAAGAGCACCGTGTTCGGCACGATCACCGTCTCGGACGGCATCTCGATGGGCACGCCGGGCATGCGTTACTCGCTGGTGTCGCGGGAGGTGATCGCGGATTCGATCGAGACGGTCGTCGGCGCACAGGGGTTCGACGGGGTGGTCGCGATCGGCGGCTGCGACAAGAACATGCCCGGCTGCATGATGGCCATCGCCCGGTTGAACCGCCCGGCCGTGTTCGTCTATGGCGGAACGATCCGACCCGGTGCCGGGCATCGGGACATCGTGTCGGTCTTCGAGGCGGTAGGCGCGCATGCGCGCGGCAGCATCTCCGACCGGCAGTTGCGCGAGGTCGAGCGCACCGCGATTCCGGGGCCGGGAAGCTGCGGCGGCATGTACACCGCCAACACGATGGCATCCGCCATCGAGGCGCTCGGGCTCAGCCTGGCCAACAGCTCGGCGCAGGAAGCCGTCTCCCGGACCAAGCGGCGCGACGCCGAGCAGGCCGGGAAGGCGGTCGTCAAGCTGATCCGGCAGGGCATCCGGCCCTCGGACATCCTCAGTCGCGAGGCCTTCGAGAACGCGATCACCGTGACGATCGCGCTGGCGGGCTCGACGAATGCGGTGCTGCACCTGCTTGCCATCGCTCATTCCGCCGGCGTGCCGCTGGAACTCGACGACTTCACCCGCATCGGCCGGCGCGTGCCGGTGCTGGCGGACCTGAGGCCGAGCGGACGCCATTCGATGTCGGACCTGATCCGGATCGGCGGAATCCAGCCGCTGATGAAGATGCTGCTGGACGAGGGGCTGCTGCACGGCGACTGCCTGACGGTCACCGGCCGGACGCTGGCGCAGAACCTCAGGCGCGTGCGGCCTTACCCGCAGGGGCAGGAGATCGTGCGTCCGCTCGAGGATCCACTGAAGCCGGACAGCCACCTGGTCGTGATGTACGGCAACCTGGCCCCCGAGGGCGCGGTGGCGAAGATCAGCGGCAAGGAAGGGCTGCGGTTCACCGGGCGCGCGCGGGTGTTCGACGGCGAGGAAGCGACGCTGCAGGCGATTCTCGACGGCACCGTGCAGGCGGGCGACGTGGTCATCGTGCGCTACGAGGGGCCCCGGGGCGGGCCTGGCATGCGCGAGATGCTGAGCCCGACGGCCGCGATCATGGGCAAGGGACTCGGCGACCAGGTGGCGATGGTCACCGACGGCCGTTTCTCGGGGGGGAGCCACGGTTTCGTGGTCGGACACGTCTCGCCGGAGGCCGCGCTCGGAGGTCCGCTGGCGCTGGTCGAGGACGGCGATTCGATCACGATCGACGCCACCCGCAGCGAGCTCACACTGGCCGTGCCGCCACGCGAGATCGAGCGTCGAAAGCGCCGGTGGCAGCCACCCGAGCCGTATGCGACCCGTGGCGTGCTGGCCAAGTATGCCGAGCTCGTCAGCAGCGCATCGCTCGGCGCGGTGACGGACCGCAAGCTCGGCTCCGGCGGGTGAGCCGGGTCCGGACCCGACCTGGACCGGCTGAGGGTACCGGCAACTCGTCTCGTGCTATTGAGCAGGCGCGTGGGTCCCGGTAAAGTGCAGCGGTGCTGGGCGGCGTGCCGGGGAGTGCGTCGCCGCAGGCGCGTCAGGGACGATGGCGGCCTCTGACGCCAGTCATACAGAATAGAATTAAAGGGACAGAACGCAGATTTTCAGACTTGCGCGAGCCCGGCGACTGCAGGGTTGCGACTGCCGTGCTCGTCTTGTAGTGTGTGCGCCCCCGACCGGCGCCTGAAGAGGATCGGTCGTGGTGACGTGCTCGTTTGGCCCCGGCGTGGAGGGGATGTGGCGTACTCCTATTCGATAGACGATCCGGCAAAAAACAGTAAGCGGACGCTGGCGTTCGCGCTGGTCGTGCTGATCCACGTGCTGTTCGTCTGGGTGCTGGCCTCAGGGCTGGGCTCGAAGGCCGTCGAGATCGTGCTGGGCCCGGTCGAGACGAAGATCATCGAGGAAATTCCCCAGGACGACGACGAGCCGCCGCCGCCGCCGCCCGAGATCGAGGCGCCGCCGCCGTACGTCCCGCCGCCCGAGATTTCGATCGACCTGCCGGTGGACAGCGGTCCGACGACTGCGATCACGAACGTGACCACCGAGCGTCCCACGGCCCCGCCGCCCAAGGCCGCGCCGCCCCCGGCGCCGAAGCCGGTAGAGAAGAAAGTTGTTCGCGTGCCACCCTCGACCCAGGGCCGGGGCGCGCGCATCACCCAGCCCGAATACCCGCCGGCTTCACGGCGCGCCGGCGAGGCCGGCACGGTTCAGCTGTCCGTCTTCGTCAAGGAGAACGGCCGGGCCGGCGAAGTGAAGATCGTCAAGAGCAGCGGCTTCCCGAAGCTGGACGAGGCCGCGGTACGCGAGGTGCAGCGCAACTGGCGCTTCGTTCCCGGCAAGGAAGACGGCAAGCCTGTGGACATGTGGCACACGTTCGCAGTGACGTTCAGACTCGAGGATTGATCGGACACCCGCAGCGCGGCCGTGTCATTCGGCAGAAAACGGCACCCAGAAACAGATTCGTTCGGAGGAAGAGACCCCCATGGCCACTGAAAGCGTAAGCGTCGACAACCCCTATGGACTCCAGGCCTTGTGGGCCCAGGGGGACTTCATCGCGAAGGGCGTGTTGATCCTGCTGGCACTGATGTCCGCCTATTCCTGGTTCATCATTTTCACCAAGTGGTGGGAACAGCGGCGGCTGCTGAAGCAGGCGACCGAGGCCGACAAGAATTTCTGGGCCGCTGAGAACATCAAGACCGGCGTCAACAAGCTGACCGGCAAGGGCAACGTCTTCAAGGCGATCGCCTCGGAGGCCATCGACGCTGCCGAGCACCACGACTCGAAGATGACCGGCTCCGTGCCGCTGCACGAGTGGATCGACAACGTAATCGCGCGCGGCGTCGCGCGGATCGGCAGCGCGCTCTCGACGCAGCTCCCGTTCCTGGCAACCACCGGCTCGACCGCGCCGTTCATCGGCCTGTTCGGCACGGTGTGGGGCATCTACCACGCGCTGGTCGCGATCGGCGTCGCGGGCCAGGCGAGCATCGACAAGGTGGCGGGCCCGGTCGGCGAGGCGCTGATCATGACCGCGATCGGCCTCGCCGTGGCGGTGCCGGCCGTGCTCGGCTACAACTACCTGCTCGGCCGCAACAAGCAGATCATGGAGCGCGTCAAGCTGTTCGCGGCCGACCTCGAGCAGGTCCTCGTCAGCGGCTCGCGGGTCGAGGGCAACGCGGCCAAGGTGATTTCAGGCGCCGCCCGCAAGTAATCCCCGGCGCACCCAGCAAGAGGACGGAAGCACATGGCCATCACGACCAGCGGCGCCCCGAGCGACGAAGACCGGCCGATGTCGGAGATCAACACCACGCCCCTGGTGGACGTGATGCTGGTGCTTCTGATCCTGTTCCTGATCACGATCCCGGTCATCACGCAGTCGGTGAACGTGGACCTGCCGAAGGCGGCCAACATCCCGACGCAGACGAAGCCCGAGAACATCAACATCGCGGTGGATGCCGACGGCAACGTCTACTGGAACACGGCCAGGGTGCCGAACAAGGAGGCGCTGCTCGAGCGCATCAAGCAGGTCGCCGTGCTGGACCCGCAGCCCGAGATCCACGTCCGCGGCGACCGGAACACCAAGTACGAGTACGTCGGCCAGGTGATCGTCATGATCCAGCGGGGCGGCGTCCAGAAGGTCGGGTTCATCACCGAGCCGGACCGCGCGCTCGGTCGCTGACGGCGACGCACAGCGAGGAGTCACAAGCATGGGAATGAGCATAGGCGGCGGCGATGACGAGCCGATGATGGACATCAACATGACGCCGCTGATCGACGTCATGCTGGTGC
>CAZKLS010000027.1:0-24164 GCA_964553405.1 uncultured Steroidobacteraceae bacterium
GCGGCCGCGCGGCCTGAAGCCCAGCCCGACGCCGAGTCTTAGTTTCCCGCCGGGGCGGGTGATCCGACTTCAGAGCGTACCGCCGAGCCTCCTGAGCGCGTCCGGCTGGAAATCGGCGATCCGGCCCTTGGCGTCGTACTGGCGCGGCTCCTTGATCTCGTTGTCGAAGCCGCCCGTCAGGTAGGACCCGCTGGTCAGGTCGTGATAGATGCCGAAGCGGTAGCAGGGCACCAGCGCGTCGTAGCACTGCATCAGCCCGTGCTGCGAGAAGCGCCACAACCCGCCCCGCGTGTCGTAGGCATCCTCGATCAGCAGCGTCCAGCTGTCCTCGTCGATGTAGAACGTGCGCTTGCCGTACACGTGCCGCTGGCCGGGCTTCAGCGTTCCCTCGACGACCCAGACGCGGTGCAGCTCGTAGCGCACCAGCTCCGGGTTGATCGTCCGCTTCTGGATGATGTCCTTGTACTTGATCGACTTGTCGCCGAGCTTGTAGGTGTTGTAGGGAACGTAGATCTCGCGCTTGCCGAGCAGCTTCCATTCGAAGCGGTCCGGGGCGCCGTTGTAGCCGTCCACCTGGTCCGTGACGAACATGCCTTCCGAGCCGTCGTTGACGCCGTCGTAGTTGAGGTCCGGCGCGCGCCGTACGCGCCGTGCGCCGGCGTTGTAGATCCAGGCCGAGCGCTGCTCCGCCACCTGGTCGACGGGCTCGTGCACCAGGAAGATCGTGCCCCTTAGCGTGGCCGGCTCGGTGAAATAGCCGAGCGCGTAGAACAGCCGGTTCGGCTCCGGCTTGTCCATGTTCTCCGAGTAGATGCGCATCGCGCGGAAGCCGATCTTGTAGTAGTCGCCGCTGGCGCGAACCGGGAAGGAGTGCCCGGCGCCGATCACCCCGCCGCCGAGGTAACGCACCAGGTGATTCCAGACCACCTCGAGTCCGTTCTCCGGTATCGGGAAAGGCGTGGTCGAGCCGCCGAGGTCCTTCAGCCCGAAGCTCTCGAGCCGCACCTGTCCGGCACGCTCGCGAACGCGGTCCGTCACGGCCTTCGGCAAGGCCGCCGTGCGCCGCGTCGGATAGACGTTCATCCGGAACTCCGGGAACTTGCGCAGCATTTCGATCTGCCCGGCCGTCAGCTTCGACTGGTATTGGCCGACGTTCTCGCCGGTGATCGTGAACAGCGGCGCGTCATCCCGGAACGGATCGACGTAGCCCTGCTCCGGGGTCCATCCGGGCGGCGGTTCGGTCAGGCCGCCCTCCCAGGCCGGGATCGTGCCGTCCGCGTTACCGGCGCGCTCGGCGCCGACCGGGGTCAGGTCCTTGCCGAGCCGGGAGTAATCCGGCGCGGCGGTTGCGGCAAGTGCCGGCAGGGCGAGCAGCAGTGCGAGTACGGACTGTTTCATGGCCGGCGATCGTATCAGTCCTTTCCGAGTCTTTGCGCGATCTTCCGGTAGGCCTCGCGGAACGGGATGCCCTCGCTCGCCACCAGCGCGTTGGCCTGCTCCGCCGCGTGGATGTCCGCGTCCATGCGGATGTGCTCCGGCCGGAAACGGATCTGCGGGACCGCGGCCGCCATGATCCTGAGCGACTCGCCGCACAGGTCGATCGAGCGGAACAGCGGCGCCTTGATCAGCTGCAGGTCCCGATGGTAGCCGGAGGGCAGCTTCGCGGTGACCCCGAGCACCTCGAACAGGCAGGCCTGGGCCGTTGCGGTGCGGCCACGCACCAGTTCGAAGACATCGGGGTTGCGCTTCTGCGGCATGATCGAGGAGCCGGTCGTGAAGTCGTCCGGCAGCTCGACGAATCCGAACTCGCGCGTGTAGAACAGCAGCAGGTCCGAGGCGAGGCGCCCGAGGTCCTGCATCAGCAGCGCGACCTGGAACAGGACCTCGGCCTCGGCCTTGCCGCGCGACAGCTGCACCGCGGTCACCGGCTCGTGGTTCGCGGGGAAATCGAGCCGCTTGCGCGTCAGTTCCCGGTTGACCGGCAACCGTGGCGTGCCGTAGCCGGCCGCGGAACCGAGCGGGTTCTTCAGGATCCGCCGATGCGAGTGGCGCAGCGCGTCCACGTCGTCGCGGATCTCGGCCGCGAATCCGCCGGCCCACAGCGCGACCGAGCTCGGCATCGCCTGCTGCATGTGCGTGTAGCCGGGCAGCGCCACGGCTCCCTGCTCGCTCGCGAGCGTGTCGAGCGCGTCGGCGAGCTGGCGGCCGTCCTCCGCGAGCGACTCGACGGCCTCGCGCAGGTACAGGCGCAGCGCCGCCAGCACCTGGTCGTTGCGCGAGCGGCCCGCGTGCAGCCGCGCGCCGGCCTGGCCGATCTTCCCGGTCAGCAGCGTCTCGAGCGCGGTCTGCCCGTCCTCCATCTCGAGCGTGACCGACCATTCGCCGCGGGCGTGCGCGGCCGCGATGTCCTCGAGGCCCTGCCGGATCCGGTCGAGCTCGTCCTGCGCGAGCAGCCCGCATTCGTGCAGCATCTCCGCGTGAGCGATCGACGCGCGCACGTCGTAGGCCACCAGCCGGTCGTCGAGCGCGTGGTCCTCGCCGGCCGTGAACTCGAGCACGCGCTGATCGAGCGGCGCTCCCTTGTCCCATAGTCTCTTCACGGCCAGCTCCTATCCGGCAGCCTGCTCCGCGGCGCTCAGCGCCTTGGTGTCGGCGACGACCAGCGTCCCGGTGCCCTCGTTGGTGAAGATCTCCGCCAGCAGCGCGTCCTGCGCCGTGTATGAAATCACGTGCACGCGGCGCACGCCGCCGCGGATCGCGGCCTCGATCGCGCTCGCCTTCGGCAGCATGCCGTCCGAGAGGGCGCCTTCCTCGCGCAGCCGCCGCAGCCCGGCCACGTCGGTGTAGGAGATCAGCGAGTGCGGGTCGTCGAGTCGCTCGAGGATGCCCGGTGCGCCGGTGCACAGGATCAGCTTCTCCGCATTGACCGCCGAGCCGATGTTGGCCGCGACCGTGTCGGCGTTGATGTTCAGCAGCTGCCCCCGCGCGTCGGCCGACAGCGGGCTCACGACCGGCAGGAACCCCGCGTCCAGCAGCCGGTCGAGGATGGCCGGCTCGACGCCGTCGATGTCGCCGACCATGCCGTAATCCACGGTCTCGCCGCTCGCGAGCGTCACCGGCGGGCGGCGATGCGCGAGCACGAGTCCGCCGTCGACGCCGCTCAGGCCGACTGCGGGAATGCCGAACTCGCGGCACAGCGCCAGCAGCCGCGTGTTGACCAGGCCGTTCAGCACCATGCTGGTCGCGTCGATGGCGGCGGCGTCGGTCACGCGCCGGCCCTGCACCATGCGCGTCTCCACGCCGAGCTGCGCGGTGACCTCGTCGAGCTGGGGACCGCCGCCGTGCACCAGCACGACGCGGATGCCGAGGTGGTGGAGTATCGCCACCTGCTCGACGAACGCGCGCATCGTGGCCAGCTCGCGGAACGCGCCGCCACCGGTCTTGATGACGAAGACCTTCCCCTTGTACATGTGTATGTACGGCGCCGCGCCGCGCAGCGCGCGCACCGTCACCGCCTGTTCCACCTTGTGTCCGATCATCGTGGCGTTCACCCCTTGAGAATCCGATACAGCACGGCCATCTGGACCCGCATGCGGTTGGCCGCTTCGTCGATCACCAGGCTGCGCGGGCCGTCGAGGACCTCGTCCGCGACCGCGACGTTGCGGCGCACCGGCAGGCAGTGCATGAAGCGGCAGTCCGGCCGGGCGGGCTCGAACCAGGACTCGCGCAGCTGCCAGTCCCGCAGCGACTCGCGCAGCCGGGCGTCCGCGTCCGCGTCGCCATAGCACTGCGGCGAACCCCATTCCTTCGCGTAGACGACGCTCGCGTCGGCGAGCGCAGCGGCGCGGTCCGAGCTTTCGCTGACGGACCCGCCGCTGGCCTCGGCGGCTCTGCGTGCCTTGTCCATGATCGCGTCCGGCAGCGCGTAGCCCTCCGGACGCAGCACGACGACCTCCATGCCGCGCTGGGCCGCCATGTGCACCGTCGCCGCCGGCACCGCCAGCGGCAGCGCGCGCGGGTGATGGACCCAGCTGAGCACGAACTTGCCCTGCCGCGGCACCCCCGCATCGTCCAGCGTCTTCCAGTCCGCCAGCGCCTGGCAGGGATGATTCGCGGCCGACTCCAGGTTGATCAGCGGCTTCTCGCAAAGCGATGCCATCAGGCCGAAGCGCCGCTCGCCCAGGTCGTCGGCGAGGTCCCGGCCCTCGGCAAAGGCGCGGATGCCGAGCGCGTCACAGTACGAGGCGAGCACCGGGATCGCCTCCCGCACGTGCTCGGCGGCTGCGCCGTCCATCACCGTGCCGTCGCGCGTCTCCACCTGCCAGGTGCCCTGGCCCGGCGTGACGACGAAGGCCGAGCCGCCGAGTCGCATCATCCCGGCCTGGAACGAGGAGAGCGTGCGCAGCGACGGGTTCAGGAACAGCAGGCCGAGCACCTTGCCGGCCAGTGCCTGCGGCTCGGGATGCTGCTGCAGTCTGCGCGCCAGTGCGAGCAGGTCGGTGACTTCGTCACGGGAGAAGTCGGCGAGGTCGAGGAAGCGGTTCATGCGGAGAGGGGATAGGGGAGAGGGGTTAGGGGTAGGGGATAGGGGTTAGGACAGAGGACGGCGGTATACGAACAACGCTAACTTACTTGCAGGTGGCGCACGCGAGGTTCAGGCCGGCAGAGAGGCCAGCGCATCGCGGAGCGCGTGGACGTGCTGCTCCTCGAGCACGTAGGGCGCGAGGATGCGGACGACGTTGGGGTCGGCGCTGGTGCCGGTCAGGATGTCGCGCTCGAGCAGCTCGCGCTGCACGTCCCTGGCAGGCCGGCGCGTGCGCAGCCCGAGCAGGAAGCCCGCCCCCTGCGTCGCGGTAACGGGTCCGACCGTGCAGCTCTCGCGGATCAGTTGCGAGAGCCTGCGCACGTTTTCGAGCAGCCCCTCGGACTCGATGACGTCCAGCACCGTCTCGACCAGCGCGCAGGCCAGCGGCCCGCCGCCGAAGGTGGTTCCAAGGTCGTCCACTTTCAGGTTCGCGGCCAGGTGGTCCGCCAGCAGCAGCGCGCCGCAGGGAAAGCCGGCGCCGAGCGCCTTGGCCGTCGTGATCATGTCGGGCGCGACGCCGTACATGTTCGCGGCGAACGGATGCCCGGTGCGTCCCACGCCGCACTGGACCTCGTCGAAAATCAGTTGCGCGCAGGTCTCGGTCGTCCGGGCCCGCAGTGCAGCGAGAAAAGGCCGGCCCAAGTCCACTGCACCCGCGACGCCCTGGACGGGCTCGACGATCACCGCGGCCGTCCGGGAATCGACACGCGCCGCGACGGCGTCGAGATCGCCGCGCGGCAGGAACTCCACCTCGAACGGCGGCTGCGGAAACCCGTACCACTTCGCGGCCGAGCCCCAGGTCACGGCGCCCGCCGCCGCGGTGCGACCGTGAAAGCTCCCCTCGACCGCGACGACCTTGCGACGCCCGGTGATCCGGGTCGCGAGGCGCAGCGCATTCTCGTTCGCCTCGGCACCGGAGTTCGTGAAAAAGACGGTTTCGAGCCCGAGTCCCGCAAACCGGGCCAGGCGCCGGGCGGCGCGCTCGCGCACCTCGAGCGGCACGGCGTTGCTCTGGAACAGCAGCGTCCGGGCCTGGCTCTCGAGCGTCTGCAGCCAGCGCGGGTGCGAATAGCCGAGCGCGGCCACCGCATGTCCGCCGTACAGGTCCAGCACCTGGCGCCCGTCTGCGGTCTGCAGGTGCACGCCCGATGCGCCGACGATCTCGAGCGGCCACTGCGCATAGACGGGCGCGAGGGCTGAGCGCTGCGCTGAATCCACGGACTGGGCCTCGATCTTTACCATCGTGCTCAGGTCCAGCCCGGCGCGGGCAGCATCAGGCCCGCGGTTTCGTCGTGGCCGAGCAGCCGGTTCATCCACTGCACCGCACCGCCGGCGGCGCCCTTGGTCAGATTGTCGATCGCGCACATCACCGCCACGGTGCCGCCCTGCGAGACGGCCGAGAGGCGGGCGTAATTGCTCGCCGCGACGTCCTTGATCCGGGGCGGCTGGGCGCTCGCCTTGACGAACACCGACTGCTCGTAGAAGTCGCGCACGGCCTCGACGAGCTCCTCGCTCGACAGGTGCTGCCGGGCCGCCGCCTGCACGGTCACGTGTATGCCGCGCGCGAACGGGCCCGACTGCGGCACGAAGCAGATCTCGGCCTCGGTGCCGGTGGCCTCGAGCGCGAGTGCGGCGATCTCGGGTGCGTGCCGGTGCGAGAGCGGGTTGTAGGCATAGAGGTCGCCGTGCCGTTCGGGATGATGCGTGCCGGCGGTCGGGCTCCTGCCCGAGCCCGTGCTGCCCGTCACGCCCGAGACGAACAGTCTCGGCTCGACCAGTCCCAGCGAGAGCAGCGGGACGCTCGCGAGCAGCACGGCCGTCGCGAAGCAACCCGGATGCGCGACGTGGGGTGTCCGGGGTGCGTCCAGGTGCTCGGGCACGGCGCAGCTGAACTCCGCCAGGCGTCCGGGCGCGCCGTGCTCGTGCCGGTAGACCGCCGCGTAAGCCTGCGGTGTCCGGAAGCGGAAGTCCGCCGAGATGTCCACGACCCGCGGTTCGGTGCCGGCCTGCTCAGCGGCGCCGAGCAGGCGGTCGACGAGCGCCGCGGATACGCCGTGCGGCGCCGCCGAGAATACGGCCGTCACTGGATTTGCCGTCACGTACTCGACGGCCTCGTCATGGCCGACGAAGCGCATGTGCGGCAGCACCGGCTGCAGGTGGCGGAAGAACTGCGCGACCGGCTCGTCGGGCTGGCTGTCCGAAGCCACGGCAGCGAGGTCGAGAAACGGATGGGCGGCCAGCAGCCTCAGCAACTCGCCGGCCACGTAGCCCGTTCCGCCGAGCACGACCGCCGGGATCCGGGCGTTCACTTCGAGGCCGCCATCGGAAAGCTCTGGTCGAGGCCGAGCTGCTCGATGATGTGGTCTCCGAGCTGGGCGCCCGAGGTGATCGCGTTGAAGGCCCGCACGCCCATCTGCTCCTCGATGATGCGCACGCCGACGGCGTTGTCAGTCGCCGGGCCCGTCACCGCGCAGGGTTCGATGTCGAAGCGCTCGCGGAGCAGCTTCACGCCGCCCCAGGCCGCGACGGGGTCGTTCGCGGAGAGAACGAGCGCCGAGATCGACCGGCGGATGTCATCCGCGGCGAGAATGGCCTCGACGCCGTAGGCGCCGAGCAGGCCGTCGCCGAGCTCGAACACGACGACGTCGGGGCGACCCTGCGACATTTCCGAGAGCATCGTGCGGGTGAGCGCCGGCCCGGAGTCGGCCGTCGTCGTGACGATGCCGAGGTCCGTGAAGATCGTGCTGCGCCTGGCGCCGGCGTCCTCCATCGCGAGGATGTCGCGCCGCAGCGAGACGCCGGTGGCCTTGAACGCGTGTATCGCGAGGCCGCGGTGGCGCATGCGGCTCACGATGGCGCAGGCGGCGGCCGTCTTGCCGGCTTCCATGCAGGTGCCCGCCAGCGCGATCACCGGCACGCCGTGCGACTCGAGCCTGGCGCCCGCGTCGAACCGGCTGTGGCCGACCCGCGCCGGCACGCCGATGCGCTCGCCGAGGAACGGGAACTGCAGCACGCAGCCGAGCACGCGGCAGTCGAAGGGCTTGCCTTTCTCGGGGTTCACCGAGTCGCAGACGCCGAGGACGCCGCCGATGTTCAGCACCTGCAGCACGTCGCCGGCGCGCACCGACTCCGGAACGTGGCCCGAGTAGCCGAACAGCGCCTGCCGGTGACCGAGCGCGCCGACGACGATGTCGCCCCGCGACACCTTGGCCATCCGGCCGCTGGTCAGCTCCAGCGTGTTGTAGGTGGACTTGTTGCTGAGGATCTCCACGACCAGCACCACGCCTTCCTCGCAGGGGATGTCGCTGGTGGCGATCCGCAGTTCGTGCCCCAGCCCGCAGGCCTGGGCGATCGAGGCGATCTTGTCGACGACGACGGTTCTCATCTGGTTCATCGCGGCGGGTTCCCGGCTCAGTTCCGACCGGCGCGCGTGTAGAAGATCCCGGGCAGCGCGAGCATCCGGGAGAAGCCGCGAGCGTCCTCGGGCGTCCACTCGCCGGCGGCTTCGCCGTACGCGCCCTTCGAGGCCTTCATCAGCGAATAAGGCGACTCGACGCCCTCGACGAACACCGTGCCCGGACGGAACAGCAGGTGGGCCTCGCCGCTCACCCGCTGCTGGGTCGAGACGAACATCGCCTCGATGTCGCGGCACACCGGGTCGAGGTGCTGCCCCTCGTGAACGAGGTCGCCGTAGGTCGAGGCGACCGCATCCTTCAGCCGCGCCTGGCGCGCCGTCAGCACCAGTTTCTCGAGCTCGCGATGCGCGCCGAGCAGCACCTCCGCCGCCGGCGCCTCGAAGGCCACCCGTCCCTTGAAGCCGATGATCGTGTCGCCGAGGTGCACGCCCCGGCCCACGCCGAAGCGCGCGCCGATCGCCTCCACCTGCTCGATCAGGCTCACCGGGTCCAGTGCCTGGCCGTCGAGCGAGCACGGCACGCCGGAATCGAAGCCGACCGTGTGACGCTCCGCCGGCTGCGGATCGCGGAAGGCATCGCGGGTCAGGACCCAGGCCTCGTCCGGTATCGAGCCGGTCGAGGTCAGCGTCTCCTTGCCGCCGATGGTCACGCCCCACAGGCCGCGGTTCACCGAGTAGGCCGCGCCGTAGGGCGGCACCGGCAGTCCGCGCTGCTCGAGGTACTCGAGCTGCTCCGGCCGCTTGAAGGCGCGGTCACGGACCGGCGCGATGATCTCGAGCTCCGGCGCCAGCGTGCGCAGCGCCACCTCGAAGCGCACCTGGTCGTTGCCCGCCGCGGTCGAGCCGTGCGCGACCGCGTCGGTGCCCAGCTTGCGGGCCCACTGCGCGACCGTCTGCGCCTGCAGCACGCGCTCGGCGCCGACGCACAGCGGGTAGAGATTGCCGCGCCGCACGTTGCCCATGATCAGGAACTTGAGCACTTGCTCGAAATACGCCGGGCGCGCATCCACCAGGTGGTGCGCCACCGCGCCGAGCGCCTTCGAGCGCTGCTCCAGCGTACGGGCCGTGTCGGCGTCGATGCCGCCGGTATCCACGGTCAGCGTCACGACCGGGCGGCCGTAGGTCTCGGCCAGCCAGGGCACGCAGAAGGAGGTGTCGAGGCCGCCGGAAAATGCAAGCAGGATGGGCGAAGCGCCCGGGTTCGTGTTGGTCATCGTGGGGGTCTCAGCGGGCGAGGGTGGCGAGGAGGCGGTCGAGCAGCAGCCGCTGCGCGCGCGCGCCGTCCGTCGCGATGAATATCGTGTCGTCTCCGGCGATCGTGCCGACGACCTCGGGCCAGCGGGCCTTGTCGATCGCCAGCGCGACGCTCTGCGCGGAGCCCGGCGTCGTGCGCACGACGGTCAGGTTGCCGCCGGCCGGGCGGCAGCTCCTGACGAACGCGCGCACCGACTCGAACTGTCCCGGCCTGAGCCCGTCCTCGGCCTCCGGGACGATGTAGCGGTCCTGGGCCTTGACCACGCCCAGCTCGCGCAGGTCGCGGCTCACGCTCGACTGGGTGGCGTCATGGCCCTCGCCGCGCAGCAGCTCGACGAGCTCGGCCTGGCGGCCGACGGCGCTGCGCCGCAGGATGCGCACGATGGCGTCCCGGCGCAGCGACTGGGCATTGAGTTCTGCGGCCATCGGCGGGTGGCGGAAAGCGGATGAATAAACTTTTATAAATCTCGCATAAATATGCATCAGCAGTCAAGCTCGGGCGCCGCAGCAGCGGGCGGCGCCTGCGACCCCTGCACGCCGGCCCCGCATCGAGCATCATTGGACCGCGGACCCGGGGGAGAGACGATGGCTGAAACTCAGCTGCGGATTGCGCGCCGCCTGCAGGCGCTGGCTCGCACCGGCCTGCATTTCTGCAGCAGCGAATTCGACCGCGAGCGCTACGAGCAGGTTGAGCAGCTTGCGATGGAGTTGCTCGGCGTCGAAAGGCCGGCCGACCAGGAGCGCCTGCGGGCGCTGTGGAGCCGCGAGGACGGCTACGTGACGCCGAAGATCGAGGTGCGCGGGGCGGTCTTTCGCGACGGCCGCGTGCTGCTGGTTCGCGAGCGCGCGGATGGACTGTGGACGCTGCCGGGCGGATGGGCGGACGTCAACGAGAGCCCCTCGCAGGCGATCGAGAAGGAGATCGAGCAGGAATCGGGCTTCAGGACGCGGGCGGTCAAGCTCGCGGCGCTCTATGACCGCAGCCGGCACGGCCACGGCGAGTTCCCGTTCCATGCCTGGAAGGCCTTCTTCCTGTGCGAGATCACCGGCGGCGAGGCGCGGGGCAGCTACGAGACCGAGGGGGTCGCGTTCTTCGAGTCCGGCGCGCTGCCGCCGATGTCGCTGGGCCGCAGCACGCCGCGGCAGGTGCTGCGCATGCACGCGCACTGGCTCGACCCCTCGCTGCCCGCCGAGTTCGATTGAGCCGGTCGCTGCCGGCGCGCCGGCCCGCTAGCGGTGCTGATCGATCAGCACCGGGTTGCCGTCGGGGTCGATGACGACCAGGCTCGCGGGACCACTCGAGTCCGGGTCGGCTTCGCTGGCGAGCGCGACGCCGGCGCGCTTGAGCGCGGCCTGGATCTCGCGCACGTCGGTGAACGTCTCGGTCTCGCCGCAGTGCTGGTCCCAGCCCGGGTTGAAGGTCAGCATGTTCCGCTCGAACATCCCCTGGAACAGGCCGATGACGTGATCCCCGTTCCTGAGGATCAGCCACTTCTGGCCGATGTCACCGCCGACCGGCTCGAAGCCGAGCTTCGAGTAGAAGTCCCGTGACGCCTCGATGTCGCGGACGCTCAGGCTGACGGAAAATGCTCCCAGATCCATGACTGCTCTCCTCGTTTGCGGTGGACGATGCCGCAGCGGGCGCCGGTGCCGGTTCAGCGCTCGATGCGGTACTCGACGTCGGCACTCTGCTCGAGTCCGGCCTCTGCCTTCAGGGACCAGTTCTTGTTGATCGTGTAGCGCAACTTGATCGTGTTGATCGCCTCGACGATCGAGATGCCGTAGCTGACGAACAGCTTCGGCGAGATGTACTTGCCCAGCACCACCTCGGTGTCGTCTGTGCCGCGGCTCTCCACGGTCACCTCGTCCAGTCCGATCCGGCTGCCCACGGTGCCGAGCAGCAGTCCGCCGCCGCTGATCGCGAGGGTCTCTGCGGCACGGTCCACCGACGTCGCCTCGTTCGACTGCAGCGTGTCTATCGAGCGGCCCGTCAGCAGGTAGGACAATGCCTGGTTGCTCGGCATCGCGGGAGTCGAGGTGATCGTGATGAAGGGCTCGGCGAGACGCCCGCGTACGTTGACTGCGACCGTGACGTCCTCGTCGCGTATCTCGCGTTCCGCGACGATCTCCAGCGTCGGGTCGGAGAGTGCCGAGTTCGAGTACGAAAGCCGCCCGCGCGTGATCTTCACGTCCTGTCCGAAGGCCTTGTACTGCCCCTCGAGCACGTTGATCGCGCCGGTCGCCCGCGGGATGTCGTCCGGCTTCGTCGTCACGGTGACGTCGCCGCCGAGGCTCGCCTTGAGCCCGTAGCTGTCCACGGTCACCGCGTCGCCCAGCACGACCCGGATCCGGCTGCGCACGCGGTCGAGCGTGCTCGGTGACTCGTCCTCCTCGTCGAGCCCGACGACGCGCTCGTCCGGCGAGGTCTGTACCGTCGAGCTCAGGTCCTTCGGCGAGATCCGCGCCCGCGGAATCAGGACCTCGCCCTCGACGTCGTAGCCGTCCGGTCCGGCTCGCAGCGTGAGGTCCGGCGAGGCGAGCACGCGGTACTCCGGCGTGTCGGCCAGCAGCAGCTCCTCGCCCTGCATCCGCATGCTCCCGGTCATGACGCCGTCCGGCCACGTGAATCGCCCGCTCAGCGTGAGCGGTCCCTTGCCGCTGTCCCCCCTGCCGCTGAACGTCAGCTCGTCGCCGGCGAAGTTGCCGTCCAGCGCGAGGTTCTTCAGCGTCAGGTTCGTCCGGTAGAGGTCGAGGCGGGCATCCGCCAGGTGGAACTCGCCGTCGAACACCGGCTCGGCCACCGTGCCGCCGATCCGCAGCCCGGCGTCGAGGCGGCCGTCGGCACGGTCGATCTCCGGCACGAACAGCGGCAGCGTCGTGATCGCCGTCGAGTCGAGGTCGAGCGTGCCTCTGAGCGGCGCATCCGGCAGCGTGCGGCCGTCGAGCCGCAGCGCGGTGACGCTGCCGTGGACCTCGGTGCCTTCGACCAGCTCCAGGTCGAGTGCCCCCCGGATCTCGGTCGAGTCGGCGAAGATGTCCAGCCGACCGCCGCCGAGACGCACGCGATCGCTGCGAAACTTGTTGCGCGGGATGTCGAGCGTCGGCTCGTCGAGCAGCACGGTGGCGCCGCCCACCCAGTCGCTGCCGGGCTCGCTTGCCAGCCAGCCGCTGGCCTGCAGCTTGCCGTCGAACTCGCGCCAGCCGAGGAACGTACGCAGCACGCGCTTGAGCGGCCAGTCCTGCGCGCTGAACAGCGCCCGCCAGGAGGCCGGCGAGCGCTGCCATTGTCCTTCGGCGCACAGCCGCGCCTCGCCGGCCACCAGGCAGAGCGGTCCCGATCGCAGCAGGTCCGGCGAGATCGTGAGCGCCACGGGCTGGACCAGTTCCGCACGGTCGTCGGTGAAGTCGACCCGGATCCGCTCGATGTCGCCGGACCAGCGGCGCTCGTCCACGCTGGTGTGACCCGCGGCTTCGAGCTGCGCGTCGAAGCCCGCCACGCGCCCGTCCGTGGAGCCGGGCGAGGCGAGCGTGATCGTGAAGCGGTGATCGTCGAGCGGCCCCTGGCCGTGCAGCGTGATTGCGTGGAACTCGAGCGCCCCGGCCGCCGCGTCGCGGATCTGCAGGTCGATACGCGACGGACGCGAGGCGCCGAGGTCGAGATCGAACTCGGCGCTGGCGAGATCTGCCAGCAGCCCACCGTAGCGCAGATCGCGGGCGCGGATGCTGCCTTCGATGTGCGGCCGGGGCTGCGGTCCGCTGAGCGTGCCGCTGCCGGTCATCGAGCCGCCGAGTCCGGGCGCGACGATGCCGAGCGACTCGAGGTTCGCCTGCCACTCGATGTCGACCGACGGACCCCATCGTCCCTGCAGGTCCACGTGGGAGGTTCCGCTGGCCACGCGGATGCGGTCCAGCTCGTAAGCGCCCGAGCGGTGCGAGATCGAGCCGCGGCCCGTCAACGGACGCCCGAGCAGCGTGCCGGAGAAGCGGTCGATGCGCGCCGTCCAGGGGCCCTCTGCATCGAGGCCCGAGCCCGCGGCCTGCCCGGCGACGTTCAGCCGACCGCGCAGGTCCGCGCGCAGCCTGGACAGGTCGAGTTCCCGCCCGTCGATCGCGATGCTCCAGTTCTGTGCGCCGCTCCACTCGAGACGGCCGCTGCCGCGCAGCTCGCCGCCGAGGACGGTTCCTTTCAGGGAATTGACGACCAGCGCGGACTGCTCGATCGCTCCCTGGGCGTCGAATGCCGCCGGTGGCAGCTTCGGCCCGCGCGTGCTGGCCTGCAGCTGGTAGCGATACGGCAGCGCGCCCTCGAGGCGGAAGGTGCCGAACGGGCTCTCGACGATGGCGTTCTCCGCAAGCGGCCATTGCAGCAGGGTCCACTCGCCCTGCAGGTCGAGTCGGGGCGCACCGTCCGCGAACTCCACCTCGCCCCAGCCGATCAGCTCGGTGGACTCGCGCGGCAGCCAGGCGCGCAACCCGGCGATTTCCAGCGTGCGCCCGTCGATGCGAGCGCCGCCCTGCAGGCGCAGCGGACCCGGGCCGAGCAGGGGCGAGCTCAGTGTCCCGTCGAGCCCGATGGCGCTGCGACCTGCGTCGATCGCGATCGAGCCGCTCATTGGCGGCATTCGTCCGGGCGGCAGCCAGGGCGAGCCGTCGAATTCCTCCGCGCGCAGCGTGCCGACCGCTCGCGGTCCGCCGGACCCGGCCAGCACGTTTCCGACGAACGACAGGCGTGCAGGCTCCGAAAGTCCCAGCGCGACGCCGAGCCGGTCGAGCTTGCCGCGAGTGCTGCCGGTGAACCGGTAGTCGTGGCCGTCGGGAAGGCGCCAGTGTCCTGCGAGCGCGCTGCGAATGCCGAGCGGCAGGCTTGCGCGCAGCACGATCGCCCCGCTGACTTCGCCGGCCGGGTCGCGCACGGCGATTCTCGGAACGTCGATCCTCCAGCGCGTGATGCCGACCGTCGCTTCGATCTCCTCCACCGCGATCCGCTGTCCCGCGGTCAGCGTGATGCCGACGTTCCGTGCGTGGACGCGCGGCGCGTGAATCTCGAGCCAGCGGGGCAGGAAGTGCGGCTCGCTCGGGGGCTGTGGTTCGCGCTCGCGCAGCGTCACCTCGAGGCTGCCGGCCGACAGTTCGCCGAGCTCGATGTTTCCGGCGAGCAGGCCGCCGAACCCGGCGTCCACGGTGAGACTGCGTGCCTCGATCCGCACGGACGGGTGATCGATCACCAGGCGCTCGACGCTGAGCGGTCCCGCGAGCGTTCCAGTGGCGCCCTCCGCTGCGATGTCGAGGCCGGGGATGCGGTCGAGTTGGGACAGCAGGCGCTGGAGTCCCTGCTCCGTGTGCAGCAGGTGATAGAGCAGCGCGCCTCCGGCGCAGGCGAGCAGCGCGATCGCGATACCGGCTACGACGAGGAGGCGGCGCATCAGAACACCTGGCTGATGTTCAGGTGGATGCGCGGCCGCTTGCCGGGCTCCGAGAGCGCCTGCGCCACGTCGAGGCCGATCATCAGCATCGGCAGACGCAGGCGTACGCCGATGCCGACCGAGTACTCGAGCGGATCGTTCCAGTCGTTCATCACGTTGCCCACGTCCGTGAAGACGGTGCCGCGCAGCTGGCGGGGGAAGTCCCGCTCCAGGCCGAGCGAGCCCACCAGCAGGTGCTCGCCTCCCTCGTCATCCGGTCCGCCGAGCTCGTTGTAGCCGAAGCCGCGCACGCTGTTGTCGCCGCCGGTGAAGAACCGCTGCGAGGCGGGCAGCTCCGAGAACTCGTTGATCCAGCTGGCCCCGAGTTCGCCGCGCGATCGCAGGTACCACGGCCCGCCGAGCGGCCAGACTTTCTCCGCGCGCGAGTAGAAGCGCAGGTACGAGGCGTCGGACCCGAGCGTCTGCGGGCTGCCGCTCAGCTCGAAGTAATACGCGGAGTCGCGCACCCAGCCCGTCAGGAAATTCGGCGGCAGGCTCGCATAGCTGATGCCCGGGATCAGCAGCAGCACGTCGCTCTTGGTCCCGTCGGAGAACGTCGTCTGCTCCTGGTTCAGCTTCAGGAACAGCACCCGCTGCCATTCCCCCATGGCCTGGGTCAGGCTCGCGACGGCCTCGTAGCGCTCGCTGTCGAGATCGCCCAGTTCCTCGTTGATGTAGCCGGCCGAGAACTCCAGCTTCTCGAGGCTCGGGTCGCCGATCGGAATCGCGTAGCGGCCGATCAGTTCCTGCCGGATCTGGGAGAGCGTGGTCTCGAGCTGCCAGCGGTGGCCGCTCCGGTTCACGAGCCGGTTGGTCCAGGCGAACCGCCCGCGTATGCCGGTGTCGGTGCCGTAGCCCGCGGCGACGCTGTAGCGGTTGGGCTTGGTCCGCTCGCCGCTGATCGTCACCGGCACCGTCAGGCTCGTCGGGTCCCGCTCTCCCGGCGTGACGTTCACTTCCGAGAAATAGTAGGAATCCTCCAGCGCGTACTGGGTGCTGCGCAGACTCTCCTGCGAGTAGACCTGGCCCGCGTCGAAGCGCACGAAGCCCTCGAGCAGCTCCGGATTGATGGCGTCCTGCTCGATGCGCAACTCGCCGAACCGGTAGCGGCCGCCGGTGTCGAGCGTGATCCGGGCGTCTGCCTGGTGGGCGTCGAGATCCACGACCAGTTCCCGGCGGGTGAGCCGGGCATCGAGGTAGCCGCTGCTGCGGGCCACGCGCAGCAGGTCCACCTTCAGGTTCTCGTAATCCGGATGCACGAGCCGCGCGCCTTCCTTCAACGGCGACGAATCGATCACCCGGCGCAGCCCGGGATCGTCGGCGCCTGCGCCTTCGACGGCCACGTCCACGGCGCCCATCGTGACCGGCGTGCCGGGGCGGATCTTGAGTCGGACGACCCAGTTCGGTTCGTCGCGACTGGTGCGGCTGCGCACCTCGGGCTCGTAGTAGCCGAAAGGCCGCAGCGCGTCGGCCGCCTCGTCCACCGCGCGGTTGGCGAGCGTGCGGACCTGCGCGTCCGTCACGTCGTCGCGCTGCACGTAGCGACTGAGCGTCAGGTAGGCGCGGACGTTGTCCGCGATGTTCCTGTCCACGCCGTCCACCTCGATCCGGATGCGATCGGCGGCATGGCCGGCCAGCGGCAGCAGCAGCGCGAGCAGGCCGGCGGCGTGACGACGGACCCCGCGACGTTTCATGTCACTCCGGCCACTCATCGTGCGGCGGGGCCGGTGCCGTGCCTGCGGCGGCGCCGGGCTTCCCGGGAGTGTCCCCGAAGCTCCCGCCGACCGTGAACTCGATGCGGGTGCTGCCGCTCTCGCGGCCGCTGGCATCGAAGCGCCGCTCGCAGACGATCGTCCGGCCGTCCTGCTCGACCAGCACCGCGGTGGAGCAGCGCGTGCCGTACTGCGGATGCACGACGAAGGGCGCGGAAAGCGCGCGCTCGAGCTCCGGCGGCAGTCCGGTGGCGGACGGCTCGTGCTGGTCGTCGACGCGGCGATCGTCCAGCAATCCCAGCAGCTGCGAGCTGGTGACCGTCGGTTCCGCGAGCAGTTGCTGCAGTGCCTGCTCCGTACGCCGCAGCTTGGACCACGGGGTCCCGAGCAGGTGATTGCTCAGGCCATGTATGCCGGCCGGCAGGCGCCTCGGGACGGCATCGTCGCGGTTGGACAGGTAGTGCAGCGACTCGGCATCGCCGGCCAGCAGGTTGAATCCCGCGTACTGGTCCCGTTCGTCGAGCAGCTCGCGCAGGTAGCCCTCAGGCGCGGTGCGCCGCGTGAGGTAGTCGGCGACGAGCCGGCCACGCGATGGAGCCTGCTCCCGGCGCGGCGCCGCTTCACGGAAATTGGTCAGTGCGCAGAAACGACCGCTGCGGGTGACGCCGAGCCAGCTGCCGCGGGCCTGCAGGTCGCGCCCGGCGAGCACCTGGCGGTCGTCCTCCCACCACCCGAGCGGCGCGGCGGGTCGCGCGTGGAACTCGTCGCGGTTCGCCGCGACGATCAGGCGGTACCGGGGATGTGCGCGCCAGGCGACGACGACGAGACACATTGGTGGCCGCGACGTTCAGGGGCTGTGGGTCGGTTGTTCCGGCTGCCGGTCGCGTCGGCCGCGGCCGAACACGATGCGGCCGGCCTTGCGGGCCGACCACCAGACGAGCGCGACGATCGCGGCCAGTGCCAGCAGCGGCAGCACGATCGCCAGGATGGAGAGGCCGGTGGCGCTGGCCGTCTCGACCGTCGAGACGACCGGGTTTGCGAGGCCGCCGGTCAACACTCCGGACTTGGCGCGGAGCACGGCTGTGGACCCCTTGGTGAGTCCGGCAATGCCGCCGCCAGCGATGACCGCGAGCGGCCATTTCAGCTCGGGTGGAATGTCCGCCATCACTGCGGCGCTGGCGACCACTCCGGCCGCGACCGTGACGGGACCCGCCACCAGGTCGAGCGCGTGGTCCACCCCCGGAATGTAGTAGGCGAGTACCTCGAACACGGCGGCGGTGCCCAGCATCAGCAGCGCCGGGGTGCTCGCGAGCCACTGGAACGTGTCAGTCAGTGGAATCAGTTCGGCCCGCGCGGCGAGGCCAGCCACCAGCAGCGGCACGAACACCCTGAAGCCAGTCGCCGCGGCCAGTGCGATGCCGAGCGCGATGCTGAGAACGGAGGCGGGGGAGAATTCCATGCAGGGTTAGACCCGGACTGAGCTCGAGAAGTGCATCGTAAGCCGTCCGTGCCGCCAGACAAGGACGAACTGCGCCATCAGCCTCGCGGCGGCGCCCAGAGCTTCACGCCAGGGGTCTGCCTGAGCGGGGTCTCGCTGCCCGAGTCGTACCAGTCCTCGATCAGGCGGAACGACACGGACTGCGGCGGTGGCAGCCCGGGAGTGCCCGAAGCGATGTCAGCGCGGGCGAACCAGCGGGCATCCTCCAGTTCGTCGTCGACCCGGATCACCGACCCCGGCTCGGCGAAGGCGATGAAGCCGAGCATCAGCGAGGACGGAAAGGGCCAGGGCTGCGAGGAGTGGTAGCGCATGCCGGATACCGCGAGCCCGGTCTCTTCGAGAACCTCGCGGCGGACCGCGTCCTCGAGACTCTCGCCGGGCTCGACGAAACCGGCGATCGTCGAGTACCGGCCGGCGGGCCAGGCCGCCTGGCGCCCGAGCACGGCATGCTCGCCATCGGTGACGAGCACGATGACCGCGGGGTCGAGCCTCGGAAACTGCTCGTTGCCGCAGTCCGGGTTCGCGCAGCGAGCCACGTGACCCGCGGACGCGGCCAGCGTCTGCGTTCCGCAGCGGCCGCAGTAGCGGCTTCTGCTGCGCCAGTGGACCATGGCCCGTGCGTACGCCAAGAGGCCCGCCTCCTCGGGGGACAGCAGGCCGCCGGCCAGTCGGAGGTCTTCGAAGCTCGCGCCATGCGGCGTGGCGGGCGGAGACTCGGCGGCCTTGAGTTCCGCCGCGAAGCAGATCCGGCCCCTGAAACGGCCCAGCATGACGAGTTGCGAGTCCTCGACCTGCGCGCGCAGCTCGTGCGTCGCTGCGAGCATCACGGCCCGTGCGCCGTCCCCGGTTTTCTCGATCAGGCTGCGGGATCTCCACAGCGGGACGATCCAGGCCTCGGGATCACGGAGCGCGGATTCGAGGAACGCCGCATCCTTCCGCAGTTCCGCGGCGCGGTCGAGGTAGGGGCCGGCGAAGACGTTCGGAGCGTGCAAGAGTCACCGCTGGACGGGACCCGACGCAGTTTAGCAACCGCCCGACCGCTGCGTGTCGGGTCACTGCGCCTCGATCAACCCGGTGGTATCGCCGGATCGGCAGGCGGCGCAGTTGTAGGGCAGCAGCGAAAGCGAGTCCCTGACCCAGTAGGCGTCACAATCGGCACAGGGCACCAGCAGGAACTCGTCGTTACGCGCGAGCACTTCAGTCAGATACCACGCATGTTCGAAGCTGATCAAAACATTTAGGCACAATTTCTGGTATGTTTCATACACGTCGCAAAGCAGTGCGACGTCGGCCGGTTCCGGGTGCCGGAACAGCCCGGCGCTCGAGAGCAGGCCGCAGGCGCGCAGCATCGACGCCAGTGTCGCCGCCTGGAATTCATGGACCAGCGAGCGTCGGAAATGGGACATCTGGCGCGGTGACCGGCCACGTCGTCGGCGGACTTCGAATCCCGGGTCGGCCTGGACATACTCCCGGTACAAGCGTCGAATCCGGTCGTCAGACAGCTTGGTGGCCAGCCTGATGGTCCGGGTGCGGGCTTCGTGGCCGATCAGCCGGAAGGCGACGTCGAGGCGCAGCCGGTCACGATCGTAGCGGCAGTCGGTAATACGCATGGCTCCCTCGACCCTCTAATTGAGTTTTCCCGCCAAATATGGTCCAACAGGACCATATATGGCAGTCTATAACCAAATATGGTCCAAACGGACCATATTTGGAGAGACTGCGATGCACCCATGGTGGAACCGGGAATCGCCGGAACCTGGCTCGCGAACCCGCCGAGGACTGTTGTGGGGTTCGGTCAGGCGTGACCTGGCCGACCTCAATCGGTGGTTCCTGGAGCTGGCACTGCTGCCCGATCACGCGACTGACCCACGCTTCGACCTGCCTGCGACTGTTCGGGATCGGCTGGCCGAACTCGACCCGCAAGGGCTGTCGCTGGCCGCGGACTGCCCCTTCGCGCTGTTCGAGTTACACCCTCCGCTCGAGGCCCTGCCGGCCCCGACGCGAGTCGCCGACGCGGCCGAGATCCGCAGGCTCCGCCTCGAACCGGGCAGTCCTGCGGGCGAGGCATTCGCCTTCGGCCAGCAGGCGCTGGCCTTCCTGGCCCAGCTGATCGGGTCGGCGCCGCATGCGGCCCGTCTCGCCTTCGGCCTGCCCTGCGGAACCGAGCGCAGCCTGGCCGAACTCACACCCTCGAGGTGCGCCGCGCTCGCTTCGTCGCCGGACCTCATTCGCCCGCGGTGGAGTACTCACCCGAGGTTCTGGCCTGCTCTGACCGATGCGGTTGCCGGCGGCTCGGCGGCCGGCCTCCAGTGGGTGCACTGGTTCGGCCTGTGCCTGCCGGGATCGATGCTCAGCGACGGGTCCGGCCCGCCCGGTGGCGCGCCGCTACCCAACCGTACGCGACGAGGTTGATTGCGAGCACGGCCAGGCCCAGTCCGACCTGGACCGAGCGGTCGAGCCCCTCCGGGTACAGCCAGCCGAGCAGATAGTGCTCGATGAAGCCTTGCGGGTAGCCGGCCTCGCCGGCCAGCCGGCGAAGCCGGTTCTCGAGCGGCGTGAGCGGACAGATCCAGCCTGCAAACTCGATCACCGCGCCCCAGGCCGCGGCCGGCAGGTGAATCCAGGCGAGCCGGGGCCAGCGGAGCACCGCGAATCCGCCGGCCACGACGAACAGCACGAACGCCGCGTGCAGCAGCAGGACGAGGTCGGCCAGCGCCCGGGGTAGCATGTCCGTACGATGCGATCACGGGGCGCTGACCACAAGCCGTCTGCCGCCCGCCGCGCGCGGCCGGCGGCCCGCCTTGCTGGCCGGCGACCCCGCCAGTAACCTTCGAGCCCTTTTTCCGTCACTTCCCGCAGCATGCACGCCCTGTCACTGAAGCAGCTGGTCAAGACCTACGACAACGGCGTCCAGGCGCTGAAGGGGATCGATCTCGCCGTCGAGGAGGGCGATTTCTTCGCGCTGCTCGGACCGAATGGCGCCGGCAAGACGACCGCCATCGGCATCGTCTGCTCGCTGGTCAAGAAGACCTCGGGCCGGGTCGAGGTGTTCGGCCACGACGTGGACCGGGAGCTCGAGGCGGCCAAGTCCTGCCTCGGCGTCGTGCCGCAGGAGATCAACTTCAACCAGTTCGAGAAGGTGCTGACGATCCTGGTGAACCAGGCCGGGTTCTACGGCCTGCCGCGCCGGCTCGCCCGGGAGCGGGCGGAGTTCTGGCTCAGGGAGCTGCAGTTGTGGGACAAGCGCGACGCGGTTTCGCGGTCCCTGTCCGGCGGAATGAAGCGCCGCCTGATGATCGCCCGCGCGCTGCTGCACGAGCCGCGGCTGCTGATCCTGGACGAGCCGACGGCCGGCGTGGACATCGAGGTGCGGCGCTCGATGTGGGATTTCCTGCGCCGTATCAACTCGCAGGGCACGACGATCATCCTCACGACCCATTATCTCGAGGAAGCGGAGACGCTCTGCCGGAACATCGCCATCATCGACGAGGGACGCATCATCGAGCACGACCGGATGGCGACCGTGCTGCGCAAGCTGCACAGCGAAGTGTTCGTGCTCAACCTGCGCGATCCGGTGGCGGCGGCGCCGGTGCTGCAGGGCTACCGGATCTCGCTCACCGACGACCGGACGCTCGAAGTGGAAGTGAGCAAGGAGCAGAACCTGAACGAGGTCTTCGCGGCCTTGAGCGGACTCGGCATCGAGGTGCTCAGCATGCGCAACAAGGCCAACCGCCTGGAGGAACTGTTCATGCGCCTGGTCGAGGGGCGCGACGTCGGCACCGGCAGGGCCCGGGCCGCGGCGGGCGCATGAGCGAGGCGTCCGGAGGATCCGTGCCGTCGCCGCGCGCACCGGTGGACGTGCGGCTGGTCGGCTTTCGCACGATCGTGATCCGCGAGTTCGGCCGGATCGTCCGCATCTGGGCGCAGACGCTCGTGCCGCCGGCGATCACCGCGACGCTGTATTTCATCATTTTCGGCAGCCTGATCGGCCGGCGCATCGGCGACATGGGCGGCTACAGCTACATGCAGTACATCGCGCCCGGGCTGATCATGATGTCCGTGATCACGAACAGCTACGGCAACGTCGTGTCCTCGTTCTTCGGCGCGAAGTTCGGGCGCCACATCGAGGAACTGCTGGTGGCACCGCTGCCGAACTGGCTGATCGTGCTCGGCTACGTCGCCGGCGGCCTGCTGCGCGGCCTGCTGGTGGGCCTGGTCGTCGCGGTGATCGCGCTGTTCTTCACGCGGCTGCACGTCGAGCACCCGCTGATCGTGATCGGCGCGGTATTGCTGACTTCGCTGGTGTTCTCGCTCGCCGGTTTCATCAACGCGGTGTTCGCGAAGAACTTCGACCAGATCTCCTTCATCCCGACCTTCATCCTGACGCCGCTGACGTACCTCGGCGGAGTGTTCTACTCGATCAGCCTGCTGCCCGAATGGGCGCAGCGGGTTTCGCTCGCCAATCCCGTGCTGTACATGGTCAACGCCTTCCGCTACGGCTTTCTCGGCCAGTCGGACGTCAGTGTCGCAGTCGCGTTCACCGTGATGGCGACCGCGACGATCCTGCTGTTCGCGGCCTGCGTGTGGCTGATGAACCGGGGCACGGGCCTCAGGGAGTAGGGCCGCAGGTGTGCGGACGCTTCGCATTCTTCTCGCCGCACGAAGCCGTGGCGCGACTGTTCGGCGTGCCGGATGCGCCCGCCGTCGAGCCGCGCTACAACATCGCGCCGACGCAGTTCGTCGCCGCGGTGCGGGAGGCCGGCGAGCCGGCCGGTCGCGAGCTCGCGATGCTGCACTGGGGGCTCGTGCCGTCCTGGGCGAAGGAGCGATCGATCGGGGCACGGATGATCAACGCGCGGGCCGAGACGCTGGCCGAAAAGCCATCGTTCCGCGTCGCGTTCCGCCGGCGTCGCTGCCTGGTGCTGGCCGACGGCTACTACGAGTGGCAGCGCTCGGCCGGGCACAAGCAGCCGTTCCTGATCCGTCAGGCGAGCGGCGAGCCGTTCGGCATGGCGGCGCTGTGGGAGCGGTGGTCCGATCGCGCCTCGGGCGAGGAACTCGAGTCCTGCGCGATCGTCACGACCAGCGCGGCGGCATCGGTGGCGCACATACACGACCGCATGCCGGTGATACTGCCGCCGGCGTGCCATGCCGAATGGCTCGATGCTTCGAGCCAGTCCGTAGCCACGCTCGAGCCGCTGCTGCAGCCCTGCGACCCGGAGCTGCTGCGGTGTCATCCGGTCAGTCAGCGGGTCAACAACGCGCGCAACCAGGGCGCCGATCTGATCGAGCCCATCGATCCATCCGGGTTGCTGCAACCGGACGAAGGGTTCGGCTTCTGAGTGCGGGTGGACGGGCGGCTCCGGGCCCGCGTGGCCAACGATCCGTCGATCATGGAACAATGTCGTGGGAATCGCCGGGCCTGGCGCGCGGCCCTCGATCAGAGCCGGAGGGACTGGCCGACATGCTCATCGAATTCGACTCGACGCCGACTCCGGTGCAGAGCGCCGCGGCCGAACGGTGCCGGCTCGCGCTTGCCGCTGGCCTCGAGGGTCCTTCGGGCCGGGGCGGTTGAGACGTGACCGGCGCTTCCGCGCATTTCGGCGGCAAGGTCTTCGGCATCGGCTTCTACAAGACCGGTACCACGACGCTGTTCGAGGCCCTGAAGATCCTCGGCTACCGTACCGTCAACGGCGACAAGCCCGGCAGCTACCCCGGCGCGGACGACGGCGCGACGCTGATACGGCAGATCGATGCCGGCGACTTCCGGCTGCCGACCTTCGGGATGTTCGATGCCTTCACGGACAATCCCTACTTCCACATCTGGCGCCAGATTTACAGCCTGTATCCCGAAGCGCGGTACATCCTGACATTCCGTGACGAGGAGCAGTGGATCGCGAGCTGCGTGAAGTTCTACCGCGACCGCCGCATCCGGCCGATGCGCCTGTGGATGTTCGGCGAGCACGCCGATCCGTCCCGGGACGAGGCGAGCCGGCAGGCCTGGCTCGACGCCTATCGGGCACACAACGCCGCGGTCCGCGAGCACTTCAGCGGGCGTGCCGGCCAGTACCTGGAGTTCGATCCGACCCGGGAGCGCAGCTGGGAACGCCTCTGCTCGTTCCTCGAAGCGCCGATCCCGTCGACGCCCTGGCCGCACGCGAATCCGAGCAAGGCGAACAGGCCGTGGCGCCATCTGTGGCGCCGGCTCAGGCAGTCGCTGGGGCTCGAGCACCGGATT